>JBKPTC010000147.1:0-7656 GCA_046735355.1 bacterium
GCGTCGGCGGATGAAGCTCGCGAGCTAGCTCGGACGTTCCTTGTTCGGAGGTTCCCTTGGTCAGCCGGTTCACCGAGATCGTGATCGATTGCGAGCGCCCGAAGACGCTCGCCGAGTTCTGGTGCTCGGTTCTCGGCTACCGGATCCTCGATGAACTCGATGAAGAGGACAACCTGGTCGAGATCGGTCCGCCGGACGTCTCGACCGAGAATGACTGGGCCGAGTGGACGGCGCGCCTTCGGCGTGAGCCGTCGCCTCCGACGATCGTCTTCATCGTCGTGCCGGAGGGCAAGACGACCAAGAACCGACTGCACATCGACGTCAGCCCGGTCGACACGTCACCAGCCGAGGAGGTCGAGCGGTTGATCGCGCTCGGAGCCACGAAGGCCGACATCGGCCAGGGTGACGTTCACTGGACCGTGATGCGCGACCCCGAGGGCAACGAGTTCTGCGTCCTACGAGCCCTCGAACCGTGACGGCCGGCTGATCCTCGGCGCTGACGCACGAGCGCGATCGCCGCGTGTCGTCGGACGGAGGTCATTCCGGCGATCGGTGGCCGTCTCGGACGAGGCGAACCGGTGGGAAACGGCAGACGGATCCGTGGATGCCCGCGTCCCACGGATCCGTCTGTTCGCGTCGGCCACCCACAAAGGGGTGGGGCGGGACCTTCCGACGACACCCTTCTACTGGGGAAGATGTCCCCCTCGCACGCCCCGCCAGCGAGTTCGAAGGGCGCGCCCACCGTACTCCCGCCCGGCCGTTGCGTCCAGCGGCACCTCGTCAGGACGTGGCCGCCCCGCGGACGTGCGACAGTTCGATGCATCTGACCGGAACGGATGCCGCACATGGGTCCGTTGCGTACCTTGAGGGGACACGTCGCGACGGGGGAGCCGCGAGATGCAGACCGAGCAACGAGCCGCCGTCGCCGCGCGCGCGGTCGACCTCACGAAGCGATACGGCACCGGCGACGCGAGCGTCATCGCGCTCGACGACGTCTCGGTCGAGTTCGGGTCGGGCCGGTTCACCGCGATCATGGGCCCGTCGGGGTCCGGCAAGTCGACGCTGCTTCACTGCATGGCGGGCCTCGACACGCCGACGTCCGGCCGGGTGTTCATCGGCGACGTCGACCTCACGACCCTGTCCGAGAAGGAGCTGACGCTGCTCCGGCGGGAGAAGGTCGGGTTCGTCTTCCAGACCTTCAACCTGGTGCCGACGCTAACCGCGGCCGAGAACATCACGCTGCCGCTCGACATCGCCGGAACCAAGCCCGATCGCGCGTGGTTCGACGAGGTCGTCGACACCGTCGGTCTGCGCGACCGGCTCGATCACCGGCCGAGCGAGCTGTCGGGCGGCCAGCAGCAGCGCGTCGCGGGCGCCCGCGCGCTGGTGAGCCGACCCGAGATCGTCTACGCCGACGAGCCGACGGGCAACCTCGACTCCCGGTCCGGCGCGGAGCTCCTGTCGTTCCTGCGCAGCGCGGTCGACGATCACACACAGACGATCGTGATGGTGACGCACGACCCCACCGCGGCCGCGTACGCGGACCGCATCGTGTTCCTCGCCGACGGACGCATCGTCGACGAGATGACCGATCCGACGGCGCAGAAGGTGCTCGATCGGATGAAGTCGCTCGAGGCCTAGCCCGTGTGGCGGGCGACGATCAAGAGCCTCCTCGCGCGCAAGCTGCGGCTCCTGCTGACCGCGCTCGCCGTGGTGCTCGGCGTGGGGTTCGTCGCCGGCACGTTGGTCCTGACCGATACGGCGACGACGACGTTCGACCGGCTGTTCGGCGACATCTACGCCGGAACGGACGTGGTCGTGCAGGCGCGCTCGGCCTTCGACGCGGGCATCGCCGAAGGGTCGGGCGGACCCACCGAGGAGCGGAACCCGATACCCGAGTCGGTCCTGGACGACGTGCGCGCCGTCGACGGCGTTCGCGCGGCCGACGGCGACGTCGCCGGCTACGCGCAGCTGATCGATCCGAAGACGGGCGACACGATCCAGACCGGGCAGGCGCCGACGCTCGGGAACTCGTGGGATCCGAACACGACGACGGCGACGCTGCGCGAGGGAGCGGCGCCGTCCGCCGACGACCAGATCGCGATCGACGCCTCGACGGCGTCCGATCACGGCCTGTCCGTCGGCTCCCGCGTCCGAGTGATCACCCAGGCCGGAACGGATGCGTACACCGTCTCGGGCATCGTCGGCTTCGGCGACGCCGACAGTCTCGCCGGGGCGACGGTCACGATCTTCGACCTGCCGACGGCGCAGCGACTGTTCAGCCGGGAGGGAACGCTCGATCACATCTACGTCGTCGCGGACGACGAGGTCGGTGCGACCGCGCTGGCCCGCCGGGTCGGCGACGTGCTGCCGAAGGGGTTCGAGGCCGTCACCGCGACGGACGTCGCAACTCAGCAGGCCGAGCAGACGGCCCAGGCGCTCGGGTTCCTCCGAACCGCGCTGCTGGTGTTCGCGTTCGTCTCGCTGTTCGTCGGCGCGTTCATCATCTTCAACACGTTCAACATCATCGTGACGCAGCGGACGCGGGAGCTCGGGCTGTACCGCGCGATCGGCGCCACGAGCCGGCAGGTGCTCACGTCCGTCCTGGTCGAGTCGTTCATCATCGGCGTCCTCGCCTCGGTCGTCGGCCTCGGAGTCGGCCTGCTGCTCGCGAAGGTGCTCCAGACGCTGTTCTCGCTGCTCGGATTCGACCTGCCGACGACCACGATGCAGGTCCGCCCTCGGACGGTCGTCGTGTCGTTGCTGATCGGAACGATCATCACGGTCGTCGCCTCGGTCTCGCCGGCGCGCCGTGCCGCCCGCGTCGCGCCGATCCAGGCGCTCCGCGAGACCGGTGTCGCCCCGGGCGCCTCGGTCCGACGGCGGCTCGCGATCGGCGGTCTCATCACGGCGCTCGGCCTCGCGCTGATCGGATACGGGCTGTTCGGCGGGCCGTCCAACGCCGCCGCGATCGTCGGCGCCGGCGCGGCCTCGACGTTCCTCGGTGTCGCGCTGCTCTCCCCATTCATCGCTCGTCCGTTGTCGGCCTGGATCGGCGCGCCGTTCCGGTCGCGCGGCGTCTCAGGAAAGCTCGGTCGCGAGAACGCGATGCGGAACCCTCGCCGCACGGCGTCGACGTCGGCGGCGCTCATGATCGGGCTCGGTCTGGTCACGTTCATCGCCGTGTTCGCGGCGTCGCTGAAGGCGTCGGTGACCGCCGTCCTGGACGAGACGATCCGCGCCGACTTCATCCTGACGAGCACGCAGTTCGGCCCGTTCAGCTCGCGCCTCGCACAGGACCTGTCCGAGCGGCCGGAGCTGGCGGCCGTCTCGCCGTTCCGGCAGAACGCCGCGAAGGTCGCCGGCAGCGTGGTGTTCATGTCGGGCGTCGATCCGGCCACCATCGTGCAGACCACCAACATCGACATGGTCTCCGGTTCCATCGCTTCGCTCGACGACCCGTCCGACATGATCGTGTCGCGAAACGTCGCTCGGTCGCACGGCTGGCACACGGGCGACCGCGTGTCGGTGCTCTTCAACCGGACGGGCCGCCAGACGTTCTCTATCGGCGGCGTGTACGAGACGAACCAGTTCCTCAACGACTACGCGATCTCGCTCGATGCGTACGACCGCAACTTCACGGGGCTCCTCGACTCGATCGTGTTCGTGAAGGCCGGCGAGGACGTGCCGGTCGAGCGCGCGCGGGAGGCGATCGACGGCGTGGCACGCGACTATCCGAACGTCGAGGTCCACGACCAGGCCGAGTTCAAGCAGCAGTCGATCGATCAGGTGAACCAGATCCTCGTCCTGGTGTTCGTCCTGCTCGCGCTCGCGATCTTCATCTCGTCCTTCGGCATCGCGAACACGCTCAGCCTGTCGATCTACGAACGCGTCCACGAGATCGGGCTGCTCCGCGCGGTCGGCATGACGCGCCGGCAGGTGCGCGGGATGATCCGCGTCGAGGCCGTCATCATCGCGGTCCTCGGCGCGCTGCTCGGCATCGTCGTCGGCGTGGTGTTCGGCTGGGTGATGCAGCGCTCGCTGTCGGACCTCGGCATCGAGCGGTTCGCGATCCCGTTCCTGGAGCTCGCCCTGTTCGTGGTCGCGGCCGCGATCCTCGGCGTCGGCGCGGCGGTCGTCCCGGCGTGGCGGGCCGCGCGGCTCGACGTCCTGTCGGCCATCGCGTACGAGTAGCCGGTCGCTTCGGCGGGCGCTCACGGCGGGGGCCGTGAGCGGTCGCGATACGATGACCCGCTCATGCCGGCGATCACCGTGGACGGCCGCACCGTCGAGCTTCCTGAGGGGGAGCCGCTCGCGGGCGCGCTCCCGCCGGCCGCGATCGCCGCGCGATCCGCTGGTGCGCTCGTCGACCTCTCCTTCGTCCCGCCGGCCGACGACGAGGTCGTCGCCGTCCTCCCGGAATCCGCCGACGGGCTACACGTGCTGCGGCACTCGACGGCGCACGTCATGGCGCAGGCGGTGACCGACCTGTATCCGGAGGCCAAGTACGCGATCGGACCGCCGATCGAGGACGGGTTCTACTACGACTTCGAGCTCCCGGAGCCGCTGTCGACCGACGACCTGCCGAAGATCGAGCAGCGCATGAACGAGCTCGTCCAGCTCGACCAGCCGTTCGTGAGGGAGGAGCTCTCGCGCGACGAGGCGCTCAAGCGGTTCGCCGACCAGCCGTACAAGCGGGAGATCATCGAGTCGCTCGACGCGGCCGAGGGCGCGACCGGCGACGCCGTCAGCGTGTACCGCAACGACGGCGCGGGAGGGGGCCACGAGGGTGGATGGTCCGACCTGTGTCTCGGACCGCACGTGCCGTCGACCGGCCGCCTCGGCGCGTTCCGCCTGACCAAGGTCGCAGGCGCGTACTGGCGCGGCGACGAGCGCCGGCCGATGCTCCAGCGGATCTACGGCACCGCGTGGGCCACCCAGGCCGACCTCGACGTGTACCTGACCCGGCTCGAGGAGGCCGAGAAGCGCGACCATCGGCGGCTCGGCCGCGAGCTCGACCTGTTCTCCTCGCCGGAGGAGCTCGGCCCCGGGCTGTGGGTCTGGCATCCGAAGGGCGGCATCTTCCGCAAGCAGCTCGAGGACTACGTCCGCGACCTCCACCTCGCGCGCGGCTACGACCTCGTCGTCACCCCGCACATCGCGCGGTCGGTCCTGTGGGAGACGAGCGGGCACCTGGAGAAGTTCGCGGAGAACATGTATCCGCCGATGCACGACGAGCAGTCGGATTACTACGTCAAGCCGATGAACTGCCCGTTCCACGTGCTGATCTACAAGTCGAGCGTCCGCTCGTATCGCGAGCTGCCGATCCGGCTGTCCGAGCTCGGAACGATCTACCGCCACGAGCAGCTCGGCGCGCTCCACGGGCTGATGCGCATCCGCGGCGGCACGCAGGACGATTCGCACATCATCTGCACGCCCGACCAGCTGATCGACGAGATCCTCGCGGTGTTCGACCTGACGCTCGAGATCCATCGCACGTTCGGCTTCGACGACCCCGTCGTGAGCCTGTCGACGCTTCCCGGAAAGTCCATCGTCACGCGGGAGATGGCCGAGCGGGCGACCGAGGCGCTCCGGTTCGCCCTCGACCGCAGCGGCCTGGCGTACGAGGTCGCCGAGGGCGAGGGCGCGTTCTACGGGCCCAAGGTCGACTTCCACTTCCGCGACGCGATCGGCCGGCTGTGGCAGCTGACGACGGTTCAGGTCGACTTCGGGCTGCCGGAGCGGTTCGAGATGGAGTACGTCGGCGAGGACAACCAGCGGCACCGGCCCGTCATGGTCCACCGGGCGATCCTCGGAACGCTCGAGCGGTTCAGCGGCGTGCTGATCGAGCATTACGCCGGCGCGTTCCCGCTGTGGCTCTCGCCCGAGCAGGTCCGGCTCGTGCCGGTGGCCGACCGGCACGTCGAGCACGCGCGCGGCCTCGCGGAGCGGTTCCGCCTGGCCGGGCTGCGGCCGTCGGTCGACGACAGCTCCGAGACGGTCGGCAAGAAGGTTCGGAACGCACAGCTGATGAAGGCGCCGTACACCCTCGTCATCGGCGACAAGGAGATCGAGTCCGGCCGGCTCACCGTCCGGGACCGCTCGGGAAGCGAGACGAAGGGCGTCGACGTCGACGAGTTCGTCGAAGCGCTCGTCGAGGAGGCGCGCACCCGCTCGCTCGAGCAGCGCGCGTTCGCGACGGGTCCGGCGGCGTCCTCCGAAGGCTGACCGCGGTGGACCGCATCTGGTCGCCGTGGCGGATGGAGTACATCGAATCGCACCGCGACGGCCCCCACGACGATCCGGATGCATGCGTGTTCTGCGCGCTCCTGGCCGAAGACGGCGCGGAGGCCCGCGTGCTCGAGCGCCGCGCGCTCGCGTTCGTCACGCTCGCGAAGTATCCGTACAACCCCGGGCATCTGCTCGTGCTTCCTACCCGGCACGCCGGCGACCTCGAGGACCTCCAGCCGGACGAGACGGCCGAGATCTTCGAGCTGCTCCAGCGGAGCGTGCGTGTGCTGCGCGAGGCGTCGGACCCGCACGGGTTCAACGTCGGGCTCAACCTCGGGCGCGTCGCGGGAGCCGGCATCCCGGCGCATCTGCACTGGCACGTGGTTCCGCGGTGGGGCGGCGACACCAACTTCATGCCGGTCGTCGGCGAGACCCGCGTGCTGCCCGAGCTGCTGTCGCAGACGTACGACAAGCTCGCACCGAGGTTCGCCTCCGCGTGATCGAGCTGCGCTCCGGCTCGGTGCCCGTCGCCGGTGGTGAGCTGTACTACGAGCGAGCGGGGGAGGGCTTTCCCGTCGTCCTGGTGCACGGGGCGCTGTGGGATCGCCGCATCTGGGAGCCACAGGTCGAGGCGTTCGCCGGGCAACACGACGTCATCCGGTACGACCAGCGCGGACACGGTCGTTCGCCGGGCCCGACCGAGCGGTACTCGGAGGTGGGCGATCTCGTGGCTGTACTCGAGGCGCTCGGCATCGCGCGGTGCGCGATCGTGGGATGCTCGACCGGCGCGCAGATCGCGATCGACTTCGCGATCGCGCATCCCGATCTGGTGGATGCGATCGTTCCCGTCGCGCCGCTCGTGTCGGGACACGCGTGGGGCGACCGCGGCATCGAGGTGCTCGTGGCCGAGATCCGGTCCGCGGTCGACGCGGGCGATCCGCGTCAGGCGATGGAGATGGAGCTTGCGGTCTGGGCGCCGCTCGCGACCGATCCCGAGGCCGACTCGTTGATCCGCGATGTCGCGCTCGACAACGTCGGCGTCTACGCGGTCGATGCGTCGCTCGCCGATCCGGCGCCGCCGGCGATCGAGCGGCTCGGCGAGATCCAGGCCGCTACCCTCGTGGTCGTCGGCGACCACGACGTCGAGGAGGTGCATCGGATGTCGGATCTGATCGCGGAGCGCGTTCCCGGCGCGCAGAAGCGCGTCATCGCGGGCGCCGACCAGCCCGTCAACGTCCGCAGGCCGGACAAGTTCAACAAGCTCGTGCTCGACTTCCTCTCGTTCCGGATGTGACGGCGATGGCGCACGAGGCAACCGTCGGCGTCGACCACGGCGAGCTGTGGTACGAGGTAGCCGGCGACGGCGCCGCCGTCGTCCTGATCCATCCCAGGCTGTGGGACGCGCGCGCGTGGGACGCGCAGTTC
>JBKPTC010000148.1:0-18794 GCA_046735355.1 bacterium
GTCCGCGCCGGCGCGCGACCTGGTCCGCAAGGCCTCGGTGTTCTCGCGCTCCACGTTCTCGACGACGGACCTCTCCATGATCACCGACGTCGATCCGGACGTGCTCGCGGTGCTCGAGGACGAGGAGCTGCTCGTCCGCGACGACGACGACCGCGAGACGTGGCACTTCCGCCACGGCATCGTCCGCGACGTCGCGTACGACTCGCTTCCGAAGCGCGAGCGGATGCGGCTGCACCTTCGGATCGCGGACCGGGTCGAGTCGGACGACGAGCTCCGCACGCGGTATCCGCGGTCGCTCGCGTACCACCTCGAGCAGGCGGCGCGGATGTCGCTCGACCTCGACCCCGGCGATCGCACGCCCGCCGAGCGGGCGATCGACGCGCTCGCGTATGCGGGCGGGCTCGCCATGGACGCCTCACAGGCGCGCCCGGCCGCTGAGCTCTACGGGCGGGCGCTCGCGCTCGCGGGTCCGGATCGGGACTGGGGCGTCCGCGAGGCGTCGATGCTCGCCAACCTCGGCGAGGCGCGTTACTGGCTCGGCGACTTCGAGGGCGCGGTCGGACCGCTCGAGCGCGCCTTGGAGGTCGCCGGCAACGACACGCGGATCTCGGCGCAGGCGTCGCGGTTCATCGGGGACATCGCGCTGTCGATCCGCGGCGAGCGGGAGGCGGCCACGGCGTATCTGGATCGCTCGCTGGATGCGGCCCGCGCGCTCGGCGATCCTCGGACGCTCGCTCGGACGCTGTTGCAGGCGGGCTGGGCACCGTACTGGCGCGGTGATCTCGAGGGGGCCCGCGCGATGTTCGAGGAGGCGCTCGACGTCGCGCGCTCGAATGCCGACGGCGACCCGTGGGCCGAGACGCGCGCGCTCGTCGCGGTCGCCAACATCGTCTCCGAGATCGGCGACGAGGAGGAGACGCTGTCGCTCGCGTCGCGCGCGCTCGCGATCGCCGAGGCGACCGGCGACGCGTTCTCGATCGCGACGGCGCGTGAGTCCGTCGGCAACTCGCTCCGGCGGCTGGGGCGGCTCGAGGAGGCCGAGCCGCATCTCGACCGGTCGGCGACCTCGTTCCGAGAGCTCGGCGCGCGGTGGGAGCTCGCGAGCGCGTTGACGTCGCGCGGGATCTGTCGTCGGCTGGAGCACCGGCTCGACGACGCCGTGAAGGACCTCCGCGAGGCGTATCGCATCTGTCGCGACCTCAAGGACCGCAGCATCGTCACGTGGACCGCGTGGGCGCTCGCGCGCACGCTCGCCGACGTGGGGGAGATCGCGGCGGCGCGCCAGGTGGTCGAGGAGACGGCGACGTACGTCCGGACGGGCGACAACGCGGACACGCTCGGCTGGATGCTCGAGGCGGAAACGGCCATCCTGCTCGCGGAGGGCGACCGCGAGGCCGCGCTCGATCACGCCACGCGCGCACTGGAGGGCGTCCGCCGGCGCGGCCGGTCCAAGGAGGTCGCCGCGCAGGTGTGGCTCGTCGCCGAGCTCTTCGGCGCCGACGCGGTCGGCGGCATCGAGGCCGCCGACGAGGCGCGAGCGACGCTCGAGCGCACGCACTGGACACAGGCGCTCATCGAACCAGAGCTGATCGCGCGGAGGTGACGCGAGACGGACCTCGACCCGACCGAGGACCAGCTCGCGTTCCGCGACGCCGTCCGAGCGTTCGCGCGGGAGGTCGTCGCGCCGGCCGCCGCGGCGCACGACCGCGACGGCACGTTCCCGCTCGAGATCGTCCGCCGCCTGGGCGAGCTCGGCGTGTTCGGCCTTCCGTTCCCCGAGGAGGACGGCGGGCTCGGCTCGGACCTCGTCACGTTGTGTCTGTGTCTGGAGGAGCTCGGCAGCGTCGACTCCTCCGTCGCCATCACCGTCGAGGCGGCGGTCGGGCTGGGCGCCAACCCGATCCACCGATTCGGAACGCCGGAGCAGCGAGCCACGTGGCTCGGCCCGATGTGCCGCGGCGAGGTGCTCGGCGCGTTCGCGCTCACCGAACCGGGCGGGGGATCCGACGCGCGCGCGGTGCGGACGCGCGCGCGGCTGGACGCGGGGGAGTGGCGGATCGACGGCACCAAGGCGTTCATCACCAATTGCGGGACGGCGCTGTCGAAGGTGTGCGCCGTCGCCGCGCGGGACGAGGAGGCCGGCGGGCTGACGATGATCCTGGTTCCGCTCGACACGCCGGGGATCTCGATCGGGCCGCCGTACCGGAAGATCGGCTGGCACGCGAGCGACACGCACGAGCTGACGTTCGACGACGTCCGCGTACCCGAGGAGAACGTCCTCGGCGACCGTGGCCGCGGCTACGCGCAGTTCCTCGAGATCCTCGACGACGGCCGGGTCGCGATCGCCGCGATCGCCACCGGGCTCGCGCGCGGCTGTCTGGAGGAGAGCGTTCGATACGCCGCCGAGCGCGAGGCGTTCGGGCGCCCGATCGGCGCGTTCCAGGCGCTCCAGTTCAAGATCGCCGACATGAAGGTCAAGGTCGAGAACGCCCGGTCCGCGTATCTGCGCGCCGCGTGGCTGCGGGACCGCGGCCGTCCGTTCAAGACCGAGGCCGCGATCGCGAAGCTGTACTCGAGCGAGATCGCCGTCGAGTGCGCCCGGGAGGCCGTCCAGGTGCACGGCGGCTACGGCTACATCGAGGACGTCCCCGTCGCCCGGCACTACCGCGACGCCAAGGTCCTCGAGATCGGCGAGGGGACCAGCGAGATCCAGCGGCTCCTGATCGCCCGGTCGCTCGGGCTGCCCGGAACGGAGCTGTAGGCCGGGAGCCGACCCGACCGTGCCGGCTCCTCAAGGGCTGCGGCGGAGCGGTCGAGACCATCTTTGAACCCATGCGTCGGAAGGGGCACGCTGGGTTCGCGGCGCCGTGCCCGACGGTCGCCGCGGTTGACATGCTCCGAACGCGTCCGGTAAGCAAGGGGCCCTTCCCCATGGCCGATGTGCACCACGACAACCGACGCACCGCCCGCCGCGTGGTCGGTCTGGCGTGCGTGTTGCTGGCGCTGGGCCTGTTCGTCGCTCCCGCGCAGGCGGGCATCCAGGAGCGGTTGAGCGCGGCCAGGGCGCGCCTGTCGCAGCTCCGCGACGACATCGACTCGCAGCAGCAGGTCCTCGACCAGCTCGAGGCAGAATCGGCGAGGATCACGGCCAAGCTCCTCGACGCGCAGGGACAGCTCGAGCTGATCACCGAGCAGCTGATGCAGACGCGCGGCGAGCTGAGCGAGGTCAAGGACCGGTACGACGAGGTCCAGGGCCAGCTGAACGACCGCCTGCGTGAGACGTACATGAACGGCCCCGCGAGCAGCCTCGAGTTCCTCCTTGGCGCCTCGACGTTCGCCGACCTGTCGGATCGCATGGAGTACGTCGATGCGCTCGCCGCGACCGACAACGACCTCGCGACGCAGGTCGAGAACCTGCGCAACCAGCTGGCCGCGCAGGCCCGGGCGCAGGAGCGGCTCCAGCAGCGGCAGACCGAGCTCGTGAGCGGCCTGCAGCGCGATCAGGCGGCGCTCGACGCGAAGCTCGACCAGCAGAAGCAGATCTACGACGACATCCAGTCCAAGCGCGACGAGGCGATGAAGCTCGTCAACAAGTACGCGAAACAGCTCAAGGCGTGGAAGAACTCGTTCTCGGCCGTTCAGGTCAGCGGCAGCGGCGTGTTCAGGGTGTGTCCGGTCGACCAGCCGCGCGCGTACTCCGACAGCTTCGGGGCCCCGAGATACGCCGGCGGCTACCACCCGCACGCCGGCAACGACATCCTGGCGCCGACGGGCACGCCGATCCGCGCGCCGTTCGACGGAACCGCGAACACGTCGTACAACACGCTCGGCGGCAACGCCGTGTACGTGCGGGGCTCGGCCGGCTACGTCTACAACGCGCACCTGTCGAGCTACTCGTCGCTCTCGAACGGGCCGGTGCACGCCGGCGACGTCATCGGGTACGTCGGCGACACCGGCGACGCACAGGGCGGCCCGTCGCATGACCACTTCGAATGGCATCCGTACAACACGCCGTCGGCGGACTCGTGGCCGCAGAGCGCGTACGGCTACTCGGTGATCGACACGGGCTACGGCGATCCGGCCGTCAACCCGTATCCGCTCCTGACGCAGGTCTGCTGAGCCGGCCGGCGACGCGGGTCGCGTCCGCCGGGCTACGCTTCGGTCGTGCAGGCCGAGGAGGTTCGTCGGGTCGCCGTCGTCGGGTCGGGCGTCATGGGCTCCGGGATCGCCGAGGTGTGCGCGCGGGGCGGGCTCGACGTCGTGGTCCTCGAGACGAGCGTCGAGCTGCTGTCCACGGGGCGCGACCGCATCGAGCGCTCGATGGCCGGGGCGGTCGACCGAGGTAGGCTCGAGCCCGCGGAGCGTGACGCGGCGCTCCTTCGGATCGTCGGGACGACGCGCCTCGAGGAGCTGGAGCCGGCCGATCTGGTGCTCGAGGCCGCGACCGAGGACTTCGTCATCAAGCGCGAGCTCTTCGCGGCGCTCGACGGCGTGATGCGAGACGACGTGGTGTTCGCGAGCAACACCTCGTCGATCCCGATCGTGGATCTCGGCGCGGCGACCGCACGCCCGGACCGTGTGATCGGCATGCACTGGTTCAACCCGGTCCCCGTCATGAACCTGATCGAGATCGTGCCGGCGCTGACGACGTCGGAGGAGACGCTCGCGTTCGCGCGCGCGTTCGGCGAGCGGCTCGGAAAGCGAACGGTGCTGTCCGGCGATCGCGCCGGGTTCATCGTCAACACGCTGTTGATCCCGTACCTGAACGACGCGATCCGCATGTTCGACGAGGCGTTCGCCAGCGCGGAGGACATCGACACCGCGATCCATCTCGGGCTGAACCATCCGATGGGGCCGCTCCGGCTCGCCGATCTGATCGGCCTCGACACGTGCCTCAACATCGCGGAGGTCCTGTACGCCGAGTTCCGCGACCCCCGGTTCGCGCCGCCGCCGCTGCTCCGGCGCATGGTCACCGCCGGCCGTCTCGGCCGGAAGACCGGCACCGGGTTCTACGACTACGAGCGCTGAGCCGCGCCGTACGCCGCAAGCGTCAGCCGCGCCGTCTCGTTCCAGCTGAACGTCGCGGCGCGCCGCACGCCGGCGGACGACAGCCGCGCGGCCAGCTCGCGGTCGTCCGCGACCCGCGCGATCGCGTCTTCGAGCTGATCGATCGAGCGCGGATCGACGAGGATCGCCGCGTCGCCGGCGACCTCGGGCAGCGACGACGCGTTCGAGGTTACGACCGGCACGCCGCGCGTCATCGCCTCGAGGACGGGGAGCCCGAACCCCTCGTACATGGACGGATAGACGAACGCGTCGGCGCTCCGGTACAGCGCGTCGAGATCGGCGGCCTCGACGAACCCGGTTCGAACGATCGCGCCGGGACCGCCCGCCGCGAGCTCGCGCTCCAGCTCGTCGAGCCCCCATCCGTCGGCGCCGGCGAGGACCAGGGCGTGCTCGAGTCCCCTCCGCGCGGCGCGCCGGTACGCGCGCACGAGCGTCAGCAGGTTCTTCCGCGGCTCGAGGGTTCCGACGAACAGGATGAACGGCTTCGCGACGCGCAACCGCGCCAGGACGCGCTCCGGGTCACCGGCTGCGACGTCCGCCGTGGCGGCGAGCGGCGTCACGTGCACCCGCTGGACCGGAACGGCGGTCGCCTCGACGATGTCGCGCGCGGTGCTGGTCGACGGCACGAGGATCGCGTCCGCGCGGCGCGCCGCGGCACGGAGTCCGAGCCGGTACAGGAGGCGCCACCGCGGGGGGAACGCCTCGGGATAGCGGAGGAACGCGAGATCGTGGATCGTCACGACGAGTCCCTGCCGCTGGCCGCCGGGTGGTATCGCCACGGCCGACGTCGCGTGGACGACGTCCGCGGAGGCGAGCGGCGGCGGGAGCGGCGGACGGCCGACGAGGTTCCACCGCGGATACAGCGTTCGGATGCCCGAGCGCAGCGTGACCACCCGGCGGCCGTGCATCCACGGCTCGGACGGATCCGGTCGGTCGAACCGCGCGTGGAACAGCCTCACGTCGATCGACGGATCGCGGTCGAGCATCGCCGGAACGAGGTGACGGATATACGTGCCGACGCCGCCGGGGACGTCGTTCCACAGCGCGTCGACGCCGATCGCGGCCGACGTCACCTCGCGGCCTCGACGCACTCCACGCCGTCGGGTCCGACGATCGCCGAGTGGTCGGTGTCGGGGTCGAGGTCCAGCCGGTCTCCCGCGTGCAGGTGAATGTTGCCGTCGTCCGTGTGGAACACGATCGAGCCCGACAAGCAGAACAAGACTTTGTGATACGGATGTCGATGCGTGGCATAGGTGTCGCCCGGTCCGTTCGACCACGCGCGCGGCGGCGAGCATCCCTCCGCCGCGAACGCCGCCTCGGCGTCGTCCCGACCGGTGATTGCCGCCTCCCGCTTGGTCGCACGCATGGCGGCTCAGCGCTCGATCCGCAGAAGCGCCGTGTCGTCAGGTCTCGTCTCGCCGGGCCGGCCGGCGGCACACCTCGGACAGACGGCGACGGCGCGGTTGCTCGATCCCGGGTCGCCCACGCGTCAGTGGGCGTCGCCGCGGCCGGTGAACGGCGGCGCGCCTCGCCGGGCGAACGGCGCCGGCCCGACGAGGGCCCATCCGCGGTCCGTGTACCGGCGGGCCTGGACGGCGCCCCAACCGCACGCATCGATGCGCCCGGCGAGCACCCACGGGTCCGGATGCGGACTCTCCTGCGCGAAGTAGCGCTCGAGCGCCCGGATGATCGCGCGTTCTTCGTCGGGCGTGAGCCCGTCCGGCACCTCGAACCGCCGGTCGTCGGTCATAGCGGGATGTTGCCGTGCTTGCGCGCCGGGACCGTCTCGCGCTTGGTCCCGAGCATGCGAAGCGCCTTGATCAACCGCGGTCGCGTCTCGGAGGGCTCGATCACGTCGTCGACGAACCCGCGCTCGGCAGCGACATACGGCGTCGCGAACTTCCGCTGGTACTCGCCGATCAGGCGGTCGCGCGCCGCGGCCGGATCGTCGGCCTTCTCGAGCTCCCTGCGATTCACGATGTTGACGGCCCCCTCCGGGCCCATCACGGCGATCTCGGCGGTCGGCCATGCGAACGAGACGTCGGCTCGGAGGTGCTTGCTGTTCATGACGAGATACGCGCCGCCGTACGCCTTCCGCGTGATCACCGTCATGCGCGGAACCGTCGCCTCGGCGAACGCGTAGAGCAGTTTCGCCCCGTGCCGGATGATGCCGCCGTACTCCTGCGCGGTGCCCGGCAGGAACCCCGGCACGTCGACGAACGTCACGATCGGCACGTTGAACGCGTCGCAGACGCGCACGAACCGCGACGCCTTCTCCGCCGACTCGATGTCGAGCGTTCCGGCGAGCACCTTCGGCTGGTTGGCAACGATGCCGACGGTTCGGCCGTCGAGCCGCGCGAACCCGATGACGATGTTCATCGCCCAGAACGGGAACACCTCGAAGAAGTCGCCGTCGTCGACGATCCCACGGATGACCTCGTGCATGTCGTACGGCTCCTTGGCGGAGTCCGGCACGAGGAGCGTGAGGCCGTCGTCGTGGCGCTCCGGATCGTCCATCGGCGCGTAGGACGGCGGATCCTCGAGGTTGTTCGAGGGCAGGTACGACACGAGGTGCCGGACCATCGCGAGGCACTCCTCCTCGTCGCCCGCGACGAACGAGGCGACCCCGCTCTTGCTGGCATGCGTCTGCGCGCCGCCGAGTGCCTCGAAGGACACGTCCTCGCCGGTCACCGACTTGATCACGTCGGGGCCGGTGATGAACATGTGCGACGTCTCGCGCACCATGAAGGTGAAGTCGGTGATCGCCGGGGAGTACACGGCGCCGCCGGCGCACGGGCCCATGATGACGCTGATCTGCGGGATGACGCCGCTCGCGCGCACGTTGCGCTCGAACACGTAGCCGTAGCCGGCGAGCGAGGCCGCGCCCTCCTGGATCCGCGCGCCGCCCGAGTCGTTGATCTGGATGAACGGTGCGCCGGTCGACATCGCCAGATCGAGCACCTTGCAGATCTTCTGCGCGTGCACCTCGCCGAGCGAACCGCCGAACACGGTGAAGTCCTGCGAGGCGACGAACACACGCCGGCCGTCGATCGTGCCGTATCCCGTGACGACGCCGTCGCCCGCCGGCCGGTTGCGCTCCATCCCGAAGTCGTGCGACCGGTGCACGGCGAACGGGTCGGTCTCGACGAACGAGCCGGGGTCGAGCAACAGGTCGACGCGCTCGCGCGCCGTCTGCTTGCCGCGCTCGTGCTGTTTGCGCACCGCGTCCTTGCGCTGCGCGTCGAGCATCGCGGCCTTGCGCTTGCGGAGCTCCTCGATGCGATCCTCGACGGAGCGCGGAGCGGGCTGCGGCGTACGGTCCTCGGTCGTGGCCATGGGCTCGGAGTCTACGCCGTCGGACCCGGGAGCCCGGCCGACGGTTCACTCCGCGGATCGATCAGACGTCGATGCGTCCTCCACTGCGCCAGTACTCGCCGTGGTCGCGCGAGAGGAACCCGCCGTCCACGAGGTACCGCCGCAGCGCCGCGTAGTCGTTGAAGAACCGGCCGACGATCACATTGACCTCTTTCTCGTCGTATCGCACGCCCGGCTCGAACTCGACGGCCACGCGCTCGAGGACGATGCGGCGCTTGGACTCCTTGGCCGGGATCTCGGTTAGTCGCCCGTTCCGGAAGAAGGTCCGAAGGACGCTCTGCTCGTCCTCGTTGGCCGCGCCGAGCGCCAGCCCGGCCTCGCGCGGCGGGCCGACCGCCTCCGCGACTCGCCGAAGGGTCTCGGGGTCGAGCCGGTACGTCCGTCGATCCGGTTCGAGTCGCACGACGCCCGCCGCGGTGAGGCGCGTCAGATGTCGGCGAACTCGCGTGATCGCAAGCCCGAGCTCCTCGCGCAGCTCGGCCCCCGTGCGCGGCTCCCGCGCGAGGAGCCCGGCGATCGACAGTCGCTCGGGATCCGCGAGCGCGCGCAGAACGTCGTCCGGTTCCTCCGTCATGACCGTATCCGTAACACGCGACCGCCGTGTCGGTGGCGCGCCCTATGGTCCGCCGATGGACGGCACGCCGGTGCAACAGCGGACGCTGGAGCGTCTCATCGGGCTCAAGCCGCGCCCGGTCTTCCCGGCCGATCTGGTGCCGCGGCTGCGCGACCGGATCGAGGAGGCCGCTCGCGCCTTCGAGCCGTCCGAGCCGCTGTGGCTCGGCAAGGCGCACCTCAACGATCTCGGCCGGTGCCCGGGGTTGTTCGAGGCCGTTCGGGCGGGGGAGCGCGGCCCGTTCGCGTTCTCCGCGCGCTTCGCGGCCGGACGTCTCGCACACAAGGCGGTCGAGCTCGAGGTGGCCGGACGCGAGGACCGCGACGTCCACGGCCTCGTCGAGGAGGCGTCGGCTCGGCTGGTCGACGACGGCGCGTTCGCGGAGTTCTGGAACGGCCTGGATCCGCTCCGGCGGGACGAGCTCCTGATGGACGCGGCCAAGACCCTCGAGCTGTTCCGCTCGACCATGCCGCCGCTGCGTCGGATGCGCCGCCGGCTCGCGCCCTCGACCGAGTGGCACGTGCGCGCGGAGCTCCTCGGCGGGCAGGTCGTGCTCTCCGGGACGCTGGACCTCGTTCTCGGCGCGCAGGACACCGCCGAGCCGGCTCGCGCCACGCGGCTCGCGATCGATCTCAAGACCGGACGGGCGTGGCCCGAGCACGCCGAGGACATGCGGTTCTACGCGCTCGTCCTCGCGCTTCGGTTCGGCGTTCCGCCGTACCGCGTCGCGACGTTGTATCTCGAGTCGGGCGAGTGGCAGGCCGAGGACGTCGACGGCCGCGTGCTCGAGCGCGCCGCCGAGCGAGTGATCGACGCCATCCGCGCCACCGCCGCCTCGGCCGCAGGTCGGCCGGTTCCGCTGCGCGCCGGCCCGTACTGCACGTGGTGTCCGCGCGCGGCCACCTGCCCGGCGAGCCTCGCGCCCGCCGGCGCGCTCGTCTGATCGCTCCTTGTCGCGCCGAAGCGGCCTGGCCTATCGTCCCCGAACCGTTCCGACCGCTCGAGGGGTGAGATCGTGGGCAAGGACCTGTACGACGTCGGTGAGCTGCCGCCGATCGGCGAGGTGCCGACGCGGATGCACGCGCAGCTCGTCCGTCCCGAGCGGTACGGCGAGCCCAAGGACGCGATCCAGGACGAGGTCATCGACGTCCCCGAGATCGGTCCGCGCGAGGCGCTCGTCCTCGTGATGGCGGCCGGCGTCAACTTCAACAACGTGTGGGCGGCGCGCGGCGTGCCCGTCGACGTCACCAAGA
Source organism: bacterium (assembly GCA_046735355.1). Taxonomy (GTDB): domain Bacteria; phylum Actinomycetota; class UBA4738; order UBA4738; family HRBIN12; genus DATAEU01. The sequence continues at coordinate 10,309 of JBKPTC010000148.1, forward strand.
CGCAGGCGCGCTGGGGCGAGCCGACGGACTTCCACATCGTCGGATCGGACGCGTCGGGGATCGTCTACGCCGTCGGCGACCAGGTCACCAACGTCGCCGTCGGCGACCGGGTCATCGTGCACGCCGGACAGTGGGATCACGACGACGCCTGGGTCACCGACGGCAACGATCCCGGGCTCGCTCCGTCGTTCCGCGTGTGGGGGTACGACACGTGCTGGGGCTCGTTCGCGCAGTTCACCAAGGTGCAGGCGCATCAGTGCCTGCCCAAGGCCGACCGGCTGACCTGGGAGGAGGCCGCAGCGCCGACGCTCACGGGCGCGACGGCGTACCGCATGCTGCACAGCTGGCCGCCCAACACCGTGCAGGAGGGCAACGTCGTTCTCGTGTGGGGCGGCTCCGGTGGCCTCGGCTCGCTGGCGATCCAGCTCGTCAACCTCGCCGGCGGGCGGGCGGTCGCCGTCGTCTCGAGCGACGAGAAGGGCGAGTACACCAAGGAGCTCGGCGCGGTCGGCTACGTCAACCGCAAGAACTTCGACCACTGGGGCGTGCCGCCCGCGTGGGGCTCGCCGGAATGGAAGACGTGGTTCGACGGCGCGAAGGCGTTCGGCAAGGCGATCTGGGACGTCCTCGGCGAGAAGACGAGCCCGAGGATCGTGTTCGAGCACCCGGGGCAGGACACGATCCCGACCTCGATCTTCGTCTGCGACCGCGGCGGCATGGTCGTCATCTGCGCCGGAACCACCGGCTACGACACGATGGTGGACGTCCGATACCTGTGGTTCCTCCAGAAGCGGTACCAGGGCTCGCACCTGTTCAACGACGACGAGGCGCGGGCGTTCAACGACCTCGTCCGCGAGGGGAAGGTCGCCACGACGCTCGGCCACGCCTATCGGTACGAGGAGGCCGGCCACGTCCATCAGCTGATGGGCGACGGCCAGCTGCCCGAGGGCAACGTCGCCGTCCTGATCAACGGGCCGGAGCCCGGCCAGAAGGACCTGACACCGTAGGGCCGAATGTCCCGTCGCCCTTGCGCAACCGCTCCACTACAGTGAGCGGTCATGCCGGCCGATGCCGAAGGGAGTGCCGTTCGCATGTGGGGGAGCGAGCTCGTGCGTAGGGTCTACCGGCGGGTGTACCGCAGCAAGGAATGGGCGCGTGGTCTGGCCCTGACCGGCGGTGGCGTCACGCTGATGCTGCTCACCAGGGTCCTTACGTCCGATCGGCTTTCGGCCAACGAGTACGTCCTCGCGCTGACGCTGGTCGCGGCCGTCGGCTACTTCCTGCTCTTCCGGGTGGCCGGCTCGGCCATCATCGTGACCGACCGCGGCGTCGTCGTTCGCAACCCGGTCGCCACACGAGCCGTCCGCTGGGACGACATCCAGCGCTTCTCGATCGAGCAGTGGGCCGTCTTCCCGGGCATCGGCACGATCGAGCTCCGAGGCGGCCGGGCGCTCCGGGTGTTCGGCGTGCAGATCCCCGATCCGCGGTTCGGGAAGTTCGACCGCCAGACCGAGGACGCGATCGACGAGCTCAACCGGCTCCTGCGGGAGCGCGGGGGATACGCCGCGTAGCGTCGCCTACGCCGGCGGCGCGTCGGCTTCCTGCACCAGCTCGAGCAGCACGCCACCCATCGCCTTCGGATGGACGAACGCGATCGTCGTGCCGCGCGACCCCGGGCGGGGCTCCTCGTCGATCAGGACGAGCCCCTCGGCCCTCAGCCGTTCGAGGGCGTCCGAGACGCGCTCGACCCGGTACGCGACGTGATGGACGCCGGGCCCCCGGGTGGCCAGGTGGCGGCCGACGGGCGTGTCCGGCCCGAGCGGCCGCAGCAGCTGGACGTACGAGGTGCCGACCGCGAAGAGTACCTCCTCGACGCCCTGGGACTCGACCGTCTCGCGATGGACCGGCTCGACGCCGAACGCGGCCCGGTACCGTTCGATCTCGGTCTCCAGGTCATGGACGGCGATCCCGACGTGGTCCAGCTCGGTGAGCAGGCTCATCGGCGCCGCCGTCCCGCGCCGTCGGACAGCTGCAGCCGTGCGATCAGGGTGGTCGCGTCGACGACGTGGTAGGCGGGCAGGGACAGCGCGGCGACGATCGCCGACACGGCGACCGCCCGAAGGTCCTCGGGCGCCTTCGCGTCCGCCCGCGGCTGCGACGCGATCGCGTAGAACTCGACGAGATCCAGGTACTGCTTGAGCGACGGAGTCAGGCCTCCCCGCTCATAGGCGTAGATCGTCTGGCGCGCCGCCGGGCACCCGGGCGCCTCGGCGGCGTCCTGCACCGCTCGAAAGCCCGCCGCGCGCCGGACGCCGCGCAACAGCGACCCGACCACGCGGGCGTCCTCCTCGGCGACGGGGGCTTGTTTCTTCCTGGCCATCGGTCTGTCGGTCGATCGATCGAGATGCGGCTGCACGATAGTCGAGCGCGGTGCGCCGGCGCTCGCGGCCGCCGAATCGCCTCGGCGCGCGGCCGCACTAGGCCGAGGGCCGTCCCGGTAAGCCGAAAGCACGATGCGATAGCGTCGGAAATCGGGTAGTACGTATGGGCCAGTACGTATCACCCGACCAGGGCTGGGAGGCAAGCGTGAAGAAGGAGCATTCGACCGCTGCGGTGCTCCGGGGCTCCCGGCTCATCCAGACCGGCAAGGCCGACGTGTTCAAGATCCGCGAGCGCTCCCGGCGCAAGCGGATCGTCAAGGTCTTCACGGCCTTCGCCGTGGTCGACGGCTACCTCTGGTACCGCTACCTGACCGACAACCCGCTCCGTCTGCCGACGCTCGGGCCGGAGGGCGTGATCTTCCTCCCGGTCATCCTGATCTTCGTCGCGATCGTGTTCATGATGGCCATGCCGCTGTTCAGCGGCCGGTCGCCCCACATGGTCGTGCATCCCGAGGAGATCGAGATCGGGCTGTCCGAGGTCCAGGGCCTCGAGACCCAGGTCGACGAGGTCGAGCGCAGCCTCGACGCCTTCCTCGCGTACGCGACGTTCCGCGACGAGCTCGGGGGCAACCCGCGCCGCGGCATCCTGTTCGAGGGTCCGCCCGGCACCGGCAAGACCTATCTCGCGAAGGCGATGGCCAAGCAGGCGGGCGTGCCGTTCATCTACAGCTCGGCGACCGCGTTCCAGTCGATGTGGCAGGGGATGACCGCCAGCAAGATCCGCTCGTTCTTCCGCAAGCTCCGCAAGCTCGCCCGCAAGGAGGGCGGCGCGATCGGGTTCATCGAGGAGATCGACGCGATCGGCCTGGCGCGCGGCGGCATCAACAACTCGACCGCCGAGCCGGGGATAGGTCGCGTCGTCAGCAACTTCATGGGCGGCGGCGACACGGCCGCGATGGTGAACGAGCTGCTGATCCAGATGCAGTCGTTCGACCAGCCCGCGTGGACGACGCGCGTCGCGATGCGATTCGTCGAGATGATCAACAGCCTGCTGCCGCCCGAGCATCGGATGTCGATCGGCAAGCCCGGGTACAGCAACATCCTGCTGATCGCCGCGACCAACCGCGCCGACCAGCTCGACACGGCGCTGCTCCGCCCCGGCCGGTTCGACCGTCGGCTGTACTTCGACCTGCCGACGAAGTCGGCGCGACGCGAGCTCATCGACTTCTTCCTCGAGCGCAAGGCGCACCACGAGCAGCTGGAGGCGCACACGGTCCGCGAGCGGCTCGCGCACGACACGTTCGGCTACACGCCCGTGATGATCGAGCACCTGTTCGACGAGGCGCTGCTCGTCGCCCTCCGGAACGGCCGCCGCGAGATGAACGTCGACGACATCTACGAGGCCAAGCTGACGGAGGAGATCGGCATCCGCCAGCCGGTCGTGTACACGGACGCCGAGCGGACGACGATCGCGACGCACGAGGCCGGTCATGCCACCGTGGCGCACTTCCTCGGCAAGGGCCGTCGGCTGGAGGTCCTGTCGATCATCAAGCGGCGCGAATCGCTCGGTCTGCTCGCCCACGGCGACGAGGAGGAGCGGTGGACGCGCTCCCGCTCGGAGATCGAGGCCACCATCGCGATCGCGCTCGGGGGATTGGTGTCGGAGGAGCAGTTCCTCGGCGAGTCCGGCACCGGTCCGGCGTCGGACCTCGCGCACGCCACGCAGGTGGCGGCGCAGATGGTGGGGTCGTTCGGCATGGCCGGGTCGCTGATCTCGTTCGACGCCGTCTCGGAGGGTGGCATCGGTTCGCGGAACCTCGTCGCGAAGGTGCTCTCGGACGGCGAGGGCAAGCAGCGCGTCGAGGACATCCTGACCGAGCAGCGCGCTCGCGTGTCGGCGCTGCTCGAGGAGCACCAGGACGTCGTGTTCGCGCTGCGCGACGCGTTGATCGAGCGGGACGAGCTCGTCGGCGACGAGATCCGCAACGTCATCGAGAAGACACTCACCGCTCGTCGGTAGCGGCTCGTGGACCCCGGCGACGAGCCGGTCGAGATCGTGGACGACGCCGGCACCGTCGTGGACGTCGTCCCCCGGCGGGTGATGCGCGAGCGCCGGCTGCTCCATCGATGCACGTACGTCCTGACGCTGAACGACGCCGGCGAGCTCTACGTGCATCGGCGGACGGATACGAAGGACGTGTATCCGGGCTCCTACGACGTGACCGCCGGCGGCGTCTGCGCGGTCGGCGAGTCGTACGACGACGGCGCGGCGCGCGAGCTGTACGAGGAGCTCGGCGTGACCGCGCGTCCAACCTTCCGGTTCCGTCACCGCTACGACGGCGAGGACGGGCACGTGTTCGGCGCGGTGTACGACGTCGTCTGGAACGGACCGATCCGGTGGCAGCCGAGCGAGGTCGCGTGGGGCGCGTTCGAGCCGGTCGAGCGGATCGACGCGCGCATCGCGACCGACCCGTTTTGCCCGGACGGCGTCGAGGTCTACCGGCGGTGGCTCCAGGTGCGCGGAGGCGCGGAAGGCCGTTCGGAGGCGCGGGGCTAGACTGACCGCATCCGTCTGAGGGGAAGGCGCTCGTGACCTCGTCCGTCATCGTCGCCGGGGCTCGAACCCCGATCGGCAAGTTCCGCGGGTCGCTCGCCCCGCTCTCCGGCGTCGACCTCGGCGCCCTCGCGATCCGCGCCGCGCTCGAGCGTGCGGGCGTCGCTCCCGACCGGGTCGAGTACGTGATCATGGGGCAGGTGCTCCGCGCGGGAACGGGTCAGATCACCGCGCGCCAGGCGGCGGTCGCCGCCGGCGTCCCGCGGGAGGTTCCGGCGCTCAACGTCGACAAGGTCTGCCTGTCCGGGATGAACGCGATCGCGCTGGCCGATCAGCTCATCCGGGCGGGTGAGCTCGAGGTCGTCGTCGCGGGCGGGATGGAGTCGATGACGAACGCCCCGTACGTCCTGCCGAGCGCGCGCGACGGCGCCCGTCTCGGTAACGTCGAGATGATCGACTCGATGCAGCACGACGGCCTGTGGTCGACGTTCTCGAAGATGACCATGGGCGAGGCGTCGGATCACGTGAACGCCGACATCGGGATCGGCCGCGAGGAGCAGGACGCCTGGGCGGCGCGCAGCCACAGGCGGGCGGCCGAGGCGTGGGACGAAGGACGTTTCGCCGAGGAGGTCGTTCCGGTCGAGGTGCCGCAGCGCAAGGCCGACCCGATCGTGTTCGACCGTGACGAGGGCATCCGTCCCGATTCCACGGTCGAGTCGCTCGGGGCGCTGAAGCCGGCGTTCCTGGACGGCGGCACGATCACGGCGGGCAACGCGTCGCAGATCTCCGACGGCGCGGCGGCGGTCGTCGTCATGAGCCGCGAGCGCGCGGGCGAGCTCGGACTGCAGCCGCTCGCGGAGATCGTCGCCCACGGCATGTCGGCCGAGCGGTTCGCGTACCTCCACACGGTGCCGGCGTTCGCGCTGCAGCACGCGCTCAAGAAGGCCGGGCTCGACGTCCACGACCTCGGCCTGATCGAGGTCAACGAGGCGTTCGCCGCCGTCTCGCTCAACGTCACGCGCATGCTCGGCGTGGACGAGGACATCGTGAACGTCAACGGTGGCGCCGTCGCGCTCGGGCATCCCATCGGTGCCAGCGGCGCGCGGCTCGTCCTGACGCTCGCGCACGAGCTGCGCCGTCGGGGCCTCGGGTACGGCGGCGCGGCGATCTGCGGCGGCGGCGGGCAGGGCGACGCACTCGTGATCAGGACCGCGGACGCCAACTAGTCCATCACAGACTAGTCATGACCGAACGCTACGACCTGCCACCCGAGCTCGAGGAGTTCCGGACGCTCGTGCGGGAGATCGCGGAGGACAAGATCGCGCCGCGAGCCGCCGAGATCGACCGGACCGACGAGTGGCCGGACGACCTGTACGACGTGCTTGTGCAGAACGAGCTCACGGGCGTCGGCTACCCGGAGGAGTTCGGCGGCTCGGGCGGCGGGTCGCTCGCGTTCGGCGTCCTCGTCGAGGAGCTCTCGCGCGTGTCGGCGGGGCTGGCGCTCGCCCCGGCCGTGTCAAAGCTCGGCGTGATCCCGCTGATGCTCGCCGGGAACGACGCCCAGCGCCGACAGATGATCGAGGGGATCGTCCACGGACAGATCCTGATGTCGTACGCGCTGACGGAGCCGGGCGCGGGCTCGGACGCGGCGTCGCTGTCGACGCGATACGAGCGCGACGGCGATCACTTCGTGCTGAACGGCACCAAGCGGTTCATCACGGGGGCGGGCGTCTCGCACGCGTACGTGGTGTTCGCCACGCGCGATCCTTCCCAGCGTTCGAAGGGCATCTCGGCGTTCCTCGTGATGCGCGACGACGCGGGCGTCGACTTCGGACGCAAAGAGGACAAGATGGGGATCCGCGGCTCGCCGACGCGGGAGGTCGTGCTGACGAACGCGCTCGTTCCGGTCGAGCGGCTGATCGGCGGCGAGGGCGAGGGATTCAAGATCGCGCTCCGAACGCTCGACTTCTCGCGGCCGCTGATCGGGGCGCAGGCGCTCGGGATCGCGCAGGGCGCGTTCGATCTCGCCGCGCGGTACGCGACGGAGCGGGAGCAGTTCGGCAAGCGGATCGCGGACTTCGAGGCGATCCAGTTCATGCTCGCCGACATGGCGATGAAGCTCGAGGCGTCGCGGATGCTCGTGTACAAGGCGCTCGCGCTGTGCGACGAGGAGGATCCTCGCATGACGCAGTGGTCGGCGATGGCGAAGTGCTTCGCGTCCGATTCCGCGATGGCGATCACGACGGATGCGGTCCAGATCCTCGGCGGCTACGGCTACGTGCGCGAGTACCCCGCCGAGCGGTTCATGCGTGACGCGAAGATCACGCAGATCTACGAGGGCACCAACCAGATCCAGCGCGTCGTCATCGCGCGACAGATCCTGCAGTCGCTCGGCGCCTGACGCGCTGGGAAGAAGGCGGGACCGCGGGCCTCCGGCGTGCGCTCGGGGGGATCACCTGCGCGCGAGTCGGTTCGCGACGCGTGCAGCGTGCGCGCGGCCCGCGGTCCCGGGTCGTGCGGGCGAGGGCTAGATCGCGATCGCCCCGTCCTCGATCGTCGGCCGGACAGGTTCGGTACCTGCCGTCGCCAGCTCGTCCGTCGGCACGTCGGGCAGGAAGATGCGGAACGCCGCTCCTCCGCCGGGCCGCTCCTCGACGGTTGCACGTCCGCGATGGATCTGGGCCAGCCGGCTCATCAGGATCAACCCAGTGCCTCCCTTCGCCGCTCCGGTTCGGAGCAGCTGTCCGGGGTCGAGCAGCGCCTCGCGCAGCGAGGGCGGAACCGCCTCGCCCGCGTCCTCGACCGCGATCGTCGTTCCGGAAGCGTTCTGGAAGACGCGGACCGTGACCGTTCCGCCGGGCGCCGTCCGGCGGCCGGCGTTGGCGACGAGCGCCTCGATCATCTGTTCGGTCAGGATCGGATCGACGGCGGCCGTCGTACGCGACAGGTCGAGCCGGACCTCCAGGTTGTCGAGGTCGGGGGAGTCCTCGACGACTCGGCGGACGAGCGCCTCGATGTCCGTCCGCCGCCGGTTCGGCTTGAGCGTTCCGTCGATGAGCCGGTCGAGCTCGAGGTACTCGGCGATCAGCCGGTCGAGCTTCCGAGCGTGCATCGAGAGCTGCCGCATCATCTCCATGCCTTCGCTCGTCGTCGAATCCGTGTGCTTCAGCGCGAGCGTGAGCCCCATGATCGACGACAGCGGGCGTCGCACCTCGGCGGCGACGGCCTCCTGCACCGCCGTCCGAGCCTCGTCGACGATGACCGTGACCGGCGGGGCCTTCCGAGACTCGTCGAGCGCCGCGCGCAGGTCGTCGATCTCGGCCTCGAGCGTCTTCGTGCGCTCGAGGCTCACGTGTGCGCGCTCGTCGGCCTCGTCCGCGCGCTCGTCGGCGACGTGGGCGATCCGCGTCGCCTCGTCGAGTCGCCGGCTGAGCTCGACCGTCCGCGCCATCTCGATCTCGAGCCGTTCCTCGGCCTCCTCCGCTCGGCGCTCCGCGGCCGCGAGCCGCGCCTCGAGGTCGCGCGTGCCGCCGGCCTCGGCGGCGTTCGCC
>JBKPTC010000149.1:0-4174 GCA_046735355.1 bacterium
CCCGCCACCCCGGCGCCTTCGGAGTCGGCCCCGGCGGCCGCCGAGGAGGACGTCTCGCTCGAGTCGATCCTGCAGGACCTCAAGCGGCGCGAAGGCCGCTCCGAGTAGCCCCGATGCTGCTCGTCGGCCTCACCGGCGGGATCGGCTCGGGCAAGTCCACGGTCGCCCGCATGCTCGAGGAGCGCGGCGCGGTCGTCTTCGACGCCGACGTGCTCGCGCGCGAGGCCGTCGCGCCCGGCACGCCGGGACACGACGCGGTCGTCGAGCGGTTCGGCCCCAACGTCCTGTTGCCGGGTGGCGCGCTCGACCGCGAGGCGCTCGCCAGCATCGTGTTCGCGGACCCCGCGGCGCGCCGCGATCTCGAGGCGATCGTGCATCCGGAGGTGCGCCGACTGTTCGCCGAGGGATGCGAGCGGTACCAGGGGACCGACGCCGTCGTGGTCTTCGGCGCGCCGCTCCTCGTCGAGACCGGGATGCACACCGCGTTCGACGTCCTCGTCGTCGTGACGGCTCCCGTGGAGCGGCAGGTCGAGCGGCTGATGCGCGACCGCGGGATGTCCGAGCCGGCGATCCGCGCGCGCATCGACGCGCAGCTGCCGCTCGAGCAGAAGGCCGAGGTCGCCGACGTCCTGATCGACAACGACGGATCCCTCGAAGACCTCGAGCGGCGGGTCGACCGCGTCTGGAGCGAGCTCAAAGAGCGGTCGCTCGCGACGACGGGCTGAGGACCGTGCGCGTCGACGCGGTGTTCTTCGACGCGGGCGAGACGCTCGTCCATCCCCATCCGTCGTTCCCGGACCTCTTCGCGCGCATCCTGGTCCGCGAGGGCTACGACGTCGATGCCGAGACGATCCGCGACCGGATCGCGGTCGTCTCGGAGTGCTTCTCGAAGGCCGCCCGCGACAACGAGCTCTGGACGACGTCGCCGGAGCGGTCGCGTCGGTTCTGGCACGACGTGTACTCGATCTTCTTCGAGCACCTCGGCATCTCGAACGCGAACGGGCTCATCGACGTCGTGTACGGCGAGTTCACCGACCTCGCCAACTACGCGTTGTTCGACGACGTCCTGCCCGTGCTCCGCACGTTGCACGGCGAGGGGGTCGCGCTCGGTGTGATCTCGAACTTCGAGGAGTGGCTCGAGCGGCTGCTCGAAGAGCTCGGGGCACGGCCGTACTTCGACGTTCGCGTCATCTCCGGCGTCGAGGGGCTCGAGAAGCCCGATCCCGCGATCTTCCGGCTCGCGATGGAGCGAGCAGGCGTGGCGCCCGATCGCTCGGCGTACGTCGGCGACAACCCGGAGTTCGACGTCGAGCCGGCGGCTGCGCTCGGGATGCTCCCGATCCTGATCGACCGTCGCGACCGGTATCCGGACTCGACCGCGATCCGGATCCGTTCGCTCGGCGAGCTCTCGGCGGTGCTGCAGGGATCGGCCGCGTGAGCGACGAGCGGACGTACACCCCCGAGGAGGCCGAATCGATGTTGCCCGCGCTTCGGGAGCGTCTGGCCGGCATCCGGACCAACCGCCAGATCCTGCTTCGCGCCGCCGAGCGCATCGATGGCCAGGTCGCATCGGACGGCGGCGGGCACTTCGGCAGCGACTACTGGGCCGCCTCGCGCGCGCTGAAGGCCGACGTCGAGTGGTTCGCCGAACAGAACATCCTGCTGCGCGACCCGGAGACCGGACTCGTTGACTTCCCGTGGACCCGCGACGGCAAGGCCGTCTACCTGTGCTGGCGTCTCGACGAGGACCACGTCGAGAACTGGCACGAGCTCGAGGCCGGGTACCTGGGTCGCCGCCGGCTGTGAGCGAGTCGACCGTCGTCCTCGTCGCCGGCGCCGCGGCCGACGACCGCCCGTCCGGCATCGCGGCGGCCGCGGAGGTCGTCGACGTTCGCTTCGCCGAGACCGCGCACGCCGTCGCCGAGGAGATCGCGGAGGCCGACGTCGTCCTGGCGTGGCGCTCGCAGCGGGCGCTGTTCGAGCCGGGCTGGTCACGCGCGGCTCGCCTGCGCTGGATCCAGACGGCGTCGGCCGGCGTCGACGCCCTGCTGTTCCCGGCGCTCGTCGAGAGCGAGGTCGTGGTGACGAACGCCTCCGGGATCTTCGATCGTGCGATCGCCGAATGGGTGACCGGCATGATCGTCCTGTTCGCCAAGAACGTGCTCGGCGTGCTGGATCGTCAGCGCCGCCGGGAGTGGCTGCACGAGCTGACCGAGCCGGTTTCCGGCAAACGGATGCTCGTGGTCGGCGTCGGCGGCATCGGTCGCGCCATCGCGCGGGATGCCGTCGCGCTCGGGATGGAGGTTCATGGCGTCGGCCGCACCGCCCGCGCGAACGACGAGCTGTTCGGAGCGGTCCACGGAACGGACGAGCTTCGCGAGATCGTGGCGTGGGCCGACTACGTCGTCGACGTCCTTCCCGGAACGCCGGCGACACGCCACGTGTTCGATGCCGCCGTGTTCTCGGCGATACGGCCGGGGACGCGGTTCCTGAACGTCGGGCGAGGCTCGACCGTCGACGAACGCGCGCTGGTCGACGCCCTGCGCGACGGGCGCATCGCCGGCGCCGCGCTCGACGTGTTCGAGGACGAGCCGCTGCCCGCCGACAGCCCGCTGTGGTCGCTGCCGAACGTCGTCGTGTCGCCGCACATGTCCGGCGACTACGCCGGCTGGCGCGAGTCGGCCGTCGAGCTGTTCCTCGACAACCTGCTGCGGTTCCTCCGCGACGAGCCGCTCCGCAACGTCGTCGACAAGCGTCAGGGATTCTCGGCCCGGACGTAGACTCGCCGCGGTGTCCGAACCAGCGATCCGCGTCGCGCGCCTTCGCAAGCGCTACGGCGATCTCGAGGCCGTGAACGGGATCGACCTTCGCGTCGAGCGCGGCGAGGTCTTCGCGCTGCTCGGCCCGAACGGCGCCGGCAAGACCACGACGGTCGAGATCCTCGAGGGCTACCGGACGCGGACGTCGGGCGAGGCCGAGGTCCTCGGGGAGGACCCCGCCCGTCGGTCGCTGTCGCTGCGGCGGCGGGTCGGCATCGTCCTGCAGTCGACCGGCGTGGACCCGTTCCTCACCGTTCGGGAGACCGTCGAGCTCTTCGCGGGGTACTATCCGGCGCCGCGCGACGTGGACGAGGTCATCGAGCTGGTCGGCCTCGCGGAGAAGCGCGACACCAAGGTCGTCAAGCTCTCGGGCGGGCAGCAGCGGCGGCTCGACGTGGCCGTCGCCCTCGCCGGCGATCCCGAGCTCCTGTTCCTCGACGAGCCGACCACCGGGTTCGACCCGGGCGCCAGGCGGAACGCGTGGGGGATCGTGCGCAATCTGGCCGAGCTCGGCAAGACGGTCTTCCTCACCACGCACTACATGGACGAGGCGCAGAGCCTCGCGAACCGCGTCGCGGTGATCTCGCACGGCGACATCGTCGCCGAGGGCCCGCCGGGCGAGATCGGCGGCCGTCGCACCGCCGAGACGGCGATCAGGTTCGTCCGGCCGGCCGACGGGCTGCCGGACGTGGCGGTCACCCAGGCCGAGGAGGGCCTCGTCGAGATCCGAACGGCCGAGCCGACCAGGGTCCTCGCCGACCTGACGGGGTGGGCGGCGCGGCGCGGCATCGAGCTGGAGGGGCTGGAGGTCGTGCGGCCGACGCTCGAGGACGTGTATCTGGAGCTGACCGGCGGCCACGCGGGGACCGAGTCGTGAACGACGCCCGGCTCGCCCTTCGGCAGGTCCGGTTCACCAACAAGGCGTTCTGGCGGAACCCGGCCTCCGCGTTCTTCACGTTCGCGTTCCCCCTGATGTTCCTCGTCATCTTCACGTCGCTGCTCGGAAGCGGGACCGTTCGGATCAACGGCGTGCCGATCCAGCAGGATCGGTACTATCTCTTCGCGATGATGAGCTTCGCGGTGATCACCGCGTCGTACACCAACATCGCGATGAGCGTGACGTTCCAGCGCGACTCGGGCGTCCTCAAGCGCGTACGCGGCACGCCGCTGCCGGGATGGGTGTATCTCACGGGCCGGGTCCTGCACGCCGTCGCGATCGCGGTGCTGCTGGTCGTCATCACCTCGCTGTTCGGGCTGATCGTCTTCGGCGTGTCGCTGCCGACCGGAGCGAACCTCGTGCGATTCGTCGTCACCGTGCTCGTCGGCGCCTCGAGCTTCGCGGCGCTGGCCCTGGC
>JBKPTC010000150.1:0-33439 GCA_046735355.1 bacterium
GCGCCGGGGCGGTCGTTACCCTCGGCGGCGTGCCGCCCGACGAACCCCGCGAAGCTCGCGAGCCCGTCGCGACGCGCACGCCGCCCCGGCCCGACGTCCAACGCCCCGAGGTCACGCGCCCCGTCGAGTACGCCATGGACCGGCTGGGGCGCCGTTCCTGGTATCGGGCCTGGCCGACGACCGTCATCGTTCTCTGCGCGGCGCTGGTCGTCGCGCAGGGAAGGGTCTCTCCGCGTCCGGGCGGCGGCCCACCCGCGTGGGCGCTCGCGGGCACGGGCGTCGTGCTCGGCGGCGTCAGCGCGATCGTGCTGTCGACGGGCATCCGTCGGCTCGGGCTGCCCCTCCGCGCCGCCGTCGCGGGCGGCGTCGGCATCGCGTGCGTGGCGCTCATCAGGTTCACCTTCGGTCCGCTCGGGTTCTACGAGGCGTCGCGCGGACGGACGTTCGACGTCCCGGTCGAGGGATTCGTCGCACTGGCGATCGTGTCCGGCGGCGTCGCGACGCTCCTGCTGTACATCGCGGGATTGCGCCTGCTGTTCGCGCGGTTCGTCCGCCGAGCCGGCGGGCCGGATGTTTCCCGGACCGTGGCGACCGTCGTCTCGGGCGCGATGCTGATCGCCGGGATCGCGATCGTGGCGGTGTTCGTCATCTCGGTGCCGGGCTTCTATCTTCGGCTGGTCCTGTCCTCCGCCGCGGTCGGGATGGTCGCGGCCGCGCTCCTGTTCGCCATCGCGTCGTTCGCCGTGGCGTTCTCGGCGTCGGCGGACGCAGCGCGCGCCGCTGGAGACATCGGGATGTACACGGCGGTGTTCGGGCTCTGCCTCGCGTTCCTCGTCGTCTTCCACGTCTTGTGGATCGTGTACATGTTGGTACTGACGGCGGTCTGGCCGCTGAAGACGGTGACGCCGAAGTGATCGCGCGGACCGCTGCGCTGTTCGTGCGGATGCTTCGCGTTCGCGTCGCGATCACGATGTGGACGTTCATGCTGCTTGGCATCGCGCGCCACGCCACGCCAGCCGTCGGGCGCGACCTGATCCTGGCGACCGTCGCCATGGCGGCGAGCTATGTCACCGCCACCACGCTGAACGATCTCGCCGACGTCGACATCGACCGCGTCAACCGGCCGGCGGATCTCGGCCGGCCGCTCGTGACCGGCGATACGAGCCGTCGCGACCTGTGGCGGACACACGGCGCGGCGACCGGCATCGCGGCGGCCGCGGCGATACCGCTCGGAACGTCGGGCGCGGTCATCGTCGGATCGTCGCTGCTGCTGAGCTACGCGTACTCGGGCGCGCCGTTCCGGATCTCTCGTCGATGGTCCCTCGCCCCCCTGCTCCTCGCGGCGGCGTACGTCGTGGTGCCGTACGCGCTCGGCGTCACGATCGTCGCCGGTCGCTGGGGTTCGAGCGACGTTGCGATGGTCACCGGTCTGTTGGTCCTGTTCCTCGCGCGCATCGTCCTCAAGGACTTCCGCGACCGGCTCGGCGACGAGCGCTTCGGAAAGCGGACGCTCCTGCAGCGGATCGGAAAGGAGGCGACGTGCCAGTTGAGCGAAGTCGCGTCCGTGACCGGCGCGGTCATCCTGGTCGTCGGCCTCGCGCCGACGCCCGCTGCGGCGACCGTGTTCGCCGTCGCCGTCGCCGGAATCGTGTGGCAGCTCGACGCACTCCGTCGCACACCGGACCCGCGCCTCGAGCAGGTCGCGATCGGTCTGGCGGCGCGCATCGGTAACGGCCTGCTGTGCGGGACGCTCGCGTGGCTGCTGCTCGAGCGGTCGGGCGCCTCGCGGGGCGCGGCGACGATCGTCGTGGCGCTGATCGGCCTCGTGATCGCGCTCGGCGTGGTGCCCGGAGCGTTGGATCCGGCGTCCGTCCGGATCGGCTACAAGCCATGGCCCGACGCGGAGGACGGCGTTCGATCGGCATGATCGCCCGGCTGGCTAGAGCAGATCGGGGCGAGGCGGAACCCACACGGCGAGCCGCTCCTGCGCCCGGTCGATGTTGGTGACGAGCGTGATCGCGAGGACGGCGGCCACGATGGAGACCGGCAGCAGCCACAGCGCCCACGTCGACGCCGTTCGGAAATACGGCGGCGGATCGACACGGGTGACGCGGTCGGAGACGTGCGCGAACCTCGAGACCGAGGCGACGAGCTTCGGCGCCGCGACGGCGAACGTCAGGATCGGCGGAACGAGATACGCCAGCCACCACGCGACGACGAGCGGCACGACGCGCCGACGCGCATCATCGCCCTCGACCGAGGCTCGATAGACGCGCGCGACCGCGATCGGAGGCATGAACGCCGCCGCCGATCGGAACGAACCACCATCCGACCGCCCAGCCGGGCGTCGTCCGGATCGCGATGCCGCTGGCCCACACGTTCGCCCGGACACGGTGCTGCCATGTCAGCCAAACGACGATCGTCGCGAGCCCGACGAGGGGCGCGATCGCGCCGATGATCGGCGGCTGCCACGCCGGGATCTCGGGAGGACGCGCGCGGTCGCCGAGGTAGATCACGAACGTCGCGGTGCGCCACCCGAGATATCCGTCGAGAGCGGTGAACGTCGTGACGAAGATCTGGGCGCCGAGCAGCCGTCGCAGCCACGTTCCGAGCGGGTCCGGCGACCGGAACGCGTACACGCGGTTCGACACGCCCGAAGTATCGGCAACGGCGTCGGACGGAGCCAGCACCCGTCCGTCGGTCGATCCTCGGCGCCGGGGGTAGTGTCCGCCTCGTGAAGGCATCGGACCTGCTCGTGAGCTGTCTCGAGGCCGAGGGCGTCACGCACGTCTTCGGCATCCCTGGCGAGGAGACCCTCGACGTGAACGAGTCGCTCGCCCGGTCCGCGATCGAGTTCGTCGCGACCCGGCACGAGCAGGCCGCTGCCTTCATGGCGGACACGTACGGCAGGCTGACCGGTCGCGCCGGCGTCTGCCTCGCGACGCTCGGACCCGGGGCGACCAACCTCGTGACCGGCGTCGCGGACGCGTTCCTGGACCGCGCGCCGCTCGTCGCGCTCACGGGGCAGGGCGATCTGGAGCGGATGCACAAGGAGTCACACCAATACATCGACGTGCCATCGCTGATGCGCCCGATCACCAAGTGGAACGCGCGGGTCGGGAATCCGGCGATCATCCCGGAGGTGATCCGCAAGGCGTTCAAGCTCGCAGAGGCCGAGAAGCCCGGATCGACCCACGTCGAGCTTCCCGAGGACGTCATGGCCACCGCGGTCGACGGCGAGCCCCTTCCCGGAAGCCCGCCGGTCCAGGCCGAGCCGACGTGGGACCAGGTCGCCCAGGCGATCGACGTCATCACGGCGGCGCACGGCGCGGTCGCGCTGGCGGGCTACGGCGTCGTCCGCCGCGGAGCAGCGCCGGCGCTCCGCGAGTTCTCGCGCCGGACGGGCATCCCGGTCGCGCACACGTTCATGGCCAAGGGCGTGCTCGACCCCGACGACCCCGGCTCGCTCGGCGCCGTCGGGCTGCAGACCGGCGACTATCGGATGGCCGGGTTCGACGAGGCGGACGTCGTCATCACGATCGGGTACGACCTCGTCGAGCACGCGCCGCGGCACTGGAACCCGAACCGCGACAAGACGATCGTGTGCATCGACTCGCTTCCGGCGGAGATCGACGCGAACTTCGTCCCGCGCGTCGAGCTCGTCGGCGACATCGCGCGAAGCCTGCAGATGCTGACGGAGCGGTGCGGTCCGGCGCGAACGACCGGCGGATCGGATTCGCTCCGGCGAGCCGTGCGCGACCGGTTCCTGCGAGCCGCGGACGACCCGGAGCAACCGATCCAGCCGCCACGCGTGCTGTACGAGCTGCGCCGAGCGCTGCGCCGCGACGACATCCTCGTGTCCGACGTCGGTCTGCACAAGCTGTGGATCGGCCGGATGTTTCCGGCCTACGAGCCGAACACCGTCCTCATCGCCAACGGCCTGGCCGGCATGGGGTTCGCGCTGCCGGCCGCTATCGCGGCCAAGCTCGTTCGGCCCGAGCGCCGGGTCGTCGCGGTGAGCGGCGACGGAGGGTTCCTCATGAACGTGCAGGAGCTCGAGACGGCCGTCCGCCTCGGCACCGCGGTGACGAACGTCATCTGGGAGGACGGCGGATTCGGCTCGATCCGCTGGAAGCAGGACCGTCGGTTCGGGCGTCACTTCGGAACGGACTTCGGAAATCCGGATCTCACACGGCTCGCCGAGTCGTTCGGCATCCCGGCGTGGCGATGCGAGCGCGCCGGAGACTTGTCGAAGGCGCTCGCTGAGGCGCTCGACCTGCCGACCCCGTCCCTCATCGTCGTGCCGATCGACTACTCCCCCGACGTCGCGATCGTGGGCGAGCTCGGCGACGAGACCGTCGCCACGTGACGGCCCGTCAGGGGCACTGCGTGCCGGCGCACGTGCGGTCCGCCGACAGCGCGGTGTGCAGCGCGCTCACGTTCGGATCGTTCGAGGAGATCCCGTCGTGCAGCCGGTTGGTGAGCTGCCACGGGTCGTTCACGAGGTCGTAGTACTCGCGGAACGTGATGGCGCCGGACGTGTCGTACCACTCGACGTACTCCGAGGACGGTGTGAGATCTCCGGACCAGCTCGGAACGCTCGAGTCGGGGCTCTTGAAGTACTCGAGGAGCAATCGTGACCGCGTCGTCGCCGCGAACAACGACCGCCCGTCGATGACGTGGGTCGGCGTGATGGCCGCCGCCGAGAGCAGCGTCGGCTCGACGTCGATGTTCGCCGCGAGCCGGGCGTCGGTCGCACCGGTCGCGACGTGCCCGGGCCAGCGCATCAGGAACGGGATCTGGACGGACTGCTCGTACGGGAACCGCTTGTCGATGATCCCGTGCTCCGCCCACATGTAGCCGTTGTCCGACGTGAAGATCGCGAGCGTGTTGTCCGCCTCGCCGAGCGCGGCGAGCTCGTCGAAGATCTTGCCCACCATGTCATCGACCGACATGAGCGTGCGGAGCTGCTGCGTCCGAACGGTGTCGCCGTCGGCGAACGTCGAGGATCGCCAGCGCACCGCCCGCGGCTTGTCGGACTTGTCCGTCTCGAAGACGGCGGGGTCGCCGTTCCACGACGGCACGGGCGCCGTGGCGTACTGCGTGCTCGGCTTGTACGACTTGTGGGGCGCGTGCGGCGCGACGTACAGGAACCACGGCTGCGTGTCGTTCTGCTCGAAGCCACGGAGGAACCGGACCGCGTAGTCGCCGAGGACGTCGGTCGTGTAGCCGTTGATCCGAGAGACCGACCCGTTGAGGTTGTAGTACGAGTTCCAGTAACTGCCCTCGAAGGTCAGGTACCGGTCGTAATTCGGCGGCGGCGTCGTGAGCGGCCACTCGTTCCAGTACTTGCCGACGATCCCGGTGGTGTAGCCGGCGTTGCGCAGGTACGCCTGGATCGCGGTCGACTGCGGATACCGCTGTTCGGCCGCCGGGTCCTGGTTGGTGAGCACGCCGTGGTTGTGCGCGTACTCGCCGTTCCAGAACGAGCCGCGCGACGGGCAGCACAGCGGCGTCGTGTCGTAGAAGTCGGTGAACCGCGTGCCGCCGTCACGGAAGATCCGCTCCGTCTTCGGCATGACCGAGAGCGTTCGTTCGGGCTGATCGTCCGTGATGATGAACAGGATGTTCGGCCTGGTGTCGGCGGTCGCGCGCGTGACGGCCTCTGGCGCGGTGAAGACTCCGACCAGTGCGAGCAGCGCGACGACCCAAGCGATCCTGCGCACGATGCCTCCCGACGATTGCTTGACGCTACGGCAGGTGCACGAGCCTACGCCGTTGCTTCGTGGAGCGATACCCGGTGGAGACGAGCGGACTCGAACCGCCGACCCCCTGCTTGCAAAGCAGGTGCTCTACCAACTGAGCTACGTCCCCGCAGCGGTAGCGTACCGGCCGCTCAGCCTTGCTTGACCGTCTCCGGCTGCGCCGAGGTCTTCGTCTGCACCGTGGCCGTGCCGGGCGCCGTCCAGAGCGGCTCGCCCTCGGCGTCCATGAACTGGAGCACCGGCGTGCCCTCGGCCGTGAGGCCCATGATCGCGCGGAGCTCGCCGTCCTTGTTCAGGAGGCGCAGGATCGGCGAGCCCTCGGCGGCCAGACCGAGACGGGCGCGAACCTTGCCGTCCTCATCCTGGAGCGAGATCGTCGGCGACCCCTGCTGAGCGAGCGAGTACACGAAGCCGAGCTCGCCGTTCTTGTTCCGGAGGGCGAGCGTCGGCGAGCCCTCGCTCGCGAGGCCGAACTTCGCGCGCACCTTTCCATTGCGGTCGACCATCGCCATGCTCGCCGAGCCGTCGGAGAACAGCCCGAACGTGGCGCGGACCTTGCCGTCGTCGTCCGCGATCGCGAGCCCGGCGGACCCGTCGGGTTGGATCCCGAAGCGCGCTCGCAGCCGCTCGTCGGGTCCGAAGAACGCCATGAACGGCGAGTCGTCGTCGGTCACCCCGAAGCGCGCCCGAACGCGCCCCTGAGAGTCCTCGATCTCGATCTCGCCGGCTCGAACGACGCGCTTCCTCATCCGGATCGAACCTTTCCTCGATTGGCCTGATCGGTCGGAGCTGCGCGCGTAGCATCGCGCCTCCGGAACGCGCAGTAAAGCCGACGAGGGATCGCCTACGGGGGCGCGGCCGCGAACGGGCCGGGGACAACGCCGGAAAAGCGAGAAACCGCCGGAACCCGGAGGTCCCAGCGGTCTCTCAGTACGAACCCTATGGCGACCGTGCCACGCGGCGCAAGGCGGAACGCGCGTTCTTGTCACTCTTTCTCGACGCGCTCGATCCGCAGCGTCGTGGCGGCGAGCCTGTCCGGCTGCGGGGCGACGCCGATGCCGGGCGCATCGGGCACCGCCATCGTTCCGTCGGGCGACAGCTCGAACGGCTCCGTCAGATCCTCGGCGAAGTACCGGCGGCTCGCGCTCGTGTCGCCCGGCAGCGTGAACCCCGGCAGCGCGGCCAGCGCGAGGTTCGTCGCGCGTCCGATGCCCGTCTCGAGCATGCCGCCGCACCAGACCGGCACGTTCCGCTCGCCGCACACGTCGTGCACGCGCTTGGCGTGCAGCACGCCGCCGACCCGCCCCTGCTTGATGTTGACGATGCGGCAGGCGCCGAGCTCGATCGCGGCGGCCGCATCGGCGGCGGACCGGATCGATTCGTCCAGGCAGATCGGCGTCTCGATCTGCCGCTGCAGCGCGGCGTGCTCGAGCACGTCTTCGAAGTGCAGCGGCTGTTCGACCATCAAGAGGTCGAACGCATCGAGGTCGCGGAACACGCCGATGTCCTCCAGGCGATAGGCGGCGTTGGCGTCGATGGACAGCGCGATCTCGGGGTGCGCCTCCCGAACCGCGCGGACGCGCTCCACGTCGGTCCGCGGCTGGATCTTCAGCTTGATCCGGCGGTACCCCTCGGCGAGGTACCCGTCCACCTGCTCGAGCAGACCCCTCGTCGTCGGCGTGATGCCGACCGACACGCCGCAGACCACGCGGTCGCGCTCGGCACCGAGGAACGCCGCCAGGGACTCGCCCCGTTCGCGGAGCTCGGCGTCGAGGAACGCGTCGACGAGCGCCGCCTTGGCCATCGGGTTGCCGCGGACCCCGGCGAACACGCGATCGAGGTCGCGGGCGCCCACGTCGCCGGCCGCGAACAGCGCCGGCGCGAGGAAGTCCCGGATCACGAGCCACGCGCCCTCGTTGAACTCGCCGCTGAAGTCGGGCTCCGGCCCGGTGACGCACTCCCCCCAGCCGACAGAGCCTGCGGCGGTGTCGACGCGCACGAGGACGCACTGCTTCGCGGTCTCCTCGCCGAAGCTCGTTCGGAACGGACGCACCAGCGGTAGCCCGATCATCCGCAGCTCGATCGAGTGGACGCGCGTCACGAGGAGGCGATCTCCGACGCGTCGACGAACCCGTACGCCGACCGGTCGCGGTCGAACGCGGACGCGACCCTGCCGGCCGCGAGCTGCCGCTCGGCCGCGTCGGCGACGCGATCTCGCCAGGCGGCTGCCTCGTCCGGCGACCGCGCTCGAAGCGCCTCCAGATCGTTCGGAACCTCCAGCCATGCCGTCGGCGCGACCGAGCGAGGTCCGGGCCGGCGCCCGAGATCCCACCGCACGACGAACCGGTCGCTGCGTTCGCCGCGGTTGAGCACATCCTCCATCGCGCCGTAGAAGTTGCGCTCGAACCGGTCGCACACGCCTCCGAGCTTCGCGATGTTGAAGTACGCGTTCCTCGCGACCATGGGGTCGAACGTCCACCGGACGACCTCGATCCCCTGCTCGAGCGCCTGCGCGCGCTGTGCCAGCTTCAGCGCGTATCCGACGCCGCCGTGCCGGAGCCCGGGACGGACCGCGAGCATGTGCGAATGGACGTGCAGGCCGTCGACGGGATCGACGCCCGCCCATCCGAGCACGTACGCCGTCATGCGACCGTCGACGAACGCGCCGATCGGAACGTTGCCGCTCTCGGGCAGCGCTCGGAGCACCTCGCGTGGGATCAGCTGGTGCTCACCCCACGTATCGATCATCACGTCGAGGATCGCGTCCGCGTCCTCGAGTCGCGTGAGCGGACGCAGCTCGACGCCGGCGCGCGTCGCCGCCTCGTTCGCCAGGTCCCAGGCGTCCGACATCGTCGCGAGTGTAGCCAGACCGCAACATGCCAACGGGCCGGCGCCCGGAGCACGGACGCCGGCCCGCTCGCGGAGCCGTACGGTTGCCGAACCGCCTATCCGCCGGCGGGCGGCGGCAGCTCCTGCCACTCGCTGTCGTCGAAGTCGGCGCCGCGACGGCGCTTCACGAAGCTGACGACGGCAGCGACGATGGCTGCGAAGAACGCCAGACGGAACAGCTTTCCGAAGAACCCCCGCTTCTTCTCGCCGTTCTCCTCGCCCATCGGATCTCCTTCCCTACGTCTCGACGTCTACGATGTCGGTGGGCCTGGTTGGACTTGAACCAACGACCTCATCCTTATCAGGGATGCGCTCTAACCGAGCTGAGCTACAGGCCCTCCCTTCCGGCCGGCGCGACGCCGGATGGACACCGCGCCCGACCGGCCATGATACCCAAGCGCATGCAGGGGACCTCGGGGACGCGGGGCGAGCGGCGTCAGCGACGCTCGGCGAGGGTCACCTCGACGCCACCGACGACGTCGGAGATGAGGTTGTACAGGAACGCCACGAAGACGTTCAGCGCGGACCAGACGAACACCATCACGATGCCGATCATCGCGAGGCGCGTGAACAACCAGTCGCCGTGGATCTCGAAGTTGTCGAACCCGACGTCTCGAAGCAGCTTCGTGAACGAGTCGAGCGCTCCGATCGCGCCGAGGACGGAATAGATCATCGCGAGCGCGAGCAGGATCACGAGCATGATGCAGAAGTAGAAGAGCAGCGAGAACTTGAAGACCGACCACGGACCGACCTTGCGGATCACGACGCGGGTCTGGCGCGGGCGGCGACGCCAGCCGCGCCGTCGATCCTCGGCGCTCGGCGAGCCGCCGACGGGGGTGACGGCCGGAGCCGGCTGGGTCACCACACCGGGATCGTCCGTGCGCGAGCTCATGGGATGCTCCGATTCCTACCGTGCGGGGAAGGCGTCGGCAAGGACCCTACCCCCCTGGCCAGCGTGGATGCCCAACCGACGCACGGCGGCCTCGCTCGGTTCCACGTCCGTCCCTCGGCAGACGGTCCGGCGAACTGAACCGCTACTCGTCCTCGATCTGGGCGATCACGGGGGCGAGCGCGACCACGTGCGCGCCCTCCTCGACGCGCATCGTTCGAACGCCCTGTGACGCCCGCCCGACACGGCGGATGTCGCCGGCGGCCACCCGGATCACGATGCCGCTCGACGAAAGCACGAACATGTCCTGATCCTTCGAGCCGACGAACGCACCGGCGAGCAGGCCGGTCTTGTTGGTCAGCTGGTGGCCGATCACGCCCTTGCCTCCGCGACCCTTGACGGGATAGTCCTTCAGCGGCGTCCGCTTGCCGTACCCGTGCTGGGTCACGCTGATCATCTCCTCGCCCTCCGACGCGATACCGAGCGCGATGACCTCGTCGTCGTCCGCCAGACGCATCCCGATGACGCCGCCGGTCTGACGACCCATCGGTCGCGCGGCAGTCTCCTTGAACCGGATGGCCTGGCCCTTGCGCGAGACGAGGAACACGTCGTCCTTGCCGTCGGTCAGCCGGACGTCGATCAGCTCGTCGCCGGGGCGAAGGTTGATGGCCGCCAGGCCGGTGCGCGGCGAGTCGTACTCGGCGAGCGAGGTCTTCTTGACGATGCCCTTCTTCGTTGCGAAGAGCAGGTTCCGGCCCTCGGAGTACTCCCTGAGGTCGATGACGGCCGACACGCGCTCGTCGCCGGTGATCGCGATGCCCGGCAGGTTGGCGGCGTACGTGCCGCGCGCCGTGCGTCCGGACTCGGGAACCATGTGCACCTTGACGCGGTACACCTTGCCCTTGGTCGTGAAGAACAACAGCCAGTGATGCGTCGTCGTCGTGAAGACGTGGCTGATGACGTCCTCTTCCTTGAGGTTGGCGCCGCGGATGCCCTTGCCGCCGCGACCCTGGCGCTTGAAGTTCTCGACCGGCTGGCGCTTGACGTAGCCGGCGCGCGTGACGGTGATGACGACGTCCTCCTCGGCGATGAGGTCCTCGATGTCGAGCTCGCCCTCGTCGGGCCGGAGCGCCGTCCGGCGCGCGTCGGCGTGCTTCTTGCGGATCTCGAGGAGTTCCTCCTTGATGACCGCGCGGATCTTCTTGGGATCCTTGAGGAGCGCCGTGAGGTGCTTGATCCGTGCGAGCAGGTCCTTGTGCTCCTGCTCGAGCTCCGTTCGCGCGAGCCGGGTGAGGCGGCGCAGCGGCATGTCCAGGATGTGGTTGGCCTGGATTTCGGAGAGCTTGAACTTGCGCATGAGCTTGGTGCGCGCGTCCTCCGAGTCGGCGGCGCCGCGGATGATCCGGATGACCTCGTCGAGGTTCTGCAGCGCGATGAGCAGCCCCTGGACGATGTGGTCGCGCTCCTCGGCGCGCCGCAGCTCGTACTGCGTTCGCCGCGTCACGACGTCGACCTGGTGGTCGACGTAGTAGCCCACGAGCTCGGCGAGGTTCAGGACGCGCGGGACGTTGTCGACGAGCGCGAGCATGATGACGCCGAAGTTCTCCTGCAGCTGCGTGTGCTTATAGAGCTGGTTGAGCACGACCTGCGGGTTGGCGCCGCGCTTGAGGTCGATCACCAGGCGCATGCCCTGCCGGTTGGACTCGTCCTTCAGGTCCGCGATGTCCTTGAGCCGCCCGGCGCGGACCAACTCCGCGATCTTCTCGGCGAGTCGCGCCTTGTTGACCTGGTACGGAAGCTCGGTGACGACGATCCGTTGCCGGCCCTGGTTGGTTTCCTCGATGTTCGCGACCGCGCGGACCTTGATGGAGCCGCGTCCCGTGAGATACGCGTCCTGGATCCCCTGCTTGCCGAGGATCTGCGCGCCGGTCGGGAAGTCCGGGCCCTTGATGAACTTCATCAGGTCCTTGGGGGTGGACTCCGGGTTCTCGAGGAAGTGGATGACGGCGTCGATGACCTCGCCGAGGTTGTGCGGCGGGATGTTGGTCGCCATGCCGACGGCGATGCCGTTGCCGCCGTTCACCAGGAGGTTGGGGAAGCGGCTCGGCAGGACGACCGGCTCCTGTTCGTAGCCGTCGTAGTTGGCGACGAAGTCGACGGTCTCCGCGTCGATGTCGCGAAGCATCTCCATCGCCATCTGCGACAGGCGCGCCTCCGTGTACCGCATGGCGGCCGGCGGATCGCCGTCCACCGAGCCGAAGTTGCCGTGGCCCGAGATCAGCGGGGCGCGCAGCGAGAAGTCCTGCGCCATCCGCACCAACGCGTCGTAGATCGCGACGTCGCCGTGCGGGTGGTACTTCTTCATCACGTCGCCGACGGCCGACGCGCACTTACGGAACGGGCGGTCGGGGCGGAGGCCCGACTCGAGCATCGACCACAGAATCCGGCGATGGACCGGCTTGAGCCCGTCGCGCACGTCGGGAAGCGCGCGCCCGACGATGACGGACATCGCGTAGTCCAGGTACGAGCGCTGGAGCTCCTCCTCGAGCTCGACCGGCTCGATGCGGCCGGTCAGCAGCGTGACGGTGCCGTCTCCACCCCCGCCGGCAGCCTTGCGCGTCGCCACCCGCTACACGTCCAGGTTCTGCACGAGCTTGGCGTTGGTCTCGATGAAGTCCTTCCGCGCGGCGACGTCCTCGCCCATCAGGATCGTGAACAGACGGTCCGCCGTCGCGGCGTCCTCCATCGCCACCTGGAGCAGCGTGCGCGACTCGGGGTTCATGGTGGTCTCCCACAGCTGCTCGGCATCCATCTCACCGAGCCCCTTGAAGCGCTGCGGCGTCTCGAGCTTGCCGTCGCCGCGCTGCTTGCGGAACTGCTCCCACTCGCGCTCGGTGTAGAAGTACATCGGCTTGCGCTCGACGTTCACGAGGTACAGCGGCGGCTGCGCGATGTACACGTAGCCCGCGCTGATCATCTCGCGCATGTTCCGGAAGAAGAACGTCAGCAGCAGCGTCCGGATGTGCGCGCCGTCGACGTCCGCGTCCGCCATCAGCACCACGCGGTGATACCGGGCCTTGGTGATGTCGAACTCGTCGCCGATGCCGGTGCCGATCGCGGTGATCAGCGCCTGGATCTCGTTGTTCTCGAGGACCTTGTGCAGACGCGCCTTCTCGACGTTGAGGATCTTGCCGCGGATCGGCAGGATCGCCTGCGTGGCGCGATCGCGCGCCTGCTTGGCCGAGCCGCCGGCGCTGTCGCCCTCGACGACGAACAGCTCGCACTTCTCGGGATCCGTGAGCTGACAGTCGGCCAGCTTCCCCGGCAGCGACGTCGAGTCGAGGAACGACTTGCGGCGCGTGAGATCGCGAGCCTGCTTGGCGGCCATCCTTGCCTTCGCGGCGGACGAGCCCTTGGTCACGATGCGCTTGGCGTCGCCCGGATGCTCCTCGAGCCACGTCATGAAGTGGTCGTTGACCTCCTTCTCGACGAGCGAGCGGATCGAGGCGTTGCCGAGCTTCGTCTTGGTCTGGCCCTCGAACTGCGGGTCGCGAAGCTTGACGGACACGATGCCGACGAGGCCCTCGCGAACGTCCTCGCCCTGGAGGTTGTCCTCCTTCTCCTTGAGCAGGCCCTTGCTGCGCGCGTACCGGTTGATGACGTTGGTGAGCGCCTTCCGGAGGCCCTCCTCGTGCATCCCGCCCTCTGTCGTGTTGATCGTGTTGGCGAACGAGTACACGGATTCGGAGTAGCCGGTGTTCCACTGCATCGCGATCTCGACCTCGCCCGAGTTGTCCGCCTCCTTGCGGTCGAAATGGATCACGCGCGTCGAGAGCGTCTCCTTCCCGGTCTGCAGGTGCTTCACGAAGTCCGACAGCCCGCCCGCCGCCTTGAAGACCTCCTTGACCGGAGGCGTCTCTCGTTCGTCGACGAGCTGGATCTCGAGGCCCTTGTTGAGGAAGGCGAGCTCCTGGAGCCGTTCGCCCAGGATCTTCCGGTCGAAGGCGACGTCCTCGAAGATCTCGGGGTCCGCCCAGAACGTGACGGTCGTTCCGGTCCGCTTGGACGCCTTGCCCTTGGTCAGCTTGCTGGTGGTCTTGCCGCGCGCGTAGGTCTGCCTCCATTGGAAGCCGTCGCGCTCGACCAGCACCTCCAGCCGCTCGGATAGGGCGTTCACGACGGAGACGCCGACGCCGTGCAGCCCGCCGGAGATCCGGTACCCGCCGCCGCCGAACTTCCCGCCCGCGTTGAGCGTGGTGAGCACGACTTCGACCGCGGGGCGGCGATCCTTGGCCTTGGGGATCGGCGCGACGGGGATGCCGCGTCCGTTGTCGAAGACGCTGACGCCGCCGTCGTTGCGCAGGGTGACGACGATCCGGTCGGCGGCGCCTGCCATCGCCTCGTCCACGGAGTTGTCGACGACCTCGTAGACCAGGTGATGCAGTCCGCGGGAGCTGGTGGTGCCGATGTACATCCCGGGGCGGAGCCGGACGTGCTCCACACCCTCGAGGACCGTGATGTCTGCGGCTGTGTAGCCGCCGTCCGTCTTGGTCTTGCTCTTCTGTGACCTACTCGGTGTCGCCAACGACCCTC
This sequence comes from bacterium, assembly GCA_046735355.1. Lineage (GTDB taxonomy): Bacteria > Actinomycetota > UBA4738 > UBA4738 > HRBIN12 > DATAEU01. The sequence continues at coordinate 14,137 of JBKPTC010000150.1, forward strand.
CATCCGCCCGCGCATGCGACGGCACGCGGCGCATGCCATGAGGGGGCCTCACGCGGGGAGAAACGCCTGCTCATTGTACCAATCGGACCCTGTCCCCGACGGTGCGCGGGGCACCGGGTCGGGCCCGGTTCACGGGGCGTTTCGCGGCTCCGGCCGCACCACGACCTGCACCTTTGCGACGGCGCTCGAGCCGAGCAACTCGTTGGCGCGCCGACGGATCTCCTCGGTCATGAACCGAACCTGCGCGCCCCACGGCCCGGAGCTCGCGGCGACCACGAGGACGCCGGCGTCGAGACTCACCGGCGCCGATTCGGCGCCGAGCCGCGGCCCGACGACGTCGGCCCATGTTGTCGCGAGCCGCCCGATCGGCAGGCCGCGCGCGAACGCGCGTTCGCGCACCAGCAGCTCGTCGACGACCGAGCCGATCGGCGTCTCGGCAAGGGTGCGCTCGTCCACTCGCGTCTTCCAGCCCTTGGACGACGGCATCGCTACGCGGCTCCTCCTCTCGCTTTCCCGGCCGCTCCCCTCGCTGCTTCGGGGGCGACGGGCTCGGCTCCGTCGCCCGCGATCGTGACGCGTCCTGCCGACACCCGCCAGACCGCGTCCGAGTCGCCGGGCACGTGCGTCTCGTCGGCGACCGAGATCAGCACCTGGCCGGCGTTCCGAAGCCGCATCGAGATGCGCCGCTGCCGCGCCGGATCGAGCGCCGAGAACGGATCGTCGAGCAGCACGACCGGGCGCTCGCCCATCTCGGCGGCGACGGCGTCGGCGAGCCCCAGCCGGAGGCACAGCGCCGCGCCCCAGGCCTCGCCGTGCGAGGCGAACGCGCGCGCGCCGAGGTCCCGCACGGCGAGCGTCAGATCGTCGCGGTGCGGACCGACGAGGGACGTGCGGCGGACGAGCTCGTCCTCGCGCCGCTCCGCCAGCCGTCGGCGGAACGCCGCCTCGACGTCCTCGCCGGCGACGTTCGGCGCGTAGTCGCACTGCAGGCCGTACGTCGACAGCGCCTCGAACGCCTCCGAGGCGCCGGGCGCGAGCCGCTCGACGGCGTCGGCGCGCAGACGGACGAGCGTCGAGCCGTTGGCGACGAGCTCCTCGTCCCACGCGTCGAGGCCGGTCGGTGCGCCACGCCCCTCCCAGTCCTTCAACAACCTGTTCCGCTGACGGAGCGTCCGCTCGTACGCCGTGATCGCCGACTCCTTGAGAGGCCACAGCGACACGAGCGCCTCGTCGAGGAACCGCCTGCGCTCGGACGGATCACCCCGGACCACGTCGAGGTCGTCCGGACCGAAGAACACGCCGCGAACCTGGCGGCGCAGGTCCCGCTTCCGCCGGACGACCGAGCGGTTGACCTGGACGCGGTTGGCGCCGTGGCCGGGAATCTCGACCTCGACGAGCACGCGGCCGCCCGCCGTCTCGACTTCGCCTCGCGCGTACGCGGCGGGGGCGCCCTCGCGGATGAGGGGCTGCGTCGAGGACGTCCGCGGCGATGCGAGGAAGAACAGGAACGAGATGCCCTCGAGCAGGTTCGTCTTGCCCTCGCCGTTCGGCCCGACGACCGTGATCAGCCCGTCGGGCAGGTCACGCAGCTCGGTCCGAACGTGGTTGCGGAAGTCCAGGAGCTCGACCCACTGCAACCGCAAGCCGGATCAGCCGACCGGCGTCGGCAGCCGCACCGGCATCACGAGATACGTGAACGCGTCGTTCTCGCCCTTCACGATGCCGGGCTTGAGGCCGTCGCGCACCTCGAGCCGGACGCTCTCGCCGGTGGCCGCCGACAGCCCGTCCGCGAGGTAGTGCGGATTGAACGCGGCGGTGAGGTCGTCGCCCTCGTACGACGCCTCGACGGCCTCGACGGCCTGTCCGAGGTCGGGTGAGGACGACGACAGCTTCACGCCGAGCGCGTTGAACTCCAGGCGCACGGGCGAGGTGTCGCGCGCGAGCAGACCGACGCGCTTGACCGCGTCCATGAGCTGCTGCCGCGCGACCGTGAGCCGGTTCTCGTAGCCCTCCGGCAACAGCTGGCGGTAGTTCGGGAACTCGCCCTCGATGAGCCGGGAGGTCAGCGTGAGCGAACCGACCTGGAACGAGACCTGCGCCTCGTCGAGGAAGATCTCGATGTCGCCCTTCTCGACGGTCGCGGCCGCACGCCCCGCCTCGGAGATCGCGCGCTCGGGAACGATCGCCTTGCCCTCGCCCGCCGCCGTCGCGATCAGCTCGCGAACGGCGAGCCGGTACGAGTCGGTCGAGACCAGCGTCACACCCTCGCGGCTGACCTCGACGAGGACGCCCGTCAGCACCGGACGCGCCTCGTCGCGCGACGCCGCGCGCGACACCTGCGCGACCGCCTGGGCGAACGTCGGGGCGTCCGCGACGACCCGGATGCCCGTTGGCGGCTGCAGGCTCGGGAAGTCCTCGGCCGGCAGCAGCCGGAGCGAGCCCTCGTACGCGGCGCAGCGGATCCACGCCTGCGACTGGTCGGCCTCGACGTCGACCGGCGCGTCCGACAGGCTCTTGACGGTGTCGACGAGCAGCCGCGCCGGGATCAGCGCGGTCCCCTCCTCGGTGACCTGCACGGCGGCCGACAGCCGCGCCGAAACCTCGAGATCGGTCGTCGTCAGCGTGAGCGTTCCGTCGGCGCCCGCCTCGATCAGCACGCCCGTCAGCGCCGGGATTCCCGGCCGCGAGGACACCCCGCGCTGAACCGTCTGGAGCGCCTCGGACAGGGCGTCTCGATCACACCGGAACTTCACGTGTCCACCTCCTCACCGCTTCTGCCTTCATTCTTCTTTCAACCCAGTAGTAGTAGGGGCTGGGGAAAAGCGGATAAGAGGGCCGTCTCGGGAGCGTACCGGGCCCCACCGACGTGTGGAAACCGTGTGACGAACGGTGGACGTCCGACCACCGTCCCGCGTCGACGCACACTCGCTCCCACGTTTCCCCCAGCGATCCCCACAGCGACGATCACAGCGCGCGCGACCGGTTCCGGACGATCCGCGACAGGTCCTGGACCTGGCGGTAGATGGGCTCACGGTTGCGCATCGACGAGTCGATCTTGTTGATGCCGTGCAGCGCCGTCGTGTGATCGCGGTCGAACATCTCGCCGATCTTCGGGAGCGTCATCCCGGTGCACTCGCGGACGAGATACATCGCGACGTGGCGCGCGGTCGTGAGCGGCCGCGAGCGACTCTTGGACGTGAGGTCGTCGACGGTGAGCCCGAAGTACTTCGCCGTCTCCTCCATGATCAGCGTGGCCGGAATCTCCGCCTCGGCCTGCGGCAGCAGGTCCTCGAGCGCCTGCTCGGCGAGCTCGATGCCGATCGACTGCCGGGTGAGGTCGCTCCACGCGACGACTCGGACGAGCGCGCCCTCGAGCTCCCGGATGTTCTGGTCGAGCTTGCTTGCCACGAACTCGATGACGTCGTCGGGCACGTGCACCCGTTCGCGCTGCGCCTTCAGCTGCAGGATCGCGATCCGCGTCTCGAGGTCCGGCGGCTGCACGTCCACGCACAGCCCGAGCCGGAACCGGGACTGCAGGCGCTCCTCCATCCCGAGCTCTTGCGGCGGCCGGTCCGATGCGATGACGATCTGCCGCTCCTTCTCGTGCAGCGCGTTGAACGTGTGGAAGAACTCGGTCTGCGTCTCCTCGCGCTTGGCCAGGAACTGGATGTCGTCCACGAGCAGCACGTCGACGTCTCGGTATCGCGCCGCGAACTGGTACCCCTGTCGCTCGCGCACCGCCTTGATGAACTCGGCCATGAAACTCTCGCTCGTCACGTACTTCACGCGCAGACGGGGCGCGAGCCGGTGCATGTGGTGCCCGATCGCGACGATGAGGTGCGTCTTGCCGAGCCCGACGCCGCCGTAGATGAACAGCGGGTTGTACGCCTTGGACGGCGGCGCCTCGGCGACGGCCATCGCCGCGGCGTGCGCGAACCGGTTGCTCGGTCCTGGCACGAAGGTCTCGAACGTGTAGTTGGGAAACGGCAGGCCCGGCGCCCCGAGCGGCCGGCCCGACGCCTCGGGACGCGCGACGGCGGCCACCGGCGCGGGCGGCGGCACGGCGGGCTCCTCCACCACGACCGGACGCGGCGCACTCGGATCCGCCTGCAGCCGAACGGTCACTGGCTGGCCCACCGCCTCGACCGCGGCGCGCTCGATCAGCTCGAGGTAGTGCTTGGCGAGCCGGTCACGGACGTAGTCGGACGGCGTGCGCACCTCGAGCACGCCGTCGTGCAGGCGCGTCGCCTGAACGCCGCTGAACCACATCGAGAACGAGCTCTCGGAAAGCTCCGTGCGAGCCCGTTCGACGACGTGCGCCCACGTTCGATCCGCGGCGTCTTCGAAGGATGCGATCGCCATTGCCTATCCACAGCGCCTTTCCACAGATGTGGAAACCCGATGGGGAAGCTCGTGCTCGGCGAACGGTGGCGGAAGTTCCGCGGGCCGCCGAGGGGGAAGGCGGGGCGGACTATAGCACCGAGGTTTTCCACACGGACCCACGGTCCGGGCCTTTTGACGGTCTTTCTCCTGACGCGCGTTTTGTCCAGCGGCGATGCTCGCCCGTATACTCGCGCGACCGGCGCCGCCGGCGATCCCGAGCACTCCCACGGAGCTCCGATGTCCAAGCGAACCTTCCAGCCCAACAACCGTCGCCGCAAGAAGACGCACGGCTTTCGCCTGCGGATGCGCACGCGAGCGGGCCGCGCGATCCTCGCCAGACGCCGCGCGAAGGGCCGCGCCAAGCTGTCGGCCTGATCTCCGAGGGAGTTGCAACGCCGCGGTTCGACATCGGCCGCACGATGCGGGAGGGGCGGCCGTTCCACGGAGCACGGGTGGTAGCCTTTGTCGCGCCCGGCTCGGGGAACATCGCGTTCGTCGCAGGCCGTCGGGTGGGCGGTGCCGTCGTGCGCAACCGAGCGAGGCGCGTCCTCCGAGCGGCGTGGCGCGAACTCGGCACCCGCGCCGAGCCCGATTCCGACATCGTCCTGGTCGCGCGATCCGCGATCGGGGGAGCCAAGACACAGGACCTGGTGGCCGAGTTGAAGGACCTGCTTACCCGCGCGCGGGTGTTGCCGTGACCACGAACGTCCGCCCGGCCCTCTGGGCCGTCGGAGCGCCCGTCCGCTGGGGGCTGATCGCGCTGATCCGGATCTACCGAGCCGCGCTGTCGGGCTGGCTCGGCGGCCAGTGCCGGTTCTATCCGACGTGCTCGGCCTACGGCGAGGAGGCGATCCGGCTGCACGGCGCGGTCCGGGGCTCCGCGCTCGCCGCGTGGCGGATCGCGCGGTGCGGGCCGTTCACCGCGGGCGGCGTCGATCGCGTGCCTCCGCCGCGGGCCACGCACGAGGCGTATGATGGCGTCCCACTTCGGAGCGCCGGATGATGCTGGCGTTCGAGCCGTTCCAGTGGCTCCTCAACGGGATGGGCGCGATCCTCGCGTGGATCTACGACCTCATCCCCAACTGGGGCCTTTCGATCATCGTGTTGACGGTGCTGATCCGGCTGGTGCTCCTGCCGCTCGGCATCAAGCAGATCCGCTCGATGCAGAACATGCAGATCATCCAGCCGAAGGTGAAGCAGATCCAGCAGCGGTACAAGGGCAACAAGCAGAAGCAGCAGGAAGAGATCATGAACCTGTACCGCGAGCACGGGGTCAACCCGTTCTCCGGATGCTGGCCCACGCTGCTGCAGTTCCCGATCCTGATCGCGATGTACTCGGTGATCAGGTTTCCGCAATACCCCGTCCACATCCCCGCCGACTCGGCGCTCTACGCGGCCATCAGCCAACAGGTGCCCGAGCCGACCTCGGATCAGATGACCGCCGACGGCCAGGTGCCGACTGAGTACCTGCAGGGGCTGCAACCGCCCGCTCACCTCGACGCCGGCACGTGGGTCGTCGCCGAGAAGTCCGGAGAGGGCACGACGTTCCTCGGAATGAACCTGTTGTGCTCGGCGCAACAAGCGGGCAATGCGGACGCCAAGGTGACGTCGAAGTACCTGGCGGACGACGGGAAACCGATCGAGTACCAGCTCAACTGTGGCAGCTCGGTGCCGGACCGGATCCCGTACTACCTGTTCGCGGCGGCGATGTTCGCCACCACCTACTTTCAGCAGCGCCAGATGCAGAGCGCCAGCCCGCCGGGCACCTCGTCGCAGCAGCAGCAGGCGCTGCTCCGCGTGATGCCGTTGGCATTCGGCGTGTTCGGGTTCTTCTTCCCCGCCGGCCTCGTCCTGTACTGGACGACGTCGAATGCGTGGCAGATCGGGCAGCAGTACTTCATGGTGAAAAACCGCCCCACCGCCGAGACGCTGGCGGCGAAGGCCGACGGACGCAAGGACCGCAAGGGATTCCTGTCGTCGATGATGGAGCGCGCGACCGAGGAGCGACAGCGCCGGGATACGGGCGACGGACGGCCGGCGCCGCGGAACCTCGGCTCCGGCTCGGGAGGAACGAAGCCGGGGTCCGCGAAGAAGCCGGGAACGCCGCCTCGGAAGCCGGGCTCAGGCGGATCCGGCGGTTCGGGAGGCAGCGGTGCGGGAAGTCGAAAGAAGCGCCCCAAGCGTTGAGGAGGCCATCGAACTCGCGTTGGAGGAACTCGGCGCGAGCGAGCAGGAGGTCTCCGTCCAGATCCTGCAGGACTCCAAGACCGGGTTCCTCGGCGTCGGAAGCCAGGACGCCGTCGTCCGGGTCCGTCTCGCGGGCCCGACGCCCGCCGAGGCTCCGGACGAGGACCTCGAGGAGCAGGGCGACATCGCCGCGGTCTTTCTGGAAGGCGTCGTCGCGAGGTTGGGCATCGAGGCAGACGTCGAGACCGTCTTCCGAGAGGGCACGATGTACGTCGAGATCCTTCCCGTCGACGATGCGCCGGTCGACGACGAGGACGACGACATGGGCCTCCTCATCGGACGCCACGGGCAGACGCTCGAGGCGCTGCAGGACCTGGCTCGGACCGTCGTCGGCAACCGCACCGGCGCCCGCGCCCGCATCGTCGTAGACGCGGAGGACTATCGGAAGCGGCAGCGCGCGCGGCTCGAGAACCACGCTCGCGACGTAGCCAGGAAGGTTGCGCGCTCGGGACGCGAGGAGACGCTCGACCCGATGAACTCCTACGAGCGGAAGATCGTCCACGATGCCGTCTCGACCGTTCGGGGCGTCGAGACGTCGAGCACCGGCGAGGAGCCCGAACGGCGAGTCGTCATCCGGCCGCAGGCGTAGTTCGCGGCGCGCCCTCAAGGTCGTGTTTCACGTGAAACACGCGGATCGCGATCGAACGGCCGAGTTGGCCGCGACGCTCGGGCTCGGCCTGGCCTCCGAGGCGCTCGAGGCCCTCGACGCGTACGAGCAGCTCCTCCGGACTCGCGCCGTCCCGCTGGGGATCGTCGGCCGCTCCGACGAGCCGGTCCTTCGACGGCGGCACATCGACGACTCGCTCCGCGCCGCACCGCTGATGGGCGGCCGCGTGGTGGACGTCGGATCGGGTGCCGGTCTCCCCGGGATCGTCGTCGCGATCACACGACCGGACGTCTCCGTAACGCTCCTGGAGCCGCATCATCGCCGGATCGGGTTCCTCGAGTTGGTGGTCGACGACCTAGGTCTTCCCAACGCACACCCGCTCGACCGTCGCGTGGAGGACGTCGACCAGGTGTTCGACTCGGCGATCGCGCGCGCCTTCGCCGACGGCACAGCCTCCTGGGCCCGGGTCCAGCACGTCCTTGACCCGACCGGTCGCCTCGTCTACTTCGCGGGGACCCGGTTCGATCCGTCGACGGTCGGAGGCGACGGCATCCGGATCGAGGTCGTCGAGCCGCCGCCACCGCTTGCAAGCGCGGGGCCGCTCGTTATCATGAGCCGGCGGTGACGGATCGCGACGGCTCGCCCACCGAGTTCGAGCGCGTCAGTCCTGCCGCCCCGCCGGAAGACCCGGCGCACAGCCGTCCACGATCAGGTGGTCGAACCTCCGGAGGATCAACGCCCGCCTCGAACGACCCCGGCGTCCGCACCGCGCGGATCATGGCCGTCGCCAACCAGAAGGGCGGCGTCGGCAAGAGCACGACCGCGGTTTCGCTCGGCGCCGCGCTCGCCGAGGCCGGGCATCCGGTGCTGGTGATCGACCTCGATCCGCAGGGCAACGCCTCGACGGGCCTCGGGATCCGGCACGAATCGCGCGACGTGACGATCTACGACGTCCTCGTGTCGGACGCCGACGTGACCAAGGCCGTGGTCGCGACGCCGGTGAACGGCCTGTACGCGATCCCCTCGACCATCGACCTCGCCGGCGCCGAGATCGAGCTCGTGAGCCAGTTCTCGCGCGAGCTCCGCCTCCGCAAGGCGCTCGAGCCGCTCCGGGTCGGGGTGTTCGACTTCATCCTGCTCGACTGCCCCCCGTCGCTCGGCCTCCTCACGATCAACGCCCTCGCGGCGGCCGAGGAGCTCCTCGTGCCGATCCAATGCGAGTACTACGCGCTCGAGGGCCTCGGACAGTTGCTCCGTAACGTGCGGCTGGTACAGCAGAACGTGAATCCCGCACTCAAGCTCTCGGGCATCGTCATGACGATGTTCGATCCACGCACGAAGCTGTCGGAACAGGTCGTGGACGAGGTCCGAAAGTACTTCAGCGATATCGTCTACCGGACGATCATCCCGCGCACCGTCCGGCTGTCCGAGGCGCCGGGCTTCGGCCAGCCCATCACCGTGTACGACCCGCGATCGCGGGGCGCCGAGTGTTACCGCGACCTGGCTGGGGAGGTCGCCGCCCGGCCGGCGCCGGAGGGGCCGATGCCGGCCTTCGACGAGATGCCCACGGTCGTCGTCGAGCCGACCGTGGAGCGGACCCACGCAGTCGAGGCGCCCGCGGACGTCCCTCCGCCGGTGGCCGTTCGATCTGCGCCGCGACCGCTGCGCGAGGCCGTCGAGGACGAGCGGGCTCGCGCCGCGGATGTCCAGGACGGAGCGGAGAACGAGGCGGAACCGGCTGAGCCCGTGTCCGGATCCGCTCGCGGACTCGAGGCGCCCGAGACCGCAGAGGCTCCACCATCTCCGGATGAGGCGGCCGGCCCGAGCGAGCCCACCGTCGCCGATGTCGCGAACGACGCGGCAGACCCTTCGCCGCGCGCGCAGACGGTGCCGCCGCCGACGCAGGAAGGAACACCCGTGGTGATCGACGCCTACGATCTCGAGCCGCGCGCACCGTCCGAGTCAGCGACGGAGCCGAACGGGTCCGCGCGCGATGATGAGGACGACGGCCAGCGAAAGCGCTGGAGCTTGTTCCGACGAGGAGGCAGACGATGAAGAAAGGCGGGCTGGGACGCGGCCTCTCGGCCCTGATACCGGGGCCGGTCGAGGAAGGCATCGCGGGGGCCGCGCTTCTGGAGGTCCCGGTCGGGTCCGTGCGGCCGAACGCGCGGCAGCCGCGAACCACCTTCAGCGACGAGCCCCTCGAGGCGCTCGCGACGTCGATCCGCGAGGTCGGCGTGCTCCAGCCGATCGTCGTGCGGCGGACGGCGGATGGGTTCGAGCTCATCGCGGGGGAACGCAGGCTCCGCGCCGCCAAGCTCGCCGGTCTCGCGACGATCCCGGCGATCGTGCGCGAGAGCGATGACGCGGACGCGCTCCGCGAGGCGCTGATCGAGAACATCCACCGCGAGGACCTGAACCCGGTCGAGCTCGCCGAGGCGTTCCGAGAGCTGCTCGAGGAGCTCGGACTCAAGCAGGAGACGCTCGCGGATCGTCTCGGCGTCTCGCGATCCCACATCGCGAATACGATCCGGCTGCTCGCGCTGCCGCCTGAGGTGCAGTCGCTGCTGGCCGAGGGCAAGATCCAGGCCGGGCACGGTCGGTCGCTCCTGTCGCTCGGAGACGCCGAGGCGCAGAAGAACCTCGCGCTCCGCGCCGCAGCCGAGGAGCTGACGGTCCGCGAGGTCGAGGACGCCGTGCGGGCGTTCCTCGACGCCGGCGAGCCGGACGTCTCGGCCGCGGCCGCCGACCGCACGACCGCCGCGGCCGCGCCGGAGCCGGCCGCCCTCGGCGAGCTCGAGGAGATCCTGGCGGAGCAGCTCGCGACGCGGGTGCAGATCCAGATGACGCGCAAACGCGGGCGGATCGTGATCGAGTTCGGTTCGGCCGACGACCTGGACCGGATCGTGTCCGAGATCGTCGGATCCGGGCCGGGCCTTGCCCCCGGCGTGTGACCCGCCGACGGGGACTAGTCTGGGATGGACTAGTGCGGCCCGGCGGCGCCCGCGCCGTCCCGGAGCGCGCCGTCGACGATGCGCTCGCACAGCTCACCGAATCCGATGCCTCCCGCCTCGGCCGCCATCGGAAGCAGGCTCGTGTCGGTCATGCCGGGCGACACGTTGACGTCGACGACCCACGGTCCGGCGGCGTCGACGATGACGTCGGCTCGGCTCGCATGGCGCATCGCGAGGGACTCGAACGCGCGGCGGGCGGCGTCCCGGCACGCAGCGGTCGACTCCGGGTCGAGCCGCGCAGGCGCGTAGTACTCGGTGGTTCCCGGCGTGTACCGCGCCGCGTAGTCGAAGGCGCCGGACTTCGGAACCACCTCGACGAGCGGGAGATCGTCGAGCCCGTCGACCAGCGCGACGGCGACCTCGGTGCCCCGGATCCGGCGTTCGATCACGACGGCATCGGAGAATGACATGCCGCTCATCACCGCCGCCGGGAGGTCGGCCTCGCGCTCGACGAAGGAGATGCCCATGGCCGATCCGGCCCGCGACGGCTTGAGCACGGCGGGCAGGCCGACGCGTTCGACCGCGCGATGCAGCAGCGGGCCGGCTCCGAGATCCCGAAGCGCGGCCGCCTGGATCGACGTCCAGTCGGGGGTCGGGATCCCGGCGGCGTGCAGCCGCTCCTTCGCGAGCACCTTGTCGAACGCGATCTGACACGCGAAGGCTCGAGCTCCGGTATAGGGAACGCCGAGCGCGTCGAGCACGCGCTGCACCGTTCCGTCCTCGCCGTCCCGGCCGTGCAGGGCGACATAGCAGACGTCCGGCGCGTAGGCGGTCAGCCGTTCGACCAGCGGGAGCTCCGCCGGGTCGAGGACCTCGACCTCGTGGCCGCGCGCGCGCAACGCCGACATGACGCGGTGGCCGGAGCGCAGCGAGACCTCGCGCTCAGGCGAGCGTCCGCCGGCGAGCACCGCGACCCTCGTCATGTCGACAGCGAGCGGTAGAGGGCGGCCTCGTCGCGGAGCAGCTCCCCGAGACGTCCGACGCCCTCGCGGATGCGGTCCTCCGGCGGAAAGCAGAACGCCAGGCGCATCTGCGAGGCGCCGCGACCGTCCGCGTAGAAGCCCGTTCCCGGCACGTAGGCAACGCGCCGCTCGACCGCCGCCGCGAGCAACGCCCGGGTGTCGACGTACTCGGGCAGGGTGGCCCAGACGTAGAAGCCGCCCGCGGGATGGGTCCACCGCGCCTCGCCGGGGAAGTGCTCGGCGAGCGCCTCGAGCATGGCGTCGCGCCGAGCTCGATACGTGTCCACGAGGGTGGCGAGCGTGGCGCGCCACGTCTCGCCCGAGAGGTAGCGCTCGGTGACGAGCATCGTGAGGTTGCTGCCGCACAGATCCGACGCCTCCTTGGCGAGGATCAGCCGTTGCAGGACGCCCGGCTCCGCGACCGCCCATCCGACGCGAACGCCAGGCGAGAACACCTTGGAGACCGTGCCGAGATAGACGACGTTCTGCGGATCGAGCGACCGGAGGGTGGGCAGCGGCTCGCCCTCGAAGCGCAGCAGGCCGTAGGGATTGTCCTCGACGATCGGAACGTGCGCCTCGTGGCACAGGGCGACGAGGCGATGTCGGCGGTCGTATGACATCGTCACACCCGCCGGGTTCGAGAAGTTCGGAACGGTGTAGACGAACTTCGGGCGCACGCCGCGCACGAGGGCGTCCTCGAGCTGCTCAACCACGATGCCGTCGTCGTCGACGTCGACGTGCACGAACCGCGGTTCGTACGCGCTGAACGCCGAGAGCGCGCCGACGTACGAGGGGCCCTCGACGACGATCTCGTCGCCGGGGTCGATCAGGACCTTGCCGACGAGGTCGAGTGCCTGCTGCGCGCCAGTCGTCACGAGCACGTCCTCGGGGTCGACCGGCGTCGACTCCTCGGCCATCAGCATGGCCAGGCGCTCGCGAAGCCCGGACGGCCCCTGGCCGCCGCCGTACTGCAGCGCGACGTCGGCGCTCGACGCGAGCACGGACTCGACGACCTCGAGCACGTGCTCGGCCGGGAGCGCCTGAACGTACGGCATGCCCCCCGCGAGCGAGACGACCTCGGGCCGGGAGGCGACCGCGAACAGCGCTCGAACCTCCGACGCCGACATCCCGGCCGTTCGCCGCGCGTACCGGTCGGCGTACGGGTCGACGGTGAACTCGGCCATGGGGGGGCGATGGTAGCGCCGCGCCGATACCTGGTCACGGACCGAACCGCATCCGGTCCGAGGCGCGAGTCAGCTCGGCTCGGGCAGCTCGCGCATGAGATCGCCGACGAGCTCGAGCATCTCGATGTCGTCGTACAGGTGATGGTTGAGCACGATCCGCTGCACGCCGGCCTCGGCGTACTCGCGCAGCCGCGCGGCGGCGCGGTCGGGTGTGCCGACGATCCAATCTGCCTCGACCTCGGCGACGTACTCGTCGATCGGCGCGGGGTCGTCCTCGAAGGAACGCGCTCGCTCGACCTTGGCTCGGTACTCGTCCTCGGTCCGGCCGAGGACGAACCACGTCATCAGCGACGTCGTGACCGTGCTCGGATCGCGGCCGGCATCGCGCACGGCGCGCCGAACGCCGTCGAATCGCTGCCGAACCTCCTCGGGGGTTCCTCCGACCGTGTTGAACTCGTCGCCCCACCGCGCCACGAGTTCGGCGATCCGGGGGCCGCCCCGGCCGCCGACGATGATCGGCGGATGCGGACGCTGCACCGGCTTGCGCAGGAACTCGAGATCCTCGAGCGCGTAGTGCGCGGTCTCGATCGAGAACCGGTCCTCGGACATGGCGCCGTGGACGATCTCGAGCTGCTCGGCGAGCATCTCGAACCGCTCGCTCCACGTGAGGAACGGGATCCCGAGCATCCGGTGCTCCTCCTCCCACCACCCGGCGCCGAGCGCGATCTCGGCGCGGCCGCCGCTGATGTGATCGATCGTCGTGACGACCTTGGCGAACACGCCGGGCAAACGGAACGTCACCGGCGAGACCATCGTTCCGAGCCGAAGGCTGGTCGTCCGCGCGGCGAGCCCCGCGAGGATCGTCGGCGCGTCGAACGAACCGCGGCCGCCCGGTCCGGAGCCGGGGAAGTAGTGGTCCGACGAGAACAACGTCTCGATGCCGAGGCGCTCGCACGCCTCGGCGATCGCGATCCAGTGGTCCCAGCTCGGACCCTGCTGTCCTTCGACCATGAGGCTGAACCGCATCGGATCCTCCCGCTCGACCGCCGGTAGCATCCTTCCATGGCCGGCCCGTCGCGCGTCGAGGTCGAGCGCAGCGCCGAGGCCCTCATGCTGGGGATCGCGCTGGGGCTCGCGCTGCTCGTCCTCCGAAGACGAAGAGGCTGACGCGCTCGACGGGTTCGGTTCCGCGCCAACCCGACGGCGCGCACGCCCGCCGTGTCAGCGCGTCGAGGCAGGAACCTCGCGGGTCGCCACGGTCGAAGCGAAGAACTCGGCGACGCCCTTGGCGATCGCCTCGGCGATCGAGCGCCGCCCGGCCTCGTCGACCACGAGCCGTTCGTCGTCCGGATGCGTGAGGAACGCGGGCTGTACCTGGACGGCGGGCATCCGTGTCTCGCGCAGCAGCGAGATCGTGAGGCGGTGCGTGCGGCCGTCGACGAGGCCGAGCCGCGAGGTCAGCTGGTCCTGCACGCGCTCGGCGAGCTCCCGGCCCGCGGGCGAGTAGGTGTCCTCGGTGCCGAAGTACGCGACCGTCGAGCCCTGTTCGGACGGTCCACCGCCGTTCAGGTGGAGCGAGATGCAGACCGCCGCTCCGAGCTCGTTCGCGCCGCGCGCGCGCTCGCTCGGCGAGGGCGTCTCGTCGGCGTCCCGAAGGACGGAGGGGATCGCGCCGAGCGCGGCGAGCGCGTCGCCGAGATCGGACGCGAGCAGCAGGGTCAGCTCGGCCTCGCTCGAGCCGGACGGCCCGATGTGGCCCGGATCGTCGGCGCCGTGGCCCGGATCGATCGCGATCCGGGCGCCCGCGATCGAACCCCGTCCGGCCCGCATGTCCTCGGCCTCGCGAACGAGCGCGCGGCTCGGACCGGGCTGGACCGGGCGGATCCGCTCGAGCGCCTCGACGGTGTCCGGCCCGACGATCCCGTCGGCCTTCATCCCGATGTTGCGTTGGAAGTTCAGCACCGCCCGGCCGGTCTCGAGGCCGAGGATCCCGTCCTCGCGGCCGGCGTCGAACCCGAGCTGGTTGAGCCGGCGCTGCAGGTCCAGCACGTCGTCGCCGCGGAAGAAGGGGGAGCGGACGTACAAGGTCCGGTCGCCGAGCCGGTACCCCGCCTCGACCAGGCGTCCCCACGTGTCGGGGCCGACCATCCCGTCGGCCGGAAGCCCTCGACTGCGCTGGAACGCGCGGACGGCCTCGTCCGTCGACGGTCCGTACGAGCCGTTCAGCTCCTCCGCGGAGACGCGGGACCCGAGCGCGAGGAGGCGCCGCTGCACGTCGCGCACGGCCTCACCGCGGTCTCCCGCGCGGATGATCCTCACGGCGCCGAGGTTGCCAGCCCCGGCGGGCTCCGGCAACAACAGGACGACTCAGCGACCCGATGACGAACGGCGCGCGAACGGCGTCACGCGGCGATGTGCGGATCGATCTCCTTGAGGAGCGCGTCCTTGCCGCGGGCACCGACGACGCGCGCGGCGGCCTCGCCGTCCTTGAACAGCATCAGCGTCGGGATGCTCATCACGCCGTACTTGCGGGTGATCTCGGGGTTCTCGTCGATGTTGAGCTTGGCGACCTGAAGGTCGTCGCCCTTGTCGCGCCCGATCTCCTCGACGACGGGGGACACCATGTGGCACGGCACGCACCACTCGGCCCAGAAGTCGACCAACACGGGCTTGTCGGACTTCAGCACCCGCGCATCGAAGTCCTGATCGGTCACGTCGCCGATGAGTGCCACCGCTCCTCCTTCGTTCCGTCCCGCGTCCGACCGCTCGGTCGTCGGGTTGTCGTGTCAGTGCCCGCCGAGGAACCGCTCGGCGTCGATCGCGGCCTTACATCCCTGTCCGGCCGCGGTGACGGCCTGACGGTAGATCACGTCGGTGACGTCGCCGGCGGCGAACACGCCGGGGACGCTGGTCCTGGTCGTCGGCTCGTGGACGACGACGTACCCGTCGGCGAGCTCAAGCTGCCCCTCGAGCAACGAGGTGTTCGGTGTGTGACCGATCGCCATGAACACCCCGTCGGTCGCGAGCTCGCGCGTCTCGTCGGTGCGCACGTCCCGGAGGCGAACGCCCGTCACGGCGCCCGTCCCGAGGATCTCCTCGACGACCGCGTTCCAGACGACGTCGATCTTCGCGTTTGCGAGCACGCGGTCCTGCATGATCCTCGAGGCGCGGAACTCATCGCGTCGGTGGACGATCGTCACCTTGCTCGCGAACTTGGTGAGGAAGCTCGCCTCCTCCATCGCGGTGTCGCCGCCGCCCACGACGACGAGCTCGCGGTCGCGGAAGAAGAACCCGTCGCACGTCGCGCAGGCGCTGACCCCTCGGCCGCGGAGCGTCTCCTCGCCGGGAACCCCGAGCCACTTCGCGCTCGCGCCGGTCGCCACTATCAGCGTCCTGGCGCGCCACTCCTGATCGCCGGCCCAGATGCCGAACGGCGCGCTCGACAGGTCGACCCGGGTCGCGGTCTGCGCGAGGATCTCGGCGCCGAACCTGGCCGCCTGCTTCTCCATCGAGTCCATGAGCTCGGGGCCGAGGATGGCGTCGGGGAAGCCCGGATAGTTCTCGACCTCTGTGGTGAGCATCAGCTGTCCGCCGGCCTCGAGACCCTTCAGGACCAGCGGCTCGAGATCGGCGCGAGCCGCGTAGAGGGCGGCCGTGAACCCGGCCGGCCCCGATCCGAGGATGACGACGTTTCGCTGTTCGACCACGTACCGCCTCGCGCGCGATTGTCCCATACCGTCCAACCGGACCTTATTCCCGCTCCACGTGCGGAAGGCCCGCGCGCCGCACCTTGCCCGACGCGGTTCGGGGAAGCCGGTCGACGAGGACGATCTCGTGCGGCGCCTTGAATCGGGCGACCGTCGTCGAGGCGTGGTCGCGGAGGTGCTCGAGCGCCGGCGGGCGGTCGGGATCGGCCGGGACGACGAAGGCGACGACGCGCTGTCCCCACGATGGATCGGGAGCCCCGGCGACCGCGACGTCGGCGACGGCCGGATGCGTGACGAGGGCGGCCTCGACCTCCTGTGGCCAGACCTTCTCTCCGCCGCTGTTGATGAGATCGTCGACGCGCCCGAACACGCGCAGGGTGCCGTCGGGCTCGATCGCGCCCGCGTCGCCGGGCCGGAGCCATCCGTCCTCGGCGAACGCAGCCGCCGTTCGATCGGGGTCGAGCCGGTAGCCGCGCATCAGCGTCGGACCGCGGAGCTCGATGCCGCTGCCGTCCGCGACCCGGACCTCGGTGCCGGGAAGTGGGCGGCCGTCGTACACGACGCCGCCGCACGTCTCGGTCAGGCCGTAGGTCTCGACGAGCGTCGCGCCGACGTCGGTCGCGCGCGCCCTGAGATCGTCCTCGAGCGCGGCGCCGCCGACGAGCATCGCCCGGAACGCCGAGAGGTCGACGCCGTCGTCGAGCAGTCGCCGAAGCATCGTCGGCACGACCGAGACGAAGTCCGCCTCGGTCGAGGCGATCGCCGCCGTCTCGAACCGTTCGTGCACCACGACCGGCGCGCCGAGCAAGATCGCGCGAAGAAGAACGAGCAGACCGCCGACGTGCGCGACCGGCAGACAGCACACCCATCGATCTCGGCTGGTCGCGCCGAGCGCCAGCGACGACGACGCGACCGCGGCGTCGATCGACGGGCGCTCGAACTCGACCAGCTTCGGAACGCCCGCCGTTCCGGACGTGTGGACGACGAGCGCGAGCCCGTCGGCGCTCACCCCGTCGCGGATCCGGGTCCACGCCCCGCCGTCGAGCACCATCGTCGGGCGCGCCAGGCGGACGATGTCGGCCCGCTCGGAGCTCGGCAGCCGCGCGTCGAGCGGCAGCACCGCCGCGCCGCGGTCCCACGCGTCGGCGATCAGCGCGATCCAGTCGGGGCCGGGCGGCTCGACGACCGCGACGAGGTCCCCCGCGCGCAGGTTCCCGGGCGGGCGCACGTGCGGTAGCCTAGCCGAACCGTTCGAGTGCACGCTCTAGGAGTGATCGGTCAGATGGATTGGACGCCGTCCGGCGAGTGGGAGGACATCCGCTACGAAACCGCGGAGGGGATCGCGAGGATCACGATCGACCGGCCCGAGGTCCGCAACGCGTTCCGGCCGACGACGCTGTTCGAGCTGTCCCGAGCGTTCGACCTGGCGCGAGACGACCCCGGCATCGGTGTCATCGTCCTGACGGGCGAGGGGCCGCTCGCGTTCTGCTCCGGCGGCGATCAGCGGATCCGCGGCGACGACGGATACCGCGACGCGCGCGGCGTCGGCCGCCTGAACGTGCTCGATCTCCAGGTCCAGATCCGGCGGCTTCCCAAACCGGTGATCGCGATGGTCGCCGGCTACGCGATCGGCGGCGGGCACGTCCTGCACGTCGTGTGCGACATGACGATCGCCGCCGACAACGCGCGGTTCGGCCAGACGGGTCCGAAGGTCGGGTCGTTCGACGCCGGCTACGGCAGCTCGTTGCTCGCGCGGACGATCGGCGCGAAGCGGGCCAAGGAGATCTGGTTCCTGTGCGAGCAGTACGACGCGCAGACGGCGCTCGAGTGGGGTCTCGTGAACCGGGTCGTTCCGCTCGACCGCCTCGAGGAGGAGACCGTCGAGGTCTGCCGGCGCATCTTGCAGATGAGCCCGCTCGCGCTCCGGCTGATCAAGGCCGGGTTCAACGCCGACCAGGACGGGATGGCCGGCATCCAGCAGCTCGCCGGCGATGCGACGCTCCTGTACTACATGAGCGAGGAAGCGCAGGAGGGGCGCGACGCGTACCTGGAGAAGCGCGCGCCCGATTTCTCGCGGTTCCCGAAGCGCCCGTGAGCTCGTCTGCCGCGCTGACGCGCCTGGCCGTGTGGTGGCAGGGCGCGCGGCCGCGAACGCTCGCCGCGAGCATCGCGCCCGTCGTCGTCGGGACCGCGGCCGCCGGACACGCCGTCCTGTGGCGGTTCGTCGCGGCGTTGCTCGTCGGCCTCGGGCTGCAGGTCGGCGTGAACTTCGCGAACGACTATCACGACGGGGTCCGCGGGGTCGACACCGCCGCGCGCGTCGGGCCGACGCGGCTGGTCGCCTCCGGCGCGGCGTCGCCGCGCTCGGTACTGATCGCCTCGATCGTCTGCATCGGCGTCGCGGGCGTCGCCGGGCTGTCGCTCGCGCTCGCGACGTCGCCGTGGCTCGTACCGCTCGGCGCGGTCGCGATGCTCGCGCTGTGGCTGTACACGGGCGGGCCCCGTCCGTACGCGGGGCTCGGGCTCGGCGAGCTCATGGTGTTCCTGTTCTTCGGCGTGATGGCGACGGCCGGAACGGCCTACGTGCAGGCGGAGCGCGTCAGCGCGGCGGCCTGGTGGTCGTCGGTCGCGATGGGAGCCCTCGCCGTCGCGATCCTCGTCGCGAACAACCTCCGCGACATCGCGACCGACGCGGCCGGCGGGCGGCGAACGCTGGCGGTGCGGATCGGCGACGCCCGGACGAGGCTGTTGTACCGCGCGTGTGTCGTGGCCGCGTTCGCGGTCGTCGCGATCGGCGTGCTCGTCGACATCGCCGACGAGGGAGCGGGTCTGTCGCAGTGGGCGCTGTTCGCCCTGGCGGCGTGGCCGCTCGCGATCCGCCCGTTCGAGCTCGTCGGGCGCGCGCGCGGGCGTGAGCTCGTCCCGGTGCTCGTCGGAACCGCACAGCTGCAGCTGGCGTTCGGCGGGTTGCTCGCGCTCGGGCTGTGGATCGCCGGGGCGACCGCGACGTGAGCGCCGAGGCCGCGAACGTCGCCCTTGCATGCATGGACGGGTTCGTCGACGGCCTCGCGAAGGCAGGCGTCCGCGAGGCGTGCCTGTCGCCGGGGTCGCGTTCGACGCCGGTCGCGCTCGCGCTCGCGCGGCATCCAGACATGCGGGTGCACGTCCATCTGGACGAGCGATCGTCGGCCTTCTTCGC
>JBKPTC010000151.1:0-17070 GCA_046735355.1 bacterium
GACCGAGCGCGATCGCCCCTCGGAAGCCCGGCTTGCGCAGGATGCGATAGCGCTCGGCGACCGAATGGATCGGGTGTGATTCGAGGTGAATCGTGTCGTCGGGGCGGCGAACCGCGAGCGCCCAGACGTCGCGCCCGCGCATCATCACGCCCTCCATGACGGCCTGGCCGCCGTACGAATGGCGGTTGTGCGCGGACGCGTCGCTCATGCGGGCGCGAGCCGGTCTAGGCCTCGGCCGGCTCGGCCGTGTCGCCGGCCGTCTCCGGCTGCTCGGTCGCAGGCTGCTCCGTCGCGGCGGTGGCGCGCTGCGTCGGCTGCGGACGGTTCGCGTACTTCTTCTGGAACCGCTCGACCCGGCCGCCCGCGTCGAGCAGCTTCTGCTTGCCGGTGTAGAAGGGATGGCAGTTCGAGCACACCTCGACGCGGAGCTCGGACTTGGTGGAGCGCGTCTGGAACGTGTTTCCGCACGAGCAGTGCACGGTCGCGATCTGGTACTCGGGATGGACGCCCTGCTTCATGTTCGTTCTCGGGGGACGATCGCTCGCGCGTTCGCGCTCGCTGCTCGAGTCCCCCGAACCCCCTTTCTCGTCGTCTCTCTGTGTCGGGGGACTATCGCTCGCGCGTTCGCGCTCGCTGCTTGAGTCGCCCGAACCCCGTTCCTCTCGGGGGACTATCGCTCGCGCGTTCGCGCTCGCTGCCTGAGTCCCCGAACCCCCGTTACGACGGAGCCTTTGCGATCTCCTTCAGGAACTGCTCGTTCGACTTCGTCTGGCGGATCTTGTCGACGAGCAGCTCGAGCGCCGCGGCCGGCTCGAGCGCGTGGAGGACCCGGCGGAGCCGCCACACCAGCGCGAGCTCCTCAGCGGGAAGCAGCAGCTCCTCCTTCCGCGTGCTCGACGCCTCGACGTTGATCGCCGGGAAGATGCGCTTCTCGGCGAGCTGCCGGTCGAGTCGGATCTCCATGTTGCCCGTGCCCTTGAACTCCTCGAAGATCCCCTCGTCCATCCGGGATCCCGTCTCGACCAGGGCGCTGGCGATGATGGTGACGCTTCCGCCCTCCTCGATATTCCGCGCGGCGCCGAAGAACCGCCGGGGCGGATAGAGCGCCGTCGAGTCGATGCCGCCCGACAGGATCTTGCCCGACGCCGGGGCGGCCAGGTTGTAGGCCCGCGCGAGCCGCGTGATCGAGTCGAGGATGATCGCCACGTCCTGCCCCATCTCGGCCAGGCGCTTGGCGCGCTCGAGGACGAGCTCCGTCACCTGGATGTGCTGGTCCGGCGGCTTGTCGAAGGTCGAGTACACGACCTCGGCCGGCTGCACCGTTCGCTGCCAGTCGGTGACCTCCTCGGGCCGCTCGTCGACGAGCAGGATGATGAGGTGGGTCTCCGGGCTCGAGTTGATGATCCCGTTGGCGATGTTCTTGAGGACCGTCGTCTTGCCGGCCTTCGGCGGCGAGACGACCATCCCGCGCTGACCCTTTCCGATCGGCGCGATCATGTCGATGATCCGGCCGGTCGTGTCGGTCGGCCCCGTCTCGAGCCGGAACCGCTCGTCGGGGAACAGCGGGGTCAGCTTGTCGAACACCGGCCGCTGCTGCGCCGCCTGCGCGTCGAGCCCGTTGATGTTCTCGATCTGCAGCAGCGCCCAGTACTTCTCGTTGTCCTTCGGCTGACGGACCTTGCCGGTGACCGTGTCGCCCTTGCGGAGCATGAATCGGCGCACCTGCGACAGCGAGACGTAGATGTCCGTCGGGCCGGGGAGGTACCCCTGCGTCCGCAGGAACCCGTACCCCTCGGGCAGGATGTCGAGGAGACCCGTCGCCGTGGGAGCGGTCGCGATCTCCTCCTCGCGCATCTCCACCTCCCGCTGCCGGCGCTCCTCGCGCTGGCGGCGGCGCTCCTCGCGGGACAGGCGACGGCGTCCACCGTCCGGACCGCGGCCGCCCTGCTGCCCGCCGTCGCGCTGCTGTCCACCGTCGCGCGGGCGGTCGTCGCGGCCACGCTCGTCCCGACGGTCGCGCTGACCGCGATCGTCCTGACGCTGCGGCGGCGCCGACGTCCATCCCGCCGCGTCGGCGGACGTGCTCGCGGCGTCGGCGGACGCGCTCGCCGCCTCGCCGTTCCGCTCGGTGGCCGTCGCCGGGGACTCGGCGGGCGCCGGCGTCTCGACGGCGACCGCCGCCTTCGCGCCGTTCCCACCGTTGGACCCGGAGCCGTTGCTGGCCGCGAGGATCCGGTCGATCAGCTCAGCCTTCTTCAGCCGCTGGTGGCCGGCGAGGCCGAGGCTGTCGGCCATCGCGTGCAGCTCCGAGGCCACCTTGCCCTCGAGAGCGGTCCGTTCCATGGTTTCGGGTGCCAACTAGGCCCCTCCCTTCATCAACTCAGCCTGGAGGGCCTCCCAGTCCGCGTCGAACCGCGTGAGTCCGGCGTCGGTCAACGGGTGCTTCGCCAGCTTCGTGAACACGTCGTACGGCATGGTCGCGATGTCGGCTCCGGCGAGCGCCGCGTCCACCACGTGCATCGGATGGCGGAGCGACGCGGCCAGGACCTCGGTCTCGTATCCCTGAACGTCGTAGATCTCGCAGATCTGCCGGAGCGCGTGCATCCCGTCGGCGGCCGCGTCGTCGATCCGGCCGATGAACGGGGAGACGATGTACGCGCCGATCTCCGCGGCCAGGATCGCCTGCGCCGGCGAGAACACCAGCGTGACGTTGATCCTGATGCCTTCGTCGGTCAGCCGCCTGCCGGCCTTGAGGCCGTCCGGCGTCATCGGCACCTTGATGACGGCGTTGGGCGCCTTCTGCGAGAGCTCGACGCCCTGCTTGTACATGGCGTCGGCCTCCTTCTCGGTGGTCTCGAGCGATACGTCGCCGTGGACCTCCTCGAGGATGACCTTCCAGACCTCGTCGGGGCTCTGGTGCTCCTTCCCGACGAGCGTCGGGTTGGTCGTGACGCCCGAGAGCACGCCCCAGGCGTTGATCTCGCGGATCTCGTCGATGCTCGCCGTGTCGAGGAACAATCTCATGCCGTCCGTCCTTTCGTGGCGCCCGCCGCGACGACGGAGCCTGCCTGCGTCGCCCGCTCCGTCACGCGATCCATCACGAGATCGAGCAACGCGGCGAGCGTGTGGTCGAAGTTGTAGTTCGGGATGACCGGAACGCCGTGCGACAGCGCCTGGCTCTTGATGTACCGCTGGATCCGCCGGATCCGGTCGAAGCCGTTCAGATAGCGCGTCGCCGGTCGTCCCGCGTGATCGGCGGATCGAGCGAGGAAGTGCGTACGGTGCACGTCCTCGTCCTCGACCGTCACGACGACCGGAACGGCGACCATCTCGCTCGCGCGCGAGGCGGCGTCGACGAACCCCGGCACGACGTGCGCGCCCTCGATGACCATGCTCATCCCCTCGACTGCGGCCCGACGGAGCAGCGCGTCGACGCCGACGGCGACCGCTGCCGTCTGATCGCGGAACCCGACGACGACGCCGTCGCGACGATCGGGCTCGCGGAGCGCCTCCCCGGCCTCGAACGACGAACGATGCAACGTCGGCATCAGTCGGTCCGACAGCATCGCCCGCATGACCTCGCGGATCGCATCGGTCGCCACGACGCGGACGATGCCGAGGCGTCCGGCCAACTGCGTCGCGAGCGTCGACTTTCCCACCCCGGTGGTGCCGCCGATCAACACGACCAGCGGGATCTCAAGCGCCTCGACCTCCCGCCAGCGGCGGAAGTTCCTCGCGTAGCGATCACCCGCGAGCTCCTGGAGCACATCGGCGGTGAGCTCGTCGAGGTCCTGCGTCGTGACCGACGCCCGGCCGCCCCGGACCAGCCGGTCCTCGATCGCCTCGGCGACCTCGTACGCCCGGAACGGAGAGAGCCCGGTCACCATCACCTGCGACGCCATGAGTCCCTTCGAGTACGGCAGCCCGGTCTCGCGATCGGAGATCAGGATGTGCGGGCTGCGGGTTTCCTTGTTCATCGTGGCTTCATCTGGGTCATCCGGTTGGGTCCGTCGGTGCTGGTCGTCAGCGCCTCGACGCCGCGCTCGGCCGTCCGGTCCATCGCTCGGAACGGCCGCTCCCTCTGCGGGCGCTCATCGCCGCGAACCGCGCTCGATCGCGAGGTCGAGCACACGTCCCAGCTCCTCCTGGACGTCGCCCACGACCCCGACCGCCCGGTTGTCGACGAACACGACGTCGGCACCGACCGCCTCCGCACGGCGCGCCGCCACGTCGACGGCCGCCGCCTTGAGCTCCGTGAGGAGCACGTCGAACCCCTCCGCTCCGTCCATGTCCTCCGTCAGCCCGGCTCGGTCGGCAAGACGGGCGCTCCACCCGACCACCCGGCATCCGTACCGAGCCTCGATCCGCGCGACCTGCCGTTCGGCCGTCGCCGGCGGTGCCGTGGTGGTGAAGAACGCGTCCCTGCCCCGCACATCGCCCAGCGGCACCGGCTCGAAGTCCGTCACGATGAGCCGGGCATCACCGCGGATTCGCTGAACGAGGGATCGCAGAGCGGAGAGGTTCTCGAGCCCGGCATGTGGGCTGGAAGCCATTGTAAGGACGACGAGGTCCGATAGCAACAGTCGATAAGGGCCGAGCCAATCGCCCAGCCCGGCCGCCGCCGTCGCGGCCGGAGCGACGAGGATCCCCGCGTCCCACGCGACCGTGGGCACTGCGGCGCCGCTGCCCTCCAGGACGACGAGCCCGCCGTCTTCGGCGGCGAGCACCGCGGCGTCGGCGACGTTCGAAGCAAAGGGGGCACCCGCCAGACCGCCGCCGACGCGTCGGGCGCCGACGGTTCGCACGCGCGTGGTCACCGCGTCCTCGAGGTAATCGCTTGCCGCGTGCTCCCCCCGGTCCGCGAGCGCGCGGAGCGCACGGGCGTCCAACCCGCCGGCCGGAACGACCGACGGCTCTGGCGGGCCGCCACGCCCCATCGCGACGATGGTCGGCCGCAGCCCCCGGCCGTCCGCGAGCCGCGCCAGCTCCCCCGCGATCGCGGTCTTGCCCGCGCGCTTGCCCGTTCCGATCACCGCCGCCGTCGGCGCGTCGGGCGCGCGCTCGGTGACCGGGGGCTCGAACGACGCGTCGCCGGTCAGGTACCGCGCGCCGGCGGCGAGCGCGACCGAGATCAGCAGTGCGCGATCCGGCGAGTCGAGCACCGGCGCGTCGGACAGGTCCACGACAGCCTCCGCCGCCGTCTCGCGCAGCAGCGCCGAGAGCGCCTCCGCTCGGCCGGGGCCGGCGGTCGTGACCGGCACACCCAGGTCGAAATCGCCGTCCGAGCGGATCTTCTCCCGTCCGCCGAGAAACAGTGCGGCGACGGGGTCCATCCCGCGCGAGCGCGCGACGTCGAGGCCCCACCGCGTCACGGGCGAATAGTGCTCGCCGTCGACGAGCGCGATGACCCTCATGGATGCCCCCTCGCGCCGGCGGGGTCAGTCGTCCGCGTGCGCCGCCGCCTGCCGGACCGGCGGCTCGAAAGCGCGATGGTGTTGCTCGCCGGTCGACAACGAGAAATGGGCGATCACGTTGTCGCTGCCGAACGGGAACCGGCGCGTGATGCGGACCTCGTCGCCCTCGAACCGGAGCACGTTGTAACAGGGCTTGGTGTACCCGCGAAGCCGCAGCGACGACACCGTCCCCGCGTTGGCGATGTAGAGATCCTCGAGCCTCCAGACGTACGGGACGTGCTTGTGTCCGGACAGCACGATGTTGACGCCCGCCGCGATGAGGACCTCGAGCAGATCGCCGGCGTCCGCCACGACGGAGCGCTCGCGGCCCGTCCCCGGAACCGGCAGGAGGTGATGATGCAGGACGAACACCTTGAGGTCGGCGTCGACCTCGAACTGCTCGCGGATCCAGTCGTATCGCTCTCGGCCGATCTGTCCCTCGTTGAGATCCGGCTCGCTCGAGTCCTCCCCGACGATCCGGATCCCGGCGACGTCGACGGACCAGTGTCGCGGCCCGATCAGCTCCTCGAAGTGGAGGTACCCGACGTTGCGGGCGTCGTGGTTGCCGGGAACCGTGTGCAACGGCGCCTCGATGCGGTCCGCGTACGCGACCCAGTTCTTGAACTCCTGGCGATACCCCTCGTTGGTGAGATCCCCGCTGCAGATGACCGCGTCCGGCCGCAGCTCGTTCAGCTCGACGATGACCCGGTTCATGAGGTTCGGCACGAAGTAGGGCGAGCCGACGTGCGGGTCCGAGATGTGGGCGATCGTCGCCACCGCGGCAGTGTAGCCGTCACGTCAGGTCGAGCCGCGCTCGGCCCGCGCCGCCGGTTTCCTCTCGACCGACGCGTGGGACCATAGCGACGCCGTGAACCTCCTCGACCTGGTCCTGCTGGGCGTCGTGTTGCTCGCGGCGCTGTCCGGCTTCCGCCGCGGAGCGCTCATGCAGGTCCTCGCGTACGGCGGCCTGGTCGTCGGGCTCGTCGTCGGGGCGGTAATCGCACCGCGGACGGCGTCGGTCGTCGCGGGCGAGGCGGCGCAGGCCGGTGTGGCGGTCGCCGTCGTCCTCGGCGCGGGAGGCATCGGCAACGCGCTCGGATGGCTGGCCGGAAGCTACGTCCGCGGTCACGCGCGGCGCACGCGGTTCGGCACCGCGGATGCGGCCGGCGGATCGGTCGTGTCGATGGTGGCCGTCGTGCTCGCGATCTGGTTCCTCGCCTTCAACCTCGTGAACGGCCCGTTCGAGTCCCTCTCGAGCGAGATCCGTGGGTCCGTCGTCGTCGGGACGATCGACGACGCGATGCCGAAACCGCCGTCGCTCCTCGGCGAGGTGCGTCGGTTCTTCGACCGTTTCGGGTTCCCTCAGGTCTTCACCGGGCTCCCGCCGGCGCCGGTCGGCCCGGTGAAGGAGCCCTCACAGGCGGTGGCCGGCCGCGCGTTCGCGGCCGCGCGCGGAAGCATGGTCCGCGTCGTCGGACAGGCCTGCGGCGAGATCCAATCCGGAAGCGGGTTCGTCGTTGCCCCGCACGACATCGTGACCAACGCGCATGTGGTGGCCGGCGTGGCGGTTCCGCAGGTGCAGCAGCAGAACGCCGGAAGCCAGCCCGGCACGGTCGTGCTGTTCGACCCGGCGAAGGATCTCGCGGTGCTCCGCGTGCAGGACACGCCGGGCACGCCGCTCCGGCTGCTGCAGGACGAGGCGGATCGCGGAACCGGTGGCGCGGTCCTCGGGTTTCCCGGCGGCGGCGATCTGAAGGGAGAGCCCGCCGCGGTTCGCCGCTCGATGGACGCCGTGGGCCGCGACATCTACGGCCGGCACTCCGTCGTCCGGCAGGTGTACGAGCTCCAGGCGAGCGTCGAGCCGGGCGATTCGGGCGGGCCGTTGGTGCTGCCGGACGGACGCGTCGCCGGCGTCGTGTTCGCCGCCTCGACGACCGAGGAGGGCGTCGGCTACGCGATCACGTCGACGGCCGCGCTCGACGACGTTCGGACCGGGATCCGGCTGACGTCGCCCGTCAGCACCGGCACGTGCGTCGCCTGAGGCCCTACTCCTCCATCACGACCCGAACGTCGCCCTCCCGTTCGAGCAGCGAGAAGGACGTGATGTCGCCCTCACGCCGGAACACCAGCGAGATCCGGCTGGAGCCGACGGCGAGGTTCCGGACCTCGACGGTGTTCAGCCACGACGGAAGATGCGGCTTGTTGACCGTCAGCAGGTTCTCGTGCGCGCGCGCCGAGATCCCGAGCATCGCCTGCAGCATCAGGAACGGCGCGCCGGCCGCCCACGCCTGCGGCGAGCACGCGACCGGATAGCTGACCGGGCGGTTCGGGGTGCGACGGGTGAAGCCGCAGTACAGCTCGGGTAGTCGCAGATAGTCGGCCTCGATGGCCGCGTCGAACAACGCGGTCACCACACGGTTGGTCGAACGCGCGAAGCCGTACCGCTTGAGCCCGGCGGCGATCAGCGCGTTGTCGTGCGGCCAGACCGAGCCGTTGTGATAGCTCATCGGGTTGTACGCCGCGGCCGACTTGCTCATCGTGCGGATCCCCCAACCCGAGAACATGTCCGGCGCGAGCAGACGCTTCGACAGGAGAGCGGCCTTGTCGTCGTCGACGATGCCGCAGTACAGGGCGTGCCCCGGGTTCGACATCACCGTGCGGATCGGGCGCTTCTCGGCGTCGAGCGCCGCGGCGAAGTACCGCTCGTCCTCCATCCAGAAGACGTCGTTGAACCGCCGCCGGAGCTCCTCGGCCTGCGTGACGAGCTCGCGCGCGCGCGCCTCGTCGCCGAGCGCGAGGAACAGGTCCGCGATCCGGCTCTTCGCCAGATACACGTACGCCTGCACCTCGGACAGCGCGATCGGCGGCTCGGCCAGCCGGCCGTCCGCGTGGACCATCGAGTCGTGCGAGTCCTTCCACCCCTGGTTGCGGATGCCGCGAGCCGACCGCGTCCGGTACTCGACGAACCCGTCACCGTCGATGTCGCCGTACTCGTCGATCCATCGAAGCGCCGCGTCGACGTTCGGACGAAGACGCTCGACGAACGCGAGGTCGCCGGTCCACCGGAAATGCTGGGCCGCCAGGATCAAGAACCACGGCGTCGAGTCGACCGATCCGAAGTACGGGGAGTGCGGAACGACGCCGGCCCGGGCGAGGTCGCCTCGGCGGACCTCGTGCAAGATCTTCCCGGGCTCCTCGTCCCGCCAGTCGTCCACCTCCGTTCCCTGGTGCGCGGCGAGCACCTCGAGCGCCTGTCGCGCCGGCCCGGCGTTGACCGACAGGATCTGATGCGCCGAGATCAGCGAGTCGCGGCCGAAGACGGTCACGTACCACGGGATGCCGGCCGCGAGGACGGCTCCGTCCGGCGTCTGCGTGTACAGCGCTCGGAGGTCGCGCAGGCAGCGGTCGAGCAGCTCGTTGAACTGCTCGTTATCCGTCGACAGGTGCGCGGACGCTCGCTCCCAGTCCTCGTATGACCGCCTGAGGTCGTGGACGGCGACGTCGAAGTCGATGGTCGACGGATCCTCGTCGCCGACGACGGCGTCGATCGTCATGCCGACGAGCCGCGTCTGGTACGGGGCGAGCCGAAGCCGGAACGAGACGTACGCCAGATCGCCGTCGACCTCGGCCCGGTCCGGGTCGGCGGAGAACTCCACGACGGTGACACGTCGCACACCGTCGCGTCCGACGGCGGCGAACCGGACACATCGACCGTCGATGTCCGGTGCCTCCTGGATCGGACGCGGTTGGTCCGCCATGCCGCGCACCTCGAAGATGTCGGCGAAGTCCGCTCCGAGCGCGAACTCGAGATCGAGCTCGACCGGCCGTGGGTTGTAGTTCTTCACACGGACGCGCTCGAACAGCCGGCGGTTGACGGCTCGGATGCGTCGGATGTTGAGGGTCTGCTGGGGCACGTCGGTGTCCCCGGGCACCGGCAGGGCGGGATTGGTGAGGTCGACGTACGACATGTAGCCGCGCTCGGCCGACGACGACAGCAGGACCGGGTCGCGACCGGAGATGGTCATCCGGAACACGGAGAGGAACCGCGTGTCACGCGAGTACAGCCCGAGCCCGTAGTCGCCGCCGTGGTCGAGGTTGCCCTCGAGATCGGTGTAGAGGAAGGTCTCCCCCTCCTTGACCGCGAGCGTCTTGCTGGCGAGATCGGTGACGAGCACGGGCGCGCGCTCTCGCGCGCGCTCGGCGCCGAGGGCGTCGGCGGCGGGGACGTTCGGATCGGCGCTCATCGTGGACGGGACGATCGGGAGGCCGGACCGGCCCCGGGCGGGCCGGGCCTGGACACGCCGACTCTAGGGACGGCCCCGAACCGCTGCAACGACGTCGTCACGACACGCATCGGCGTACGGGCGCGACCCCTCATGCCGGATCGACCGCGACCTCGAGCCCCGACGCTCGAACGCTCGGGCGAAGGGCCACCCATCCCTCGGGCGGATCCGGCACCGGCGCGTCCGGCAGGTCGAACGCGAGCAGCGACGGGCCGGCGCCGGAGACGCAGACCGCGACGCCGCTCTGGCGAAGCCGACGGTAGAGCTCGTTCGCCTCGGGAACGAGCGGCAGCCGGTAGGGCTGGTGGATCCGGTCCTTGAGCGCCTCGGGCAGCATCGACGGATCGGCCGTGAGCGCGACTACGGCGATCGCGGCCCGCGAGATCGTGAACACGGCGTCGGCGCGCGAGACGGTGTCGGGGAGCGCCGCGCGCGCCCGGGCCGTCGGCAGCCGGGCGCCGGGAACGAGCACGACCGGACGAAGGTCCGGCGACGGGTCGAGCCGGACGACGCCCGCGTCGTACGCGAGCGTCAGGCCGCCGAGCGCCGCCGCCGCCACGTTGTCGGGGTGGCCCTCGAGCGCCGAGGCGAGCCGGATGACGTCCGAGGGCTCGAGCGCGAGGTCGAGCATCCGGTCGGCGATCGCGATCCCGGTCACGGTCGCGGCCGCCGACGACCCGAGCCCGCGGGCGAGCGGGATGCGGTTCCGTCCGACGAGCGAGAACGGCGGCATCCCGAGCCCCGCCTCCATCGCGACCGTCGCCGCCGCCGTCGAGATCGCGTCCGATCCGTCGGTCGGGAGCTCGGCGGCGCCCTCGCCCTCCCACCGCACGCCCGCGGCGCCCTCGGTGTCGACGATCGCCTCGTTGCACACGTCGAGGGCGAGCCCGAAGCAGTCGAAGCCCGGACCGAGGTTCGCGGACGTCGCGGGAGCGCGGACCCGGAACCTCAGCGCCGCCTCACAACCCGAGCTCCGCGGCGACCGCCTCGGCAACGACCGGCACGGTCGAGGGGTGGCTCGCCCCGGCGATCGCCCACTCCGGATCCTTCAGTCCGTGCCCGGTCAGGACGCAGACGACCAGGGACCCTCGAGCCAGCGTGCCGTCCGAGGCGAGCTGCGAGAGGCCCGCGACGGACGCCGCCGACGCGGGCTCGGCGAACATACCCTCGCGCGCTACGCGCCGGTAGGCCGCCAGGATCTCTCGGTCGGTCACGTCACGGATGTCGCCCTCCGACTCCCGCGCCGCCGCGACCGCCTTGTCCCACGAGGCCGGATTGCCGATGCGGATCGCCGTCGCGATCGTCGAGGGGTTCGCGACGGGCTCGCCCCGCACGATCGGCGCGGCGCCGCGCGCCTGGAACCCGAACAGCCGCGGCGGCTCGGCGATCACGCCGTCGCGGAGGTACTCGGAATAGCCCATCCAGTGGCTCGAGATGTTTCCGGCGTTGCCGACGGGAACGACGTGGACGTCCGGCGCCCGGCCGAGCGCGTCGCACACCTCGAAGGCGAGCGTCTTCTGGCCCTGCAGCCGGTACGGGTTGACGGAGTTGACGAGCGTGACCGGATAGCGCTCGGCGAGGTTCTTGGCGAGCTCGAGCGACGCGTCGAAGTTGCCGTCGATCTTGAGGACGCGAGCGCCGTGGACGAGCGTTTGCGCCATCTTGCCGAGCGCGATCTTTCCCTTCGGCACGAGCACCGCGCACGTCAGACCGGCCTTCGCCGCGTACGCGGCCGCCGATGCGCTCGTGTTTCCGGTCGAGGCGCACACGACCGCCTTCGACCCCTCGTGCACGGCCTTGGAGATGGCGACCGTCATGCCGCGGTCCTTGAACGATCCCGTCGGGTTGGCGCCCTCGAACTTCAGGAAGACGTCGCAGCCGGTCTCGGCGGAGAGCGTCTCGGACCGCACGAGCGGGGTGCCGCCCTCGCCGAGCGACACGACGGGCATCGACGCGTCGACGGGCAGGCGGTCGGCGTACTCCTGGATGACGCCGCGCCACTGGTGCGCGCCGGTGGTCCGGCCGCTCGTGGCCGTCATTCCTCGGCCTCGACGCGGACGATGCTCCGGACCTCCTCCACGCCCGGCAGCTCGCGCAGCCCCGCGACCGAGCGCTGGAACGAGTCCTCGCGGGCGCGGTGCGTCACGAACACGAGCTGAGCGTCCGCGCCCGCGCCCTCCTGCCACACGCTCTTGATCGACACGCGGTTGCCGGCGAGGACGCTCGCGATCTCGGCCAGGACGCCCGGGCGGTCCTCGACGCGCAGCAGGATGTAGTACTGGCCCTCGTGCTCGGCCATGGGGCGGATCGTCCGGTCGCGGAAGCATGTGCACCCCACGCCCCGGCCGCCCGAGCGGAGGTTGCGGGCGACCGTCACGAGATCGCCCACGACGGCGGTCGCCGTCGCGTCCCCGCCGGCGCCGCGTCCGTAGAACATCAGCTCGCCGACGTTCGGCCCCTCGACGAAGACCGCGTTGTACGCGTCCCGCACCGACGCGAGCGGATGCGTGGCCGGGATCATCGCCGGATGCACACGCGCCGCGACACGAGCCTCGTCGAGCTCGGCGATCGCGAGGAGCTTGATCACGTATCCGAGTCGGCGCGCGAACTCGATGTCCTCGGTCGTCACGCCCGAGATGCCCTCGCGGAACACGTCCGACGACACGACGCGCGCGTTGAACGCGATCGACGCGAGGATCGCGCACTTCGCGGCCGCATCGTGCCCGGCGACGTCGGCCGTCGGATCGGCCTCCGCGTAGCCGAGTCGCTGCGCCTCGGCCAGAACGTCGTCGAACGCCCTCCCCTCCTCCGACATCTTGGTGAGGATGAAGTTCGTCGTGCCGTTCACGATGCCGAGGACGCGGGTGATCCGCTCCCCCGCGAGCGACTCCTTCAGCGGGCGGATCAGCGGGATGCCGCCGCCGACGGCGCCCTCGAAGTACAGGTCCAGACCCTTGGCATCCGCCGCGTCGAACAGCTCCCGACCGCGGGCGGCCAGGAGCTCCTTGTTCGCCGTGACGACGGGCTTGTCGCGCTCGAACGCCGCGAGCACCAGGGACCCGGCGGGCTCGCGGCCACCGATCAGCTCGCACACGATGTCGACGCTCGGGTCGTCGAGGACGTCCATCGGATCGACGGTGAAGACGTCGCGTTCGAGCGGCACGTCTCGCGGTTTGGCCGGATCGCGAACCGCGACACGGGTCACGTCGAGCCGGCAGCCGGCGCGAGCCTCGATGTCGTCCCGGTGCTCGGCGAGCAGGCGCACGACCGACGCGCCGACCGTCCCGCAACCGAGCAGTCCGACGCGAAGGACGTCGCTCATCGTTCCTCCAGCGCGTCCGACCCGGCCGTCGGCGGCCCGAGCCACAGACCCATCAGCACCTCGTCCTCGTAGCCGTAGCTCTTCTTCGAGTGCCGAACGAGCGTACCTTCCTCCTCGAACCCGAACCGTCCGTAGAGCGCGCGAGCCGCGTCGTTGCCGGGATACACCGTGAGCTCGAGCTTCTCGACGCCGACCGATGCCGCCCACTCGATCGCGCGCCGCATCAGCGCGGCGCCGACGCCGCGGCCGCGCCACTCGCGAGCCACGTGCATGCCGAGCGTGGCGACGTGCCGCGTGACCGGATGCTCGTCGCGCTGGATGCCGAGGCTGCCGACGACGCGGTCGCCGGCGATCGCGACGAGCGTCGCCTCGCGGTCCGTCCACGACGATCGCAGCCGCCGGCGGTACGTGCGCGCGGTTCCGGTGACGCGCTCGGTCCGAATGAACCCGCCCTCGGCGGCGACCGCCCTGTACAGATCGAGAAACGATGCGGCGTCCCGCGGCGTCGCCGGCCGGATCACGACACCGTCGAGGCCGACGTCGGACGCGCGCGGAGGCGCCTCAGTCATCGACGCGATCCATCGACTCCGGCGCCGACACGCCGAGCAGCGTCAACACGTTGGCGATGGCGCGCTTGGTACCGACGCACAGCCACACCCGCGCATGCGTGAGCGCGTCGTCGTCCGTGAGCACTCGGCACTCGGTGTAGAACCGGTGGAACTGCGCGGCGAGGTCCTGCGCGTAGTGCGTCAGGCGGTGTGGCGCGCGAAGCTCGGCTGCGTCCGAGATCTGGTTCGGCAGATCGGCGATGCGCCGCAGCACGTCGAGCTCCGGCTCGCTCGAGAGCACCGTCAGATCGACGCCGTCGATGTCTCCGGGGGTGACGCCGCGTTCGCTCGCGTTGCGCAGGATGCTCGCGATGCGCGCGTGGCCGTACTGAACGTAGTAGACGGGGTTCTCCATCGAGCGGCGCTTCATGTCCTCGATGTCGATCTCGAGCGTGGCGTCGTTCGACCGGAGCAGCAGCGTGAAGCGGAGCGCGTCGGCGCCGACCTCGTCGAGCAGCTCGTCGAGCGTGACGAACGTTCCTCCCCGCTTGCTCATCCCGTACGCGGCGCCGTCGCGGAGCAGGGCGACCCATTGATACAGCACCATCTCGACGGCGGCCGGATCGAACCCGAGCGCCTGCGCCGCGCCCTTCACGCGGACGACGTCGCCGTGATGATCCGCGCCCCACACGTAGATCAGATGGTCGAAGCCGCGGGAGAACTTGTCGACGACGTACGCGGCGTCCGCGGCGAAGTACGTCGGGGCACCGGTGCCGCGGATCAGCACGCGATCCTTGTCGTCGCCGAACGCCGTCGAACGGAAGAACACGGCACCGTCTTCTTCGTAGGCGTATCCGGCATCGCGCAGGCGGCGCACCGTTCCGTCGATCTCACCCCGCTCGTGCAGCGTCCGCTCGCTGAAGTACGTGTCGAAGCGGACGCCGAAGCGCGCGAGCGACGCCTCGATGATCGCGAGGACGCGCCGGCTGCCCTCCGCGAGCAAGGCCGCGCGGCGCTCGTCCTGCGGCAGGTCGAGGAACGCATCGCCGTGCTCGCGGCGGATGTCCTTCGCGACGTCGATGACGTACTCGCCCGGATAGCCGTCCTCGGGGATCTCCGCCGAACGCCCGAACAGCTCGAGGTACCGCGCCTCGACGGACGCGCCGAACAGCTCCATCTGCCGGCCCGCGTCGTTGTAGTAGTACTCGCGCTCGACGCGCCACCCGGCCGCGTCCAGCACGCTCGCGACCGCGTCGCCGATCACCGCGTTCCGCGCGTGGCCGATGTGCAGCGGGCCCGTCGGGTTGGCGGAGACGAACTCGACCTGGACCGAGCGGCCGTTCCGCTCCGCGCGGCCGAACGCCTCGCCCCGGGTGACGACGGCGCGGAGCGCGTCGAACAGCCAATCGTTGGCCACCACGAAGTTGATGAACCCCGGACCCGCGATGGAGACGGACTCGACCAGAGGATCGGGTGCGAGATGGCGGACGATGATCGTCGCGACCTCGCGCGGCGGCCGGTCGACGCGCGAGGCGACCACCAGCGCGACGTTGGTCGAGAAGTCACCGTGCGTCTTCTGCTTGGGAACCGCCAGCTCGACCTCGGGCAGCTCGCCGTCGAGACCGAGCTCCGGCGCGGCGGCCTCGAGCGCTCGTCGGGTGAGCTCGGAGAGCCGTTGCTCGATCATCGCGGCCCCGGGGCCTTCAGGCCTGTGCGGAGCGCCTGGCGAGCGCGCGGCGGACGATCTCGACCAGATGCGCGGGATCGAACGGCTTGGTCACGTACTCGTCCACGCCGAGAGCGTAGCCGCGCTGCCGGTCCTCGTCCTGCGCCCGCGCCGACAGGAAGACGAGCGGGATGTGCCGCACCGACTCGTTCTCCTTGAGTCGACGGGCGACCTCCCACCCGTCGAGGCCCGGCATCATCACGTCGAGCACGACCACGTCGGGCGGGTTCGAGCGCACGCGCTCGAGCGCCTCGTCGCCGCGCGAGGCGGTATCCACGTCGTAGCCCTCGAGCCGGAAGTTGATCTGGAGCAGACGGACGATCACGGGATCGTCGTCGACGAGCAGGATCCGGGGTCGGGCGCCCTCGTCCTCCATCGGCCGAGCATAGCGGCGCACCCACGCGGAACTGACGACCGACGCCGCGAACCTCGTTGCTAGACTCGTGTTCCGCGCCCTCGTAGCTCAGTGGATAGAGCGCCGGCCTCCGGAGCCGGGTGCGCAGGTTCGAGTCCTGCCGAGGGCACCGAGGACGGATCCCATGTCGGGGCCGCGCTCGCTATCGACCTCCCGATCGAGTGGCCTCGGTTCGCCGGCGATGAGTTCGGCTTCGGTGTCCGGTCTGTGTCGTAGCACCCGATCTTCCGACTCTCGATGAGAACGTCATGACCGCTACGTACCGGAGACCAGCGTGAAGCTCCTTCTCACGTCCGCGGGCGTCAAGAACCCGACCATCCGCGACGCCCTGGTCGACTTGCTGGGCAAACCGATCGCGGAGTCGAACGCCCTGTGCATCCCGACCGCCGAGTACGGACATCCCGACGTCGGTCCGGGAGAGGCGCCTTGGCGGTTCATCAGCGGACATTCCGACCTTCCCATGGTCGGCCTCGGCTGGAAGTCCGTCGGCGTGTTGGAGCTCACCGCGCTGCCGAGCATCGATGACGAGCGCTGGGTGCCCCTCGTCCGGAAGACGGATGTCCTGTTGGTGGCGGGCGGCGACGCCCTGTACCTGTGCCACTGGATGCGGGAGTCCGGGCTGGCCGACCTGCTTCCCTCGCTCAGCGAGACGGTCTGGGTGGGACTGAGCGCGGGGAGCATGGTGATGACCCCCAGGATCGGGGAGGACTTCGTCCAGTGGAGACCGCCCACCGGTGATGACAGCGCGTTGGGCATCGTCGACTTCTCGATCTGTCCGCACCTGGCACGGGAAGGGATGCCGGGCAACTCCATGGCCGATGCGGAACGATGGGCGGCAGGCATCTCGGGTCCGTCGTACGCGATCGACGACGAGACGGCCATCACGGTGGTCGACGGCACCGTCGACGTCGTCTCAGAGGGGCACTGGAAGCACTTTCCCGCCTAAGCTGCCGCTGCCGAGATAGAGCCCAAGCGAGGCGCCTCTGATGGCGGCACGCCGTCAGGGCCGCTCGACGACGGCGTCACCAGCCGCCGCGCGTGCGGCCCGGGCGCGCACCGCGGCAGCGATCAACACTAGGCCGGCCACGATCTCCGTCCCGTAGACCGCGAGCGCCGGCGTGCCGATCCCCGAGAGCCCGAATGCTGGGACGACCCGGATCACGAGGGGAAGTCCAGTGAGCGGCGAGAGCGCGCCGTTCGGAAAGATCGCACCCGTTACGAACAGCACGAGTGGCTCGCCGGCGAGGAGCGCGCCGACGACCAGCCGGGCCTCCGGCGAGCGTCGCCTCGCCCACCATCCGCCGAGCGCGCCGAAGAGCGGTC
>JBKPTC010000152.1:0-8363 GCA_046735355.1 bacterium
CCCCACGTCTGTCGTCGGCAGCGTCAGATGTGTATAAGAGACAGGCCATCTGCGGCTCCATCGCCGCCCACAGCGGCTGCGCGTTGGCCGTGACGCCGAGCGCGCCGAACCGCGGGACGTCGTCCGGATGCACGATCTGGATGTGCGCGATGTGATGCCGGTTGTCGCCGGCGCCGTTCGCGCGGCGGGCCGCCTCGAACGCGTCGAGCGCCGCCCGCACGGCGCGGTCGCCGATCGCGTGCACATGCACCTGGAACCCCTCGGCATCGAGCGCGGTCGCCGCCTGCCGGAGCTCGTCCTCGTCGAAGAACGGGATCCCGCGGTTGTCCGTCTCGTTGCCGTCCGCGTCGAGGTACGGATCGAGCATCGCCGCGGTGAAGTTCTCGCAGACGCCGTCGGCCATGATCTTCACGCTCGTCGCCTGGAACCGGCCGACGCGCGAGCGCTCGCGACGATCGAGCAGGAACGGCAGCTGCTCCAGGCCGTGGCCGCGCTCGTACCACAGCGCGCCGCGGACGCGAGCGGTCAGCGAACCGCGCTCGGCCGTGGTGACGTACGCGTCGAACGCGTCCTGCAGCGTCGAGTAGTCGCCGACGATCGCGTCCTGCCAACCGGTGACGCCGAGCGAGTGCAGGTACGCCTGCCCGAGAAGCAGGCCCTCGATCTGCTCCTCGAGGCTCGCGCGGGGCACGAGACGGCGGACGAGGTTCATCGCGCCCTCGTGCAGCGTTCCCGAGGGCGAGCCGTCCGGGTTCCGTTCGACGCGGCCGTCCGCCGGATCGAGCGTGAGCGCGTCGACGCCCGCGAGCTCGAGCGCGCGCGAGTTCACCCACGCCGCGTGGTTGTCACGGTTGTTGATGAACACCGGACGATCGGGCGAGAGCCGGTCGAGCACGTCCTTGGTCGGCGTGCCGCCGGGAAAGACGTCCATCGCCCAGCCGCCGCCGAGCAGCCACTCGGCCTCGGGATGCCCGTCGCGGTACCGCGCGATCAGCGCCTCGTAGCCCGGAAGCGAGTGCGCCTCGGACAGATCGATGCGGAGCCGGTCGAGCCCGGCCGAGGGCGCGTGGACGTGCGAGTCCTGGAACCCCGGCACGAGCAGCCGTCCGGCCAGGTCGAGCGTCTCGGTCCTCGGACCGGCGAGCGCGCGGACGTCCTCGTTCGAGCCGACCGCGACGATCCGGCCGCCGCGAACCGCGACGGCCTCGGCGCGGGAACGGTTTGCGTCGACCGTATGGACCGATCCGCCCGACAGGACGAGGTCGGCCTCAGACGACACGCACGCCCTCCTTGTAGACGGCCTCGACGTGGTCGGCGAGCTTCTCGAAGTCGAACGGGTCGCCGTCGACGACCACGAGATCGGCGAGCTTGCCCGGCTCGATCGTTCCGAGGCGGTCGCCGAGGCCCATGAGCTCGGCGGCGCTCGAGGTGGCCGCCACCAGCGCCTGCTCGGGCGTGTAGCCGTTCTCGGCCATCAGCTGCAGCTCGCGGAGGTTGGTTCCGTGCGGCGCGACCGGGCAATCGGTTCCCATCGCGACCTTCACGCCGGCGTCGGCCGCGCGATGGAACGCCTCGAGCTCGGGCCGACCGAGGTCGCGCATCTTCGCGCGGACCGGCTCGGGCACCGCGGGGTTGTTCGCGATCTCCTCGGTCGTGTCGCCGGCGGTCAGCGTCGGAACGAGCCACGTGCCGCGCTCGAGCATGAGCTCGATCCCCTCGTCGTCCAGGAACGTCCCGTGCTCGATCGAGCGCACGCCCGCGTGGACGGCGCGCTTGATGCCCTCGGCGCCGTGCGCATGCGACATCACCCACCGGCGGAGGTCCCCGGCCGTCCGCACGATCGTCGCGACCTCCTCCTCGGTGAAGTGCGGCAGCGACGGATCGTCGAGCGGCGACAGATAGCCGCCACTCGACGCGATCTTGATGACGTCGGCGCCGGCGGCGATCACCTCGCGGACCTTCGCCTCCACGCCGGCGATCCCGTTGCACACCCCGCTCGGCATGCCCGGGTACTCGACGCCCCACGGCGACACGCCGCCGCTCGGCAGCGTCGCGTCCGAATGGCCGCCGGTCATGCTCAGCATCTGCACCGAGATCTGCATCCGCGGCCCGACGAGCACGCCGTCCTCGACCGCCTGCTTGACGCCGAGGTCGGCGCCCGATGCGTCGCGGATCGTCGTGATGCCGAGCGCGAGCGTCGTGCGCAGCGTGGCCGGGATCCGGAAGAACCCGTACGTGAACGGCCGGTGCATGACGGCCGTCTCGTCGAAGTCCTCGTACGTCGACGACACGTGGATGTGGCAGTCGAACATCCCGGGCAGCAGGTGCTTGCCGCCGGCCTCGACCACCTCGTCGCCGTCGAGGCCGCTGCCGACCTCGACGAACCGCCCGTCCTCGACGACGACGTCCGCCTCTGCGGGCGCCGACCCGGTTCCGTCGAACACACGCGCCCCACGGAAGAGCGTTCTCGCCACGGTCGCCTCCCCGCGTCCCGGTTGCCGTCCTGCTCGGAAGCGCCGCGAGCCTACACTGTCGTCTTGACCCGCCGTTCAGCCGGTGGGCACGCCGAGGGGGCCGCACCGCATGGACATCCGACTGAGGCTCGAGGACCGTGAGCTGCAGGAGCGGGCCAGGGCGTTCACCGCGCAGCACCTGGTCCCGCTCGAGGCCGAGTGCGAGGAGCACGACGGGCTGTCGGCGGACAGCCACGCGAAGGCCAAGGCGGCGGTCCTCGAATGGGGATTCAACGCCATCAACCATGCGCGCGAGGACGGCGGGCAGGGGTTCGACCTGTTCCAGCAGGTCCTCGTCGAGGAGCAGTGGGGACAGGCCACCGGCGCGCTGTGGGACCTGCCGTGGCGCCCGTCGATCCCGCTCAAGGTGGCGACGGAGGCACAGAAAGAGGAATACCTCCGTCCCGAGTGCCGCGGCGACCGGCGTGACGCGTACGCCATCACCGAGGCCGGGGCCGGATCCGACCCGACGATGGTGCAGACCACCGCCGTTCGCGACGGCGACGGATGGGTCCTGCACGGAACCAAGTGGCACGTCACGTCCGGCGACGTCGCCGACTTCCTACTGGTGCACGCGCTGGTCGACGGCGACGTGGACGAACCGACGGTGTTCTTCGTCGACAAGGATCTCCCCGGCGTCGAGGTCGTCCGCACGCCGAAGTACATGCACACGTTCGTGTTCGAGCATCCGATCTTCGCCCTCCGGGACGTCCGGGTCGGCGGGGACAAGGTCCTCGGCGAGGTGGGTCAGGGCTACGAACTGACGAAGGACTGGTTCGTCGAGGAGCGGCTGATGATCGGCGCGCGGACCGTCGGAGCGGCCACGCGCGCGCTCGACCTCTCGCTCGAGTTCGCGAAGGATCGCGTGCAGTTCGGAGTGCCGATCGTCGAGCACCAGGCGATCGAGTTCATGCTGGCCGACATGGCGGCCGAGCTGATGGCGGCCAAGTCGATGCTCTACCGCGTCGCGTGGCAGGCGGGCCGGGGCGGCGTCTCGCGCAAGGAGCTCCACGCGCTCGCGTCGGCGGTCAAGCTGGTGTGCTCCGAGACCGCGGGACGGATCGTCGACCGGGCGGTGCAGATCCACGGGGGACGCGGCTACATGCGCGAGGAGCCGGTCGAGCGCCTGTACCGCGAGCTCCGGGTCGATCGGATCTGGGAGGGAACCTCCGAGATCCAGCGGATGGTCATCGGCAACGAGCTGCGCAAGCGCGGCTCGGCCGTGTACACGGCCTGGCCG
The DNA here is from genome assembly GCA_046735355.1 of bacterium. Taxonomy (GTDB): domain Bacteria; phylum Actinomycetota; class UBA4738; order UBA4738; family HRBIN12; genus DATAEU01. Next base: position 3,754 of record JBKPTC010000152.1, read on the forward strand.
ACGGTCTAGGCCCGGACCCGTTTCGAGCCTAGAATCGCTGCTCCGCAAGGGGGACACATGTCCGACACGCTCGATCGGCCGGAGACCTGGCCGAGCCCCGAGATCTCGCTCGCACCGGGCGAGCTGTCGAGCGCGCCCGCCCGCCGCGCCCGCGTCGGCGTGATCCTCGCGGCCGGGCGCTCGGAGCGGCTGGCGGCGCTGACCGGCGGCGGCTCGAAGGCCGTCATGCGCGTCGCCGGGCTGTCGCTCGTCGAGCGCGCCGTCCGAACGCTGCTGGCCGCCGGGATCACCGACGTCGTCGTGGTGGTCGGGCACGAGGCCGGCCCGGTCGCCGCCGTGGCCAAACGCGTCGCGCCGCACGCGGTTCGCGCGGTGTACGCCGAGCGATGGGAGGACGGCAACGGCGCGTCGCTCGCCGCGGCCGAGCCCTTCGTCGCCGAGGAGGACCTGTTCGTCCTGATGACGGCCGACCACGTCTTCGGCGACGGCGTGCTCGACCGGCTGCTCGAGTGCCGCACACCGGCCGTGCTCGTCGATCACGCGCCCGACCGCGACGCGTGGGCGGAGGGCACCCGCGTGCGCCTCGACGGCGAGCGCGCGGTCGCGTTCTCCAAGGAGCTCGGGGATCCGGCGATCGACTGTGGCGCCTTCCTCCTGCCGACCTCGGTGTTCGAGGCGCAGCGACGCGCGGCCGCCCGCGACGACGCGTCCCTCGCCGGTGCCGTGACCGAGCTCGTCGCGACGACCGGCATCACGGCTGTCGAGCTGCCGAGCGGCTCGTGGTGGCAGGACGTCGACACGCCCGACGACCTGCGCCGCGCTCGGCGCCTGCTCCGCGCCTCGCTCACGAAGCGCACCGACGGACCGGTGTCGCGCTACCTGAACCGCCCGATCTCGACGCGGCTGTCGATCGCGTTGTCGCCGCTGCGGCTCCATCCGGACCTCGTCTCGATGGTGTCGTTCGCCGTCGCCGTTGCCGGCGCGGTGGCCATCGGCCGCGGCGGCGGGATCCTCGGCGGGATCCTCGTGCACCTCGCCTCGATCCTCGACGGATGCGACGGCGAGCTCGCGCGCCTGCAGCTGCGCGCGTCGCCCTCGGGCGCGCTGCTCGACGGGATGCTCGACCGCGTCGGCGACGTCGCGATCGTCGCCGCGTGCGCGGTCTGGGCGCTCGACCGCGGAGGCGCCGCCGAGACGGTCGCTCTCGCGGCCGTCGCGGCGACGGCGTCGGCGATGCTCTCGATGGCGTCCAAGGACCGGATCACCGCGCTCGGCATGCCGTCCGCGCCCGAGCGCGCGCTCGGCTGGCTGTTCGCCGGCCGCGACGGACGGCTGTTGATCGTCGCGATCTGCGCGATCGCCGGCGAGCCGTTGCTCGCGCTCGTCCTGATCGCGGTCACCGGGCTGACGGCGGCGGCGATCCGCGTGCTCGCCGCCGAGATGACGGCGCACGTGTTCGAATCGCGAACCCGCTAGACGCCGCCGACCCCGCGGCCGAACGCTAGGTGCCGTCGAGGCAGCCGGTGACCTCGGCCGGCAGGCCGGGGAACGTCAGTCCCTCGCCGCCCTTCACGAAGTCGTACGCGATCCCCTCCCACGCGCCCGGCAGCCCGGGATACGTGCGCGTCTGCGTGTCGGCGCTGTCGTACTGGAACCCGATCCACTGTGGTGAACGGAACCCTCGCGTGCCGTATGGCGCGACCGCCGCGACGCCCTGGCCGAACCGGCGCGCCTCGACCAGGAACCGTCCCTGGAAGGCGGGATCGCGCCGGGCGTACAGCCGCACGTACCACCGCTCGATCATCAGGAGGTACCCCTTGTCGCTCGGCGGCGACTCCGGGCCCGTGAAGTACCGCATGTCGGTCACGACGAGCGGTCTGCGAACGCCGGTCGCCCGCCGGATCACGCCGAGCGGCGAGGTGAACTTCGGCGACGTGTGCACCGGCCGGACCCAGCCGTTCACGCACGTCGTCGTCGTCTCGCCTCGGCGCGCCGTCGGCGGTCCCTTCGGCGGCGGCGTCACCTCGGCCGAGGGGCTCGACGTCAGCGACGGGGCGATCACCGGCGGGCTCGAGGCGGCGGCGACATCGTGGGTCCGCGGCCCGCACGCGGCGAGCGTCGACAGGCTCGCCGCGAGGAGCGCGCACGCGGTCGCGCTCCGGAACCTCCGCATCGTCGTGATCGCTCTGCACCGCACGGGTTCGGCCGAGGATAACGCGGAACCGCTGATAGGCTCGGTCGTCGTGGCTCGCCCGGACCACCAACACGATGCCGAGGCCGATCGCCTCACGCGCCGCCGGTTCCTCCGCACCAGCGGGCTCGCGCTCGCCGGCGCGACGCTGTACGCGTGCACCGGCGGCGGCACCAAGCCGAGCATCACGCTGACGCCGTCGCAGTCCGTCGGCGCGCGCGAGACGCGATGGCCGATCAAACGCGTGGTGTACCTGATGCTCGAGAACCGCTCGTTCGACAACCTGTTCGGGCGGTTCCGGGGCGCGAAGGGCGCGCGCGTCGGTGTGTCGTACGGCAAGGAGGTCCCGCTGCGCGACTGCCCGCACTGGCTGCCGGGCGACCTGCCGCACGACCGCTCGGCGTTCCTCAACGACGTGAACGGCGGCGCGTACGACGGGTTCGGCAACGGGCAGTTCGGCGCACCGTGGGCCTACACGCAGTTCGAGGGCCACAACATCCCGAACTACTTCGCGTGGGCGCGCGACTACGTGCTGTGCGACAACTTCTACTCCTCGGTCGCGGGGCCGTCGTATCCCAACCACTTCTTCTTCGTCGCCGGTCAGTCCGGTGGTGTGTTCGACAATCCGGAGAACATCGAGGTGCACAAGACCGACGCCGGCTTGTTCAAGTCGTGGGGATGCGACGCCGTCGGCGACAACGTGTTCGTGTTCACCAAGGACGACCACGGCAACCTGACCAAGCACGACACGTGCTTCAACTTCCGGACCGTGCCCGAGCAGCTCGAGGAGGCCGGTGTGCCGTGGGCGTACTACGCGGCCTCGCCGGGTCAGAGCGGCTACTTCTGGAACGCGCTCAACGGCGTCGCCAACGTGTTCCACACCGACCTGTGGCGCGAGAAGGACACGATCCGGGCGGTCGACGACCTGGTCCGCGACATCGAGGCCGATCGCCTGCCGGCGGTGACGTGGGTGACACCTCGGTTCGAGCTGTCGGACCACCCGCCCGAGAGCTCGTGCTTCGCGCACGACTGGCTGACCGGCGTCGTCAACGCGCTGATGAAGAGCCCGGCGTGGGAGCACACCGCGCTGTTCGTCACGTGGGACGAGTGGGGCGGGTTCTACGACCACCTCGAGCCGCCGGCCGTCGACGACGTCGGCCTCGGCTTCCGCGTCCCGATGCTCGTGCTGTCGCCGTACGCGAAGAAGGGGTACATCGACGATGCCGAGGGCGAGTTCTCGACGCCGCTGCGGTTCATCGAGGACAACTGGGGCCTCGACCATCTGACGCCGAGGATCGAACGCGCGCACAACTTCGAGCACGTCTTCGACTTCTCGAAGCCGCCGCGCAAGCCGAGGATCCTGTCGAAGATCGGATCGTGCTACGGCACGCCGTGGAAGTATCCGGGGGACGACTATCCCGGCTGGCCGGACCGGACGGAGCCCGACCCCTCGATGTTCGTCTGATGAACCCGTTCTCCGCGAGCGGTTCGTGAGGCACACTGTTCGGCGATGAACGGCCTGCCTCCGTCGCCGCCGCCCCGAACGCACCCGATCCGTCCGGACGTTCGGCCGGAGCTCCCGCCGCGGCCGGATCCCGAGACCGAGCCGCGTCGGCGTTGGCTGGTGTGGACGGATCGCCCTGATCTCAGTCGTTGCCGTAGCCGTGGCGATCGTCGCGACGTCTGACCGCCGACCGGAGGCCCAGGCGAGCGAAGCGTCCGCGTCGCCGTCGCCGACGCCGTCACCGTCAGTGGTCGCCTCCGCTTCGCCGGCCGTCGACGATGACCCGGTCTTCGAGCAGGCGCAGGCCGACTGGTCGGCGTTCGTCGTCTTCCGCATGACGCGTGATCTCGTGGGAGGCCTCGCGCCGTGTCAGATCCACACGTTCGACGGCATCGGCGCGTACGCGACCGGATGCGTATTCGCGAAGCGTCTGGTGCTGTTCAACGTCGCGATCCGTAGCCTCCGGTCCGGCAAGCAGGTGCTGCCGCGCTCGAGATTCGTCTACACCGACGATGCGGGGACGACGTACGCGCCGATCGACGCCGGCGACATCCTCGTAAAGCGGTTTCTCCTGCACGCGAAGATCGTCGTGCGCGACACGCAGTGGACGTCCGGATGGCTCGCGTTCCGCGTGAACGACCCGGACAGCGTCGGCGCCTCGCTGTCGTACGGCCGTCAAGCCACGGTGTCGTTCGAGGGTGAGCACGGCGTCACGGACGTGTAGACGTGCTCGCCGTGGCGACGAAGGCGTTCCAGTCTCGAGGCGTCGTCCTCGGTGCCGTGAAGATGTTTAGGCGTATGGGTGCTCACCGAGCTGATAGGCCGCCCAAGGATCGGCACGTGTTCCTCCTTCGTGGAAACGTCGTCGGACTCGCCTGCAGCCTGTTGCTCATGCTCGCGGTTGTAGGTCAGGAA
>JBKPTC010000153.1:0-3549 GCA_046735355.1 bacterium
AGGCGTCCCATAGGACCCAGGTCGAGTCCGGCGCTCGGAACTCCCAGCCACTCACCGTCGCGGGTCGGTCCGGATCGAGGCGGAGTTCCGGCAGGCGGTCGAGCAGGATCTCGACGGAGACGCGCGCGAGGTGACGACCGAACCACGCCCCCAGGCAGAAATGCGTCCCGGCGCCGAACGCCACGTGCGCACCCTCTCGTCGCCGGACGTCGAACCCGTCCGGGTCGGTGAAGCGCCGCGGGTCGCGGTTCGCGCTCGAGAGCACCGCGCCGATGAGCGCGCCCTCCGGGAGCATCACCCCGGCGAGCTCGGTCGCACGCGTCGTCTGTCTCGTCGAGGTACCGACGGGACCCGCCCATCGGAGCGTCTCCTCGACCGAGGGCTTCACGAGCGATCGATCCGCGCGAACCGCCTCGAGCTCGTCTGGATGTGAGCCGAGCGCGAGCACGGTCAGCGCGATGAGGTCGCGCGGCTCCTGGAGCCCGCCCGACAGCATCAGCTTGGTGTTCGCGACGACCTCGTCGCGGTTCATCGCGTCCTCGCCGCGCGCGTGCAGCGCCCACGACAGCACCGAGCCGTCCGGCTCGACCTCGAGGCGGTCGACGACGCGTTCGATCGCGGCGCCGAGCTCGGCGCTCGCCTCGTCGGCCGGCGCCTGCTTCTCGGGATCGCCCTCGAAGTTCGCGAGTCCGGGCATCAGGCCCTGGTTCCAACGAAGGAGGTCCTCCCACGGCACCTCGTCGAGGCCGAGCATGAATCGGAGCGAACGAACCGACATCGGATCGGCGAACTCGGTGAACAGATCGGCCGAGCCGCGCGCCTGGAAGCCGTCGATCAACTCGTGCGCGAGCGCGGGGATCATGCCCTGCGTCCGCTCCTCGACGTCGCGCGGCCGGAACGGCGGCTCGAGAACCCGGCGGATCCGCTGCTGGTCGGCGCCCTCGCTGCCGAGCATGTTGACGCCCATCGTCCGGTTGAGCGTCGAAGGCTCGGTCGCCGCGGTGAACACCTCCGGCGTGAGATCGACGTGCCGGACGTCGTCGTACCTCGTGACCAGCCAGAGCTGCACGGCGGGCACCCACGACACCGGTTCGTCGTCGCGCAGACGTGCGTAGATCGGATACGGATCCCGCTCGAGCGCGTCGAGCGTGACGGTCTCGCCGATCACCGCTCGGACCCCGCATTCCGGAGTTCGGCTTCGGCCGAGCGGACGTAGTCGTCGCTCATCCACGGCCGGCGCACGCTGTGCCCGAGCGTCCGGATGTGGTTCTCCTCGACGTGCTCGCCGTGCTCCCACGCCTCGCCGCGGCGTACCGCCAAGATGAGGTTGATCTCGCCGGCGTGGTACGACCAGTGACCGGCGACGGACGCGACGATGTCGCGGAGCGGCCAGGTGCCGCCCCAGTGGACGCGGCGCTCACCGTCGAGCGCCACGCCGTCATGGATCGAGTCGATCCACGTTTGCGACGTTCGTTCGAACCACGAGAGCACGTCTCGCACGTACGACTCCGACGGCTCGATCGTCTCGCGGAGTCCACGGGGCCAGTCGGTCGCGCCCCAGTGCCGGGGTTGCTCGTCGAACGCGTACGACCGGTACACCTCGGTCCAGCCGGCGGTGTGCTTGATCAGTCCGAGGACCGATCGGAAGCCGCCGGCCGCGTCGAGCGCCTCGTCGATCGAGATCTCGCCGACCTCGTCGAGGAACGTCACGCGCGCGTCCTCGAGCGTGGCGCGCGCCATCTGGTGCTCGCCGCTCATCCGAGGATCTCGGCGAGGTCGTATCTCACCGGCTCCTGGAGCTGCTCGTAGGTGCACGAGCGCGGATCGCGGTCGGGGCGCCACCGTTCGAACTGCGTGGTGTGCCGGAACCGGTCGCCCTCCATGTGGTCGTATCGGACCTCGACGACGCGTTCCGGCCGGAGCGGCGTGAACGTCAGGTCCTTGCCGGCGCTCCACCGGCTGAACTCGGAGTGACGCGGCGTGCGCGTCCCGATCTCCTCCTGCCCCCAGTTCCACGGATGGCCGTCGAACGTCGTGACGAGCGGCTGCAGCTCGTCGAACAGCGTCCGTCTCCGCGCCATCGGGAACGCCCCGACGACGCCGACGTTGGCGAGCGACCTGTCGTCTTTGTACAGCCCGAGGAGGAGCGAGCCGATCGCCCTCGCGTCCGTCTTGTGCACGCGGTAGCCGGCGACGACGCAGTCCGCGGTGCGAACGTGCTTGATCTTGAACATCACCCGCTTGTCCGGCTGGTACGTGACGTCGAGCGGCTTGGCCACGACGCCGTCGAGGCCCGCGCCCTCGAACTCGTCGAACCATCGCTCGGCGAGCGCGTGATCACGCGTCGCGGGCGTGACGTGGACCGGCGAGCGCGCGTTCGCGAGCGCCTCCTCGAGCGCCTCGCGCCGTTCCTCGAAGCGGACCTGCATCAGGTTCCGATCGCCGGTCGCGAGGAGGTCGAACGCGATGAAGTGCGCGGGCGTCGTCTGGGACAGCAGCTTCACGCGGCTCGCGGCGGGATGGATCCGCTGCTGCAGCGTCTCGAACTCGAGCCGGCCGCCGCCCGGGTCTGGAACGACGATCTCACCGTCGACGACGCAGCGCTCCGGAAGGTTCGCCCGGATGGCCTCGACGACCTCCGGGAAGTACCGCGTCATCGGCCGTTCGTTACGGCTGCCGATCTCGACCTCGTCGCTGTCGCGGAAGATGATCGAGCGGAAGCCGTCCCACTTCGGCTCGTAGACGAACTCGCCCTCGGGGATCGCGTCGACCGACTTCGCCAGCATCGGCGAGACCGGCGGCATGACGGGCAGGCGCACCTCGCTATCTTGCCCGACCCGGAGACGCGGCGACGCTCTTCATCCGTCCTCCAGGATCCGGATGCCGAGCGCCGCGGCCAGCGTGGCGGCGCTTCCGAGCACGTCCTCGAGTCGCATCCCGACGTCACGCAGCCGTTCCGCGTTGCCGATGCCGTCGAGCGAGCACCCGATCATCTCGGAGCGTTCGAACCGCGCCTCGGCGACTGAGGCACGCGTCAGGTCGCACCACTGGAAGACGGCGTCGAGCGCCGTGACCGCCGCGAGATCGGCCTCCTCCATGCGACATCCCTCGAACCGCACGCGCTCGAGCGTCGCCGAACGGAACGACGAGAAGTTCAGCCGGCACTCGGTGAAGGTGACGTCGGCCAGCTTCGCGGCGGCGAACGTGACGCCGGTGGCACGAACGCCGCGGAGCTCGACCCGCGCGAACGCGGCATCGGTGGCGTCGGCATTCGCCAGGCTTCCGCCGCGCAGGACGGAATCGCGGATCCGAACGCGCCGCAGCCTCGCCTCGGACAGGTCGACGTTCTCGAACGCACATCCGAAGGCGTTCAACCCGGTCGCGTCGCGGCCCGACCGGTCCTCGTTCGCGTACCTGCCGTCCTCGAGCTCCGTGCCGTCGAGGCTGCGCGGAAGCGGCTCGGCGCGCTCCGGTGCCTCGCCGAGATCGGGCGGGCTCGGCGCGTGCGCGCGGTCGTTCCGGCGCGTCACCGCGGCCGGGCGCTCGCGC
>JBKPTC010000154.1:0-18820 GCA_046735355.1 bacterium
CGAGCGGGCTAGATCCGCTCGATCGCCCGGACGTCCATCCGCGGACCGAACGCCGGCGCCCGCGCCCCGGACCGTTCGAGCACCAGCTGCACGAGCCCGCGGAACGGTCGGAACGGTTCGAGCAGCTCGAGCATCCGCGCGTCGGTTCCGCGCGGTTCGCGGGCGAGCGCCCACGACACGACGTGAGGGACGTGGAAGTCCCCGACGGACACGGCGTCGGCGTCGCCGAACGCGAGGCGCGATACCTCGGCCACACTCCACGGCCCGATCCCCGGCACCGACCGCAGCCGCGCCCGGGCGTCGTGGAGCGGCATCGACGCCGCCTCGTCGAGCCACGTCGCCTTCGCGGACACGGCGCGGATCACGTCGGCCCGCCGCTTCTCCACGCCGAACGGATGCATCGCGTAGTACGGCAGCCGGGCAAGACGCGCGGGATCGGGCGGCACCAGCAGCCGCTCCGGGCCGGGCGCCGGCTCGCCGAGCGCGAGGGTCATCCGCCGGTAGGCGCGCCTGGCCTCGAGCCCCGTCACCTTCTGCTCGAGGATCGTCGGCACGAGGTGCTCGACGACGAGGCCGGTCCGGGGGATGCGAAGTCCGCGAGCGCGGCGCCACGCCTCGTGCACGGGTCCGGGCGGCGGTGCGAACGCCTCGACGCCCGGCGACACGCCGAGCCACGCTTCGGCCCGGTCGAGCACCCATGCTCTTCCGTCGCCCCACGCGCGAACGACGACGCCGCTGGCGACGCTCGCGGCGTGGACCGTCGCCGGACCCTCGGGCGTGCGGGTTGCGCGCCACACCTCGCCGGGTCCGATCCTGGCCGTCGGGTCGCCGGTGCCGCGCCGCATCGGGAAGAACGTGGCCGACAGGTCGATCTCGCGCCGCACGAGACGTTCGATCACGCGGGGAGGGTACGTCGAGGGCCGGGTGGGTTGCCCGGCCCTCGAGGAACTAGTCCACGTCAGACTAGATGTCGTAGTACATGAAGAACTCGTACGGATGGGGCCGGAGCCGCACCTGGTCCAGCTCGCGCAGGCGCTTGTACTCGATCCAGGTGTCGATCACGTCCTGCGTGAAGACGCCACCGTCGAGCAGCCACTGGTGGTCGGCCTCGAGCGTGTCGAGCACCTCCTCGAGCGACCCGGGCACCTGCTTGACCGTCCCCTTGTCCTCGGGCGGCAGGTCGTAGAGGTCCTTGTCGATCGGGTCCGGCGGTTCGATCTTGTTCTTGATCCCGTCGATGCCGGCCATGAGCTGCGCGGCGAACGCCAGGTACGGGTTCGACGACGGATCCGGCGTGCGGAACTCCAGGCGCTTGGCGGCCGGGCTCTTGTAGAACATCGGGATCCGGACGCAGGCGCTGCGGTTCCGCTGCGAGTAGACGAGATTGATCGGCGCCTCGTAGCCGGGCACCAGCCGCCGGTACGAGTTCGTCGTCGGGTTCGTGAACGCGAGCAGCGACGGTGCGTGGGCGATCAGCCCGCCGATGTACCAGCGCGCGAGGTCGGAGATCTGCGCGTAGCCGACCTCGTCCCAGAACAGGTTGTCGTCGTCCTTCCAGAGGCTCTGGTGCGTGTGCATCCCGGAGCCGTTGTCCATGTAGATCGGCTTCGGCATGAACGTCACCGTCTTGCCTTCGGCGCGCGCCGTGTTCTTCACCACGTACTTGAACTTCATGACGTTGTCCGCCGTGGCGAGCAGCGTGCCGTACCGGAAGTCGATCTCGGCCTGCCCCGCCGTACCGACCTCGTGATGATGCACCTCGGTGTCGATGCCGACGGCGGCCAGGTTCAGCACCATCTCGGAGCGAAGATCCTGGAAGTGGTCCATGGGGGGCAGGGGGAAGTAGCCCTCCTTGTACCGCGGCTTGTAGCCGAGGTTCGGCGTGCCGTCGAGCTCCCGGTCGCGACCGGAGTTCCAGACGCCCTCCACCGCATCGAGGTGGTAGTAGCCCTCGTGCTGGTTCTGATCGAACCGGACCGAGTCGAAGATGTAGAACTCGCACTCCGGTCCCCAGAACGACGTGTCGGCGATGCCCGTCTGCTTGAGGTACAGCTCGGCCTTGCGCGCGATGAAGCGCGGGTCCCGCGTGTACATCTCGCCCGTCACCGGGTCCTTCACGAAGCAGTGCAGGTTCAGCGTCCGATGCTTCGTGAACGGATCGAGGTAGGCGGTCGAGGCATCGGGCACGAGCAGCATGTCCGACTCCTGGATCTCCTGGAACCCGCGGATCGACGATCCGTCGAAGCCGAGCCCGTCGGCGAAGCTGTCCTCCGTCAGCTCCGAGACCGGGATCGAGAAATGCTGCATCAGGCCGGGGAGGTCGGAGAAGCGCAGATCGACGATCTGCACCTCCTCGCCCCGGGCCAGCTGCAGGACGTCCTTGGGCGTCGCAGCCACCGCGCCTTCCCCCTTCCGCCGCCCGCGTCCACGTCTGTTCGGCGGCGGCGCCAACGTACGCCGGGCCGGCGGCGCCCGCGTTTCGGCCGCGTTAACACTTCGTAACGCTCGACCACGGGTACCGTCGGACGGATGCATCGGGTCGCACGCCTTCCCCGATCGGTCCGCGTGGCGCTCGCTCTCGTCGCCGCGCTGGTCGCGTGGTTCCCGCCCGTCGCGTCCGTCGCCGACGCGGGCTCGGCCCCGCCGGCGGTGCTGTTTCCGACGACCGGCGCCTATCTCGGCGCGCGGATCGAAGCGGGCAATGGCCGGTCGGCCGCCGAGCGGGTCGCCGCGCTCGAGCGGATGATGGGGCGCCCGCTCGCCGTGGAGCGGATCTATCACCGCTGGTGGGACGCGTTTCCGACCACCGAGGACGAGGCGAGCGCCGCGGCCGGTCATCTGCTGTTCGTGTCGTGGACGCCGCTCACCGGCCGCGGGACGGTGACGCCGTGGGCGGACATCGCCGCCGGTCGGTACGACGAGTGGATCCGGAGCAGGGCCGACGCCGTCCGCGCGTTCGGGTCGCCGATGTACCTGTCGTTCAACCACGAGCCGGAGAACGACGCCTCGTACGGAGCGCCGGCCGAGTTCGTCGCCGCGTACCGGCACGTCGTCGACGTGTTCCGGGAGGAGGGCGCGGCGAACGTCGCGTTCGTCTGCACGCTGATGAGCTCGTCGTTCGACGCCGGGGCGGCGAGAGCCGCGTCGTTCTATCCGGGCGACACGTACGTCGACGCGCTCGGCGTCGATGCGTACAACTGGTATCCGGGGCGCGCGGGCTCGAGGTGGCGATCCTTCGCGTCGATCGTCGAGCCCGCGCGCGCGTTCGCTCGCGAGCGCGGCGTGCCGCTCGTCGTTCCCGAGTTCGGGGTGCAGGACGACCCGGGCTCGCCCGGCCGGAGGGCGGCCTGGATCGGCGCGGCCGCGTCGACGATCGCTCGCTGGACCGACGTCGAGGCGGTCCTGTACTTCGACGTCGACAAGGCGTATCGCTGGCGTATCGACGACTCGCCGCTGTCGCTGGCCGCGTTCGTCGACGTCGCCACATCGCCACCGCTCGACGCCCTTCCGCCGTTCGATCGCGTCGGCGCCGCGCTCGGGCAGACCGCGGATGGACGAGCCGTCCCCGCCGGGTGACCCGGTCTGGATGGCGCCGACCGAGCCTCCCCGCCACGGCGCTCGACGGCGACCTTCAGGGTGACGACGGGGATCGCTGTGTTCGTGCCGGCATTCGGTGCGCTCGGGGCGCGCCCTGGACGCGGGGTGCTCGGCCGGTCCGCCCCCGGACAAGCGTCATGCGCCGCGCATTCGTGTGGGCCGGACCGGCATGGCGTGAAGCGCTCGGCGAGGGGGAAGGATGACGGTGATATCTCCAACAAGAAGGAGTCCGGCATGCTCGCAGGCCTCATCTCCGGAGCGCTGATCTTCATCATCGTCGCGATCGCGCTCGTGATCGGCATCATCGTCGCGATCGTCAAGCGCGTCGCCTGACCGAGCGTTCGGCCGATACGGCCGCCTCGTGCGTCAGCCGTCGGCGGCGCGATAGCCGACGCCGCGAACCGTCTCGATGAGGTTCTCGTGCTCCGGGCCGAGCTTGGCTCGCAAGCGGCGGACGTGCACGTCGACGGTCCGCGTGCCCCCGTAGAAGTCGTAGCCCCACACCTCGCGAAGCAGCGTCGGTCGCGTGCAGACGCGGCCGGGGCGCGACGTCAGGAAGCGCAGCACCTCGAACTCCTTGAACGTCAGATCCAGGCTGCGGCCGGCGACGGTGGCGCGGTAGGTGTCGACGTCGAGCACGAGCGGGCCGAGCCGGATCGTCGATCCCTCGTCCGATGCCGAACGGCGCCGGAGCATCGCCAGCCGGACGCGGATCTCGGCCGCCGGCGCGCCGGGGAACAGCAGCTCGTCCGCGACGTCCTCCCATGCCGCTCGCTCGAGATCGGCGCGATCGACGACGACGACGACCGCGGCGGCCGGGCGACGGTCACGGAGCGCGCGGAGCACCACGTGCGCGTGGGCGGCGTTCTCGACGGCGTCGACGAGGAGCAGCTCCGGCGACAGTGCGAGAACGGCGTCGATCGCCGCGACCGAGAGGTCGTCGGTCTTGATCTCGACGCCGGCGTCCGCGAGGGCGGGAAGCACGACGTGCGGGGACCGGTCGGTGAGGAGCACGGACGGCGCCACGACCCGTGCGAGGGTACCAGCGGCCCGTCCGGCGCTACCCTTCGACCGATGCGGTCTCGGGTCTCGACGAGCGTGGTGCGATGGCCGTCGTGAAGGTGCGTCTGTTCGCGGCGCTGCGCGAGCTCGCCGGCGCGTCGGAGGTCGATGCCGAGGGCGAGACGGCGGGCGAGGTCGTCTCGGCGCTCGCCTCGCGCTACGGCGACCGATTCGCGCGCGTCGCTGGAGCCGGGTCGATCGTCGTCGACGGCGAGCGCGCCGAGGCGACGACGCCGGTAGCGCAAGGCCAGGAGCTCGCGCTGCTTCCACCCGTCTCCGGCGGCTGACACGCGCCGGGCCGGCTCGTCGGATCTGCCGGCGCGATGCACGCGCCTGGGATACTCGGTCGATCGTGTCGCATCGCTTCCACCGCGTCCTGCTCGTGGTCAACCCCGTCGCGCGGACGGTGTCGCGTTCGACGCTCGCGGTCATCGAGAAGGCGCTGTCGGCCGACTTCAAGCTCGAGGTGCTCGAGACGGTCGAGCGCGGACACGCCACCGAGATGGCCGCCGACGCGGCGGCCGACGGCATCGACCTCGTCGTCGTGTTCTCGGGCGACGGCACGATCAACGAGGCGCTGAACGGCCTCGTCGGTACCGACACGGCGCTCGGCGTGCTGCCGGGCGGCGCGACGAACATCCTCGCGCGCGCGCTCGAGATGCCGCTCGACCCCGTCGACGCGACCGGCGTCCTCATCTCGCGCGCGCTCGACGGCGACGCGCGCCGCATGCACCTGGGGCGCGCGGAGGAGCGCTACTTCGCGGTCAACTGCGGCGCGGGGATCGATGCGGCGGCGATGAAGCGCCTCGAGGCGCGCTTCCCGAAGAGCAAGGCCAAGTTCGAGCGCGCGGCGTTCCGGTCGGTCGCGTGGGAGCTCATCTCGAGCTACGCCGGGAAGGCGCCCGACCTCGCGGTGCGCGTCGACGACGGCGACCCGATGCCATCGCTGTCGGTGATGATCGGCCGCACCGATCCGTACACCTATTACAAGGACCGCGCGGTCCGCGTGACGCCCGACGCCTCGCTGGACGCCGGGCTCGACGTCCTGTCGGCGCGGTACCTGCCGAGGCGAAGCGTGTTGCGCATCGCCTGGCAGGTGTTGGGCTCGGCTCGCCACGTGCGCGGCCGGGACATCGACTACTGGCACAACGCCTCGGCGGTGCGGATCTCCTCGGCCGAGGCCTTCCCCGTGCAGGTCGACGGCGACGTGATGGAGGACCGCACCTCGCTCGAGGTCACGCTCGCGCGCGACGCGCTCTGGGTCGTCGCGTAGGCGTCCGGCGCCGGCGGGGTCGCGCGCGGCCCCGCGGCACGAACGATCAGTCGAGCCGGACGACGTCCTGACCGGCGCTCTCGCGCTGGTGGATGCCGCACTCCCACTTGGAGATGCCCGCCCAGCGACCGGCGCGCTCGGGCTCGTCGGCGAACCGCATGCGCGTGCACGGGGCGCATCCGATCGACGCGTAGCCGAGGTCGTACAGCGGGTTGTGCGGAAGGTCGTTCGCCTTCAGGTACGCCCACGTGTCGCGGCGGCTCCACGTCGCGACCGGATTCACCTTCGTGATGAACCGGCCCGGCTCGAGCTCGTACTGGTCGATGATCGGGGTGGTCGCCCGAGTCGGAGACGAGTTCCGGCGGAACGCGGTGACCCACGCGTCCAGGCCTCGGAGCGCCTCGAACATCGGGCGCACCTTGTTGATGTCGCAGCAGAGCGCGGGATCGCGCTCGAACAGGCGCGGTCCGAACGCGCGCTCCTGCGACTCGACCGTGTGCTCGCCGACGAGATCGACCACGTTGAGCCCGAGGCGCTCGGTGAGCTGCGCCTTGAAGGCGAGCGTCTCGGCGAACTGGAAGCCGGTCTCGAGGAACAGGATCGGCACGTCCGGCCGCACGAGCGTCGCCATGTGCATGACGCACGTGCCCTCGGCCTGGAACGCCGACGCGATCGCGACGCGCTCGAGCCCCGAGTCCTCGAGCACCCACCGAACGATCTCGGCCGGCGCCTCGGTCTCGAACCGCGTGTTGAGCGCTCGAAGCTCGTCCGGCGCAAGGAGTGTGTGCATGGGCTGGGGCCGCCTTCGGGGGAGAGGCCTGGAGTATACCGACGGTCGTTCACGCGAACGCAACTCGAGCAGCCGGCCGGCTGGCGCCGCGATGCCCCGGCTATCCTGTGCCCGCACGACGAGCGACCCCCGTTCCGGCGAAAGGCGAAGCATGACTCCCGACGGTTCCGAGACGATCGCGCCGCACGGCGGCACCCTCGTCGACCTCCTCGTTCCCGCGTCCGAGCGCGACGCTGCGCGTGAGGACGCGGGGAACCATCCGAAGCTCGTTGTGAGCGAGCGCGAGCTCTCGGACCTCGAGATGCTCGCGGTCGGCGCGCTGTCGCCGCTGACCGGTTTCGTCGGCGGGCGCGACTACCGCTCGATCCTCGAGACGATGCGCCTCTCCGGCGGCTTGGCGTGGACCATCCCGGTAACGCTGTCGGCGAGCGAGCAGGACGTCAAGCGCATCGGCCGGTCGGATGCCGTCGCGCTCGTTCCGGCCGACGGCGCGGCGCCCCTCGCGATCCTCGAGCTGTCCGAGACGTTCGAACGCGACAAGGCGGCCGAGGCGCGGTCGGTGTTCGGAACCGAGGACCTCGAGCACCCGGGCGTCAAGGCGCTCCACGCCGCCGGCGACTTTTGCCTCGCGGGAACCGTCCGCGTCATCGAGCTTCCGTCGCACGACGACTTCGTCGACTACCGGCTGACGCCGGCGCAGACGCGTGCCGAGTTCGCGCGCCGGGGATGGAGGACCGTCGTTGGGTTCCAGACGCGGAACCCCATCCACCGCGCGCACGAGTACATACAGAAGTGCGCGCTCGAGATCGTCGACGGCCTGCTCGTCCATCCGCTCGTCGGCGCGACCAAGGGCGACGACGTTCCGGCCGACGTCCGCATGCGCTGCTACGAGGTCCTGTTCGCGGGCTACTACCCCAAGGACCGCGCGATGGTCTCC
Source organism: bacterium (assembly GCA_046735355.1). GTDB lineage: Bacteria > Actinomycetota > UBA4738 > UBA4738 > HRBIN12 > DATAEU01. Next base: position 7,660 of record JBKPTC010000154.1, read on the forward strand.
GTGTTTCCGGCCGCGATGCGCTACGCCGGGCCGAAGGAGGCCATCTGGCACGCGATCGCGCGCAAGAACTACGGCTGCACGCACTTCATCGTCGGCCGCGACCACGCCGGTGTCGGCAGCTACTACGGCACCTACGACGCGCAGAAGATCTTCGACGAGTTCGAAACCGGCGAGCTCGGCATCACGCCGCTGCGATTCGAGCACTCGTTCTACTGCCTGCGGTGCGAGGGGATGGGCTCTCCGAAGACGTGTCCGCACGGTGACGACGACCGCGTCATCCTGTCGGGAACCAAGGTCCGAGAGATGCTTCGAAACGGCGAGCGGCCGCCCCAGGAGTTCTCGCGCCCCGAGGTCGCCGACATCCTGATCCAGGCGATGCAGGCGCAGACCGCCGGGTAGGGCGTCGCGCGCGTGCGACGCGCGTTACGCGTTGAGGTCTAGCTCTCGCTCGGGCGTGTCGTCGACGAAGTCCTCGACGAGCAGTCCCATGACGAGCGAGTCGGCGTGCCGGCCGCGCGCGAACTCCGCGCGACGCCGGGTCCCTTCCACGACGAACCCGACCTTCTCGTAGGCGTGCCGCGCTCGGTCGTTGGTCGCGACGAGGTCGAGCCCCACGCGCTGCAGGTTGAGGAACCGGAAGGCGTACCGGCAGAGCGTTCGAACGGCGTCCGTCCCGTATCCGGCGTTCCAGTACGGCTTGCCGACCCAGATCCCGAGGTCGGCTCGACGGACGGCGACGTCGATCCCCATCAGGCCGCACGCGCCGATCGAGCGCCGGTCTCCGAGGCGCTCGATGACGAAGCGCAGCTCGGTCTCGCTTCCGCGAGCGTCCTCGACCCACCTCGCGTGATGCGCCGCCGACTCGGGCATCGGCCACGTGATGCCCTCGAGGACGTCGGGCTCGGAGAACAGCGCCGCGAGCGGCGCCATGTCCGCCGGCTCGTACGCCCGGAGCCGCACGAGCCTGCCCTCGAACGCCGCAAACGGCTCCGTCACGCGCGGCAGGATAGCCGTGGCCCCGCGGCGGACGGCGGCGGCCGTCGCATCGCGCGGCGTCGATCGCCGCGCTAGCTCACGGCCGGACCGAGCCAACGCATCCCCCGATCGGCGACTGACGTCGCGGCCTCGGCGAGGAGTACCATGCCGTCCGACCCGCGCACCCAAGGAGCTCCGTTGTCCGAGCCGAACGGGAACCGCCGCATCGACCGGATCCTCGACCCGTCGTACGCCGACGACCTCGAGGCGCTGTCGCTCGACGACCTCCGCGCGCGCAGGGACGAATGCCTTGCCGAGCGCGAATACCTCTCACTGCTCCGCCGTCTCGTCCAGGGCCGCGCCGAGATCCTGCGCGCCGAGGTGGACCGCCGCGGCGCCGGCACCGATGACGAGCCGCTCGTCGAGCGCCTCTCGACGATCCTGGCCGGCGACGCGCACGGCTCCTCGCGCGGCGAGGCGGTCCGCGTGGGCATCCCCGAGGAGGAGATGCTCCTGGCCCGTCGACGCGTCGAGCGGCTGGTGGCCGACGCCGGCCTGTCGGATCCGGGGGCCCTCGACGACGACCGGCTCGCGGCCGCGGTCGAGGTCCTTGCCGCCGAGGAGCACGAGGTCTCGGAGCGGCGGACGCGCGTGATCGAGGTCCTCGACCGGCTGCAGGACGAGCTCAAGCGACGGTACAAGCAGGATCCGTCCCTGGTCCTGTCCTGAACGCCCGACCGTCACGGCGGACGGCTCCGCGGCCAAGGCACTCGGACGACCGGGGGATGCTCGGTTGCCCCGGGTTCCCTATGGACCGGAACCCCGCAGAACGGCGACGCTTGCCTCCACCTCCGCGGCCGAACCGTGGGGTATGGTGCGGCCCCCGACCGCCACGGAAGGCGAACGAGCGACCCGGAGCTTCCTCGACGAGATGGACACCCTTCCCCGCATCCCCGACGAGCTGACCAGCGCGTTCCACGACCCGGAGCGCCCGGCCGTGTACGAGCAGCTCATCGTCTTCGCGCGTGAGCTCGGCGAGCTCTACCACCTCGAGCGCGAGCGGAGCGCCGAGCTCGAACGGGTGCTCGAGAACCTGCAGGAAACCTATCTCGCGACGATGACGAGCCTCGCCCAGGTCGTCGAGGCGAAGGACCGCACGACTCGGGGCCACCTCGAGCGGACACGCGCCTACGGCGTTGCGCTCGCGGCGCGCATCGACGCCGCGCTCGCCGAGGGCCCCGAGCTCGGCTACGGTTTCTTCCTCCACGACATCGGCAAGGTCGGGATCCCGGAGTCGATCCTGTGCAAGGCCGGCCCGCTGTCCGCCTCGGAGTGGGATGTCATGCGGGCGCACCCGACGATCGGCGCGCAGATCGTCGCGCCGATCCGGTTCCTCGGCGACGCGGCGCTCGTCATCCGCCATCACCACGAGCGGTTCGACGGCCGCGGCTATCCCGAGGGCCTGGTCGGCGACGACATCCCGCTCGCCGCGCGGATCTTCGCCATCGCCGACTCGTTCGACGCCATGACGAGCGACCGGCCGTACCGAAAGGCGCTGACCGTCGATCGCGCGCTCGAGGAGATCTCCGGCGGCGCGGGAACGCAGTTCGATCCCGAGGTCGTGAAGGTGTTCGTCGATCTCGTCCACGAAGAGCCGTCGCCGTTGTGGACGGTCGCGCGAGACCTGCTGCCCACTGGGTAGCCTCGCCCCACCGCATGACCACCGACCGTCAATCGCTCGTTCGCGTCGTCCGCAACGGGCTCCAGGAGTCCGAGCACGAGATCCACGTCGCCGTGGCCGACGAGCGCGGCCGGCTGGTCGCGCGCGCCGGCGATCCGCAGCGGATGGTGTTCGCGCGGTCGTCGATGAAGCCGGTGCAGGCCGCCGTCTCGCTGTCGTCGATCGGCCACGCGCTCTCGGATCGACAGGTCGCGCTGATGTGCGCGTCGCACAACGGCGAGGCGGTGCACGTCCGCGTGGTTCGGAGCCTGCTCGCAACCGCCGGACTCGACGAGGGCGCGCTCCGCAACACCGCCGGATGGCCGCTCGATCGCGAGGCCGCGTCGCGCGTCCGCGCGCCGAGCCGGATCCGCCACAACTGCTCGGGCAAGCACGCAGGCATGGTCGTCGCGAGCGCATCGTCCGGCTGGCGGCTCGAGACGTACCTGCGTCCGTCGCATCCGCTCCAGAAGCGGATCACGTCCGCGGTTCGATCCGCGACGGATCTGGATGACGTCGAGATCGGCGTGGACGGATGCGGCGCGCCGGTCTTCGGAATGCCGCTATCCGCGATCGCGACGCTGTTCGCCCGCCTGGCCCGGCCGGAGCGGCTCGGGCCGCTCGAGCCGTTCGCCGCGCGCGCGGTGTTGGCGATGCGCGCGAACCCGTACCTCGTCGCCGGCCGGAGACGAGAGGACACCGCGATCATGGACGTCGCCGGGTCGCTGATCGTGAAGTCCGGCGCCGAGGCGCTGATCTGCGCCGCCGATCTCGAGCGAGGCATCGGCGTGGCGGTCAAGGTCGCCGATGGCGGCGATCGCGCCGCGCCGCCCGCGCTGCTTCGAACGCTCGAGCTGCTGGACGCCCTCACGCGCGACCAGATGTCCGAGCTCGACCGGTTCGCGCACCCGTGGGTCACGGGCGGCGGCGAACGCGTCGGCGAGCTCGAGACCGACGTGCGCCTTCGCCGCTGACACGGTCGCTCGCGCCAGCATCGCTCCGCGCATCCTCGCGTAGCATCGAGCGACATGGCGCACCGAGATGAACGGCCGCGGATCGCGGTCGTCAGCCTGCACACCTCGCCGCTCGATCAGCCGGGGACCGGCGACTCGGGCGGGATGAACGTGTACATCCGCGCCGCGGCCGAGCGGCTGGCCGCACGCGGGCTCGACGTGGACGTCTTCACGCGATGCCGCGGCGAGGATCTCCGCGAGGTGGAGGACATCGCGCCGGGCACACGCATCGTCCGCGTCAAGGCCGGTCCGTGCGCGCCGGTACCGAAGGAGGAGCTGCCCCGGTACCTCCCACAGTTCCTCGGCGGCGTGCTCGCGCGGGGACGGGTGGAGGGCGGCTACGACGTCGTGCACTCGCACTACTGGCTGTCTGGATGGGTCGGTCGCGGCGCCAAGGAGCTGTGGAGCGTTCCGCTCGTCGCATCGTTCCACACGCTCGGGAAGGTCAAGAACTACTCGCTCGCGCGCGACGAGCGTCCGGAGCCGGTGGTTCGGCTCGACGGCGAGCAGGCCGTGATCGCCGAGGCCGATCGCATCATGGCGGCCACGCCGGCGGAGGCGTCGCAGCTCGTCGGGCTGTACGGCGCCGATCCCGGACGCGTGCGGCTCGCTCCGCCCGGCGTCGATCACGGGGTCTTCTCGCCGCGGCCACGCGACGAGGCGAAGGCCAGGCTGCATCTCACGGGCGTTCGGCTGGCGCTGTTCGTCGGCCGGTTGCAGCCGCACAAGGCGCCCGACATCGCGGTTCGAACGCTCGCCGAGGCCGTGTCGAGGGCCGCGCGCGGAACCGACGACCTCGTCCTGGCCGTGGTGGGCGGACCGAGCGGTGCGGGCGCGAGCGCCGAGATGGCTCGCCTGGCCGACCTCGCGTCGGCGCTCGGCGTCGCCGATCGGGTCATGTTCTTCCCGCCGCAGCCGCAGCTCCGGCTCGCCGACTTCTACGCCGCGGCGGACGCGCTGCTCGTGCCCTCGCGGTCGGAGTCGTTCGGGCTCGTCGCGCTCGAGGCGCAGGCGTGCGGCACGCCCGTCGTCGCGTCGGCGGTCGGCGGGCTCCGCTATTCGGTCGTCGACGGCGTCACCGGCTTCCTCGTCGAGGGCCACGACCCGGCCGATCATGCCGAGCGGCTCCTCGCGCTCCTCGGCGACCGCCGGCGCGCCGCGGCGATGTCCGAGGCCGCGGTTCGCCACTCGATGCGCTTCTCGTGGGACGCCACGGCCGCCGAGATCGACGCCGTGTACCGAGAGCTCCTGGCCCAGCGCCGGCCCGACCCGCTCGCCGCGTGATCACCGGCGATCGCGTCGCGCTGCGCCCCGTCGAGCCGCGGGATCATCCGCTCATCGCCGTCTGGCAGAACGATCCAGAGGTGTGGTGGTGGATGGACTACGACCGGCCCTTCTCGCTGGCCGACATCGCCGACTCGGAGGTGCGCGCCGAGAAGGAGGGGCATCCGTTCGTGATCGAGGTCGACGGGCGGCCGATCGGACGGGTCGGTCTGAACGCGTTCCGCCCGCGCGACCGGATCTGCTCGCTGTACGTGTTCATCGGCGAGCCGAGCGCCTGGGGCCGCGGTCTCGGACGCGATGCCGTCCGAGCGCTCGTCCGGTTCGCCTTCGAGCGATTCGATCTCGAGCGGATCGAGCTGTGGTCGCTCGCGACGAACGAGCGTGCGATCCGGTCGTACCGCGCGTGCGGGTTCGAGATCGATGCGACGCTCGAGCGTCGTTCGTTCCGCGGCGGCGAGTGGGTGGACCGCGTCGTGATGAGCGTGACGCGCGAGGCGGTCGAGCGCGGCGGCGCGGCCCGGTGAGCGTGCGGGCCGGTGAGCGTGGTGGCCGGTGAGCGCCGCGGGGCGTCGCCGGACGTTGGCCGGGCGGCCACGTTCTTGTCACTCTTTCGTTCGGTCGCTCTACCTGCGGATATACCGTCTGACCTGCGCCGATGTCCGTTTGACTGACCCCGGGGCCATGGTTAACGTCCGCGTTGCTCCGAGCAGCCGGAGCGGTTGAGTCAGGGAACCGAAGCGGGGACCCCTGGGAAAGCCGTAAGGCGAACTGGGCGCACTTGGTCGTACGGTTGGGAAGGCCAACTAGCTGTGCGATCGGGGAGGCTCGGGACGCCCCAAAGCCCAACGAAAGGGTCTACCGCCTCGCGAACCGAGACAGTCGCACGAGGTTGCTCGGGGCAACCGAGCCCGAGGGGCTGACGGTGGTTGGGAGCTTCGGTTCCCGGCGAGCCGAAGGTCCCTCGGGTTCTTTCTTTTCTGCTCGCTTCCGCCCGCAGTACGGCGACGGCACGCTGCCGTTGACCCACGTCGTCCCGCTCGACCGGGCGCCCGACGGCTACCGCGCGATGAAGTACAAGGACGACGACGTCATCAAGGTCGTGTTGCAGCCCGACGGCGGCTGAGGCCGTTCCGCCGCTTGTGACCGGCGGTCGCAGCCCGTACCGTTCGTCCGGTGGGAACCGAGCACGCGACGTCGCCCGAGACGCAGGCCAAGCGTGAGCTCATCCTCGACGTGGCGATGCGCCACTTCGCCGATCACGGCTATCGCGGCGCGCGCGTCGAGGACATCGCGGCCGAGGTCGGCGTCGCCAAGGGGACGGTCTTCCTGCACTTCGGCAACAAGGAGGGTCTGTTCCTGGCCGCGTACCAGAAGGCCGTCAGCATGCTGCCGGCGTGGCTCGACGCGCCCGACGACGCGCGCGAGGGCGGGTTCTGGGCGGTTCTCGAGTACTGGCTGCAGCGGACCGAGGAGGCCCTCACCGAGGCGTGGGTTCCCAACCGCGTGGCGATGATCGGCCGGTACGACACCGGGCTCGGCCTCCGGCGCCCGATCAACCGGTACATGCGCAGCGAGGATCCGTACGGCACGCTCGAGTTCGTCGAGTTCGGCGTCCGGCGCGGCGAGCTGCGCTCGGACGTGGACGTCGACATGATCGCCTCGATGCTCGACTGGGTGGCCGAGCGTTTCCAGGACGCGCTCGGAAGCGAGGAGCTCGATCCCGGGCTCGTGCACCGGAAGCCGTTCCATCCCGATCGGCGCGACGTGCGCATCCGGGAGTTCACGGATCTCCTCCGCGGCGGCATCGGCGTCGGCGCCCCGGACGCCGACGAGGGCTCGCGCGCCGACGCATGAACGGACCCGTCCTGCGAGGCCCGGTCCTCGCCGTGACGCGATCGGGATGGTTCCGCGCGATCGCGCGCTCGCCGATCGGACGCGCCGTGGCGTCGCGGTTCGTCGCCGGCGAGCACCTCGACGACGCCATCGCGGTCTGCCGGTCGCTGCATCGCGAGCGGATCGGCGCGGTCCTCGACCACCTCGGAGAGAACGTCGAGGCGCCCGAGCACGCCGCGCAGGCGGTTCGCGACTTCGTCCGCGCGGTCGAGCGGATCGCGGCCGAGGGCGACGTCGACGCGTACGTTTCGGTCAAGCTGACGCAGCTCGGGCTCGACTTCTCCAACGAGCTGGCGACGGCGAACGTCGAGCAGGTCCTGGCGGCCGCCGCGGCCGGCCGCATCCTCGTGATGATCGACATGGAGAGCTCCGCGTACGTCGATCGAACGCTCGAGATCTTCCGCGACCTTCGCGAATGTCACGACGGCGTCGGCGTCTGCCTCCAGGCGTATCTGCATCGAACGCCCGCCGACGTCGACGCCCTGCCGTCCGGCTCGATCGTGCGGCTCGTCAAGGGGGCGTACCTCGAGCCGCCGGAGGTGGCGCTCGGGTCGCGGCGCGAGGTCGATCAGGCGTTCGCGCAGCTGTTCGCGACGCTGACGTCGCGGGGACACACCGTGCACGTCGCGACGCACGATCCGAAGCTGCTGGACGGCGCTCGTCGGTACGTCGAACGCGAACGCATCGATCCGTCGCACGTCGAGTACCAGATGCTCTACGGCGTCCGGCGCGATCTGCAGACCCGGCTCGCGGCCGACGGCTTGCCGGTGCGCGTCTACGTTCCGTACGGGACCGAGTGGTATCCCTACCTGACGAGACGGCTCGCCGAGCGGCCTGCCAACATGTGGTTCTTCGCATCCAACCTCGTGCGGTTCTGGAGATGATCGTCAGATGAGCGACGGACGGAAGGTCGCGTTCCTCGGCGGCGGCAAGATGGGGGAGGCGCTCGTGTCCGGCCTCATCCGATCCGGCGGCCGCTCGGCCGACGAGATCACCGTCACCGCCCGGCGCGAGGAGCGCGCTCGTGAGCTGGCCGACCGCTACGGCGTCACGACCACGCTCTCCAACACCGACGCCGCCCACGGCGCGGACACGCTCGTCGTGATGGTGAAGCCGCAGGACATGGAGACGTTGCTCGAGCAGATCGCCGGGATCGTCCGGCCGGATCAACTCGTCATCAGCTTCGCGGCCGGGATCCGGACCTCGTTCGTCGAGAAGCACCTTCCCGCCGGCGTTCCGGTGGTGCGCGTGATGTCGAACGTCGCCGTCTTGGTGGACGAGGCGATGTCGGTGGTCGCCGCGGGCGCGCACGCCGACGACAAGCACCTCTCCGTCGCCGAGGAGCTGCTCGGGTACGTCGGGCGCGTTCTGCGGCTGCCCGAGACGCACCTCGACGCGATCACCGCGACGAGCGGCAGCGGTCCCGCGTACTTCTTCCTGCTCGCCGAGGCCATGATCGAGGCGTGCATCCTGCTCGGCCTGTCGCGGGACGTCGCGACCGAGCTGATCATCCAGACGATGCTCGGGTCGGCCAAGATGCTTCGCGACACGGGCAAGCATCCGGTCGAGCTCCGCGAGATGGTCACGTCGCCGGGCGGTACGACGATCGCGGCCATCCGGATCCTGGAGGAGACGGGCGTTCGGGCCGCGTTCCTGAACGCGATCGACGCCGCGCGCAAGCGGAGCGCCGAGCTCGCGCAAGGCGGCGACGACGATGAACCGCTCACGTAGCGGAGCGCAGAAACTCAGACACCGCAGAAACCTGGTTCCCGTGAACACAGGCGCTCGAGTAGCGAACCGGTAGCGCGAAGAGAAGGAGTCCATATGGGTAGAGGAGACAGGGCGAAGGTGCGCTGGGCGCACGATCGCGAGCGGAAGAAGAAGGACACCGAGAAGCGCAAGGCGGCCGAGCGCGGCGCGGCGCGGAAGGCGGCCGGCAGGAAGTAATGGCGACACCCGTCCAGGTCGTCATCGACTGTGCCGACCCCGGAACGCTGGCGCCGTTCTGGGCGGCCGCGCTCGGCTACGTCGTGCAACCCCCGCCCGAGGGGTTCGCCTCGTGGGAGGCGTTCCTCCACGACACGGGGGTTCCGGAGACCGAGTGGAACTCGCTGAGCGCCGTCGTCGATCCGGACGGCGCCGGTCCGCGCATCCTGTTCCAACGCGTTCCCGAACCGAAGACCGTCAAGAATCGCGTCCACGTCGACGTCAACGCCGGCGGCCCGCGCGACGCGCCAGACGACGAGCGCCGGCGCAGGGTCGCCCGCAGCGTCGAGCGCCTCGAGACGCTCGGTGCGACCACGGTCCGCGAGTTCGAGGAGCGAGGCGACCACTGGGTCGTGATGCAGGACCCAGAGGGCAACGAGTTCTGCGTGCAGTGAGGCGCGATCGAAAGGCGACCGCCGAGCCCCGTGCGGTCAAGCGGGGCGGGCGACGCGGTTGCGGAGCACGCCGATGCCCTCAGCCTCGAGCTCGATCGTCGCGCCCGGCCACACCCGTTGCTCGTGGCGGTGCACGTCGAACGGGCTCGCCGCGAACGTCTCGCCGGCGGTGAGCTCGTCGAGACGCGAGGCGGCGACGACCGTGGAGAGCAGGTTGCGGGCCGTTCCGTTCAGGTTCCCCTTGGCCCACTGCTCGCCATCGACTCGGACGGTGAGCGTCATGGTCTGCGGGTCGGCCTCGTCGGGCGTGACGATGCACGGTCCGATCGCGAACGGCAGTGGCTCCGCGTAGGACGTCGGATCGCCGGTCGCGTCGCGGGCGGCCCAGTCGTTGACGAGGGTGTAGCCGAACACCGACGTCTCTGCGGCCTCGGCATCGCCCCGCGGCACGGTTCGTCGCAGCACGGCGGCGACCTTGGGAACGTAGTCGAGCCATCCGGCGCCGCGGGGCCACGGCACCTCGGCGTCGGGGCCGGCGATCCGTCTCGTCGCCTCTTCGATGTCGTCGCTTCGGTACGAAGCCGGAAGCAGCGGCACGAGCAGCCGGGCATCCGGAACGACGCACGACTCGACCTCGTGTCGTTCGAGGGCGGCCCGGGCGGCGTCGAGCACCGTTCCCCCGTTGCGAGCGACGAGCGCCTCCATCGTGGTGGGGAAGGCGGGGTGCCCGACGGCGTCCGGCAGGTCCACGACCTCCCCCCAGAGGAACGCTCCCAGTCGCCGGTGCCCCCACCGGTCGAAGGTCACGAGCCTCAAGGGAGGCCGATGATACGCCGGGCCTCCCGGCGATTCTCGATATCCGGCGGTCAGTTTCGACGCGCGGGACCCGAATCGCGAGGTGCGCTGCGATCGGACGCGGCTACCATAGAGGGGCTCTCAACAGGGCATTCCGGCGTCTTCGCCGAAGCGCGTCGCCGAAGAGGTCGAAGAAGGAGGCGTTCCGATGGCAGAGCAGGGCTTCCGCATCACGTACGCGACGATGTCCGCGGACAACGAGGAACTGCACACGCTCTACGACCGGGGGATCGAGACGGCCAGGTCCTGGCTCGGCCAGAAGCACCAGCTGTTCGTGAACGGCGAGGCGCGCGACGGGTCCGGGTTCAAGCAGGCGACGTCGCCGATCGACGGATCGGTCATCGGCGAGTTCGCGCAAGGCACGCGCGAGGACGTTCGCGATGCCGTCCGGGCCGCCAAGGAGTTCTTCCCGACGTGGGCGAACACGCCGTGGCAGGAGCGCGTCGCGCTCATCCGCAGGGCCGCGGACCTGATGAGCGAGCAGCGGAACGAGCTGTCGGCGCTGATGGCGATGGAGGTCGGCAAGAACCGGCTCGAGGCGCTCGGCGACGTCGAGGAGTCGGCCGACCTGCTCCGGTGGAACGCCAACGAGATGGAGCAGAGCGACGGGTTCACCAAGCCGATGCAGTCGATGGGGTCGCCGGGCGAGTACTACGACGTGCTGCGGCCGTTCGGCGTGTGGGCGATCATCAGCCCGTTCAACTTCCCGATGGCGCTCGCCGCCGGGCCGAGCAGCGGCGCGCTCGTCGCCGGCAACACGGTCGTCTTCAAGCCGGCGCACATGGGCGTGTTCACCGGGCTGAAGCTGTACGAGATCTACATGGCGGCCGGCGTGCCGAAGGGCGCCTTCCACTTCCTGAGCGGCCCCGGCTCGGTCGTCGGCGACGAGATCGTGAACCACCCCGACGTCGCCGGCATCACCTTCACCGGTTCGTACGAGGTCGGGATGGGGATCTACAAGAACTTCGCGAAGGACTTCCCCAAGCCGGTCATCTGCGAGATGGGCGGCAAGAACCCGGCGATCGTGACGGACAAGGCGG
>JBKPTC010000155.1:0-14932 GCA_046735355.1 bacterium
GCACTCGTCCTCTGCGCCGTCGCCGCAGCCTGCGCGGGCGGCGATCGCCACGCCGCGAGGGCCGGCTCGCCGTCCGCGCAGACGGCGTCGGCGCCTGCCGGCGCGACGCCGTCGATCGTGTCGAAGGCGCTCGCCAACCAGGTCTGCGCGAGCGTCCCTCGTGACGTCCTGCTTCGGACGTGGCGCGGGATCATGCCCGGCCGCAGCGGTGACATCCAGATCATCCCCGCGTATCCGAACTTCGTGAACGGCGGGCTGACGCACGCCTCGCCGTTCGCGTACACCCAGGACGTCCCGCTGTTCCTCTACGGACCCGGGTACGTCCGGCCCGGCGTGTATCCGAGGCCGGCGACCCTCGCCGACGTCGCGCCGACGACCGCCGCCCTGCTCGACTTCCCCTTCGACGCTCCGGACGGTCGTGCATGGCCGGAGGCGCTGCTGCCGGCGTCGCAGCGCTCCGTTCCGCCACTCGTCGTCACGCTCGTCTGGGACTCGGCTGGCATGGACGTGCTGAACCGATGGAGGGACGACTGGCCGTACCTGCGCTCGCTCCTGCCGAAGGGTGCGTGGTTTCCGCACGTGACGGTCGGGTCGTCGCCCTCGAACACGCCGACCGGTCACTCGATCATCGGCACGGGGGCCTTCCCGAAGGACAACGGCTTCGTCGACGAGTACCTCCGCGTGAACGGCCGGATCCAGAAGCCGAACGCGAACGGTCCACAGTTCCTGATCGAGCCGACGCTCGCGGACCTGTACGACCTGGCGAACGGCAATCGCCCGATCGTGGGCGGCATCGCGACGCTCGCGGCCCACATCATGATGATGAGCCACGGCGCAGGGTGGTACGGCGGCGATCGCGACGTCGCCGTGACCCGGGAGAAGGAGTTCGGCGAGACCGCCGGAGCCGAGGCGACGTCGTGGAACCTGACGGCCGACATGGCGCACTTCTACACGCTGCCTCGATACGTGAACTCGCTCCCGCCGATCACCGCCTACGCGCGCGCGCTCGACCGCGCCGACGGACAGCTCGACGGCAAGTGGCGGGACAACTCGATCGAGCAGCTGGCCAACGGGTTCGACACGCCCGCGCGGACGCCGTACCAGACGAAGCTGATCGAGACGGTGATCGAGCGAGAGCACTTCGGTCGCGACGACGTCCCCGATCTGCTGTACCTCAACTACAAGGCGATCGACACGATCGGCCACCTGTTCAGCGCGGACGGCGTCGAGATGAGCGATGCGGTCCGCGTGCAGGACGACGCGCTCCGCGTGCTCGTCGGCTTCCTCAACCGCACCGTGGGGCGGGGCCGGTGGGTCATCGTGCTCACCGCCGACCACGGCGCTCAACGCGATCCGGCCGTGAGCGGAGCGTTCATGATCGACATCGACAAGCTCACCACGCTGATCGAGCGACGGTTCGATGACGACGGCGACGACGTGCCCCTGCTCCAGGAGGTCCGTCCGACGGAGATCTGGGTCGACCACGACGAGCTCGTCGACAACGGGTTCACGCTCGGACAGATCTCGTCGTTCATCATGACGCTCACGCAGGCGCAGACGTACAAGAGCGGCAACGTGCCGGCGCCGGGCCACGAGGGCGACAGGGTGTTCGACGCGGCGCTGCCGTCGTCTATGCTTGGCGCGCTCCCGTGCCTGCCGCAGGCGCGCGCGGGCTGACATCCCCCGGCACATGAGCGCTCCGCGGAGGCAACTGTACAGATGACCGTGACCAGAGAAGCTCGTCACCGCGACCTCGTCGACGTTCCCGAGGCACGCGGAGGCGCGCTCCGGACGCCGGCGCTGTTGATCGCCGCGCTCCTGCTGATCCTCGTCGCGTTCGGGTGGACGTTCCTGCGCGATCCGTCGATCACCGCTCCGACGCGCGACCCCGCGTGGTACACGTGGCGCTCCAACCTGATGCTCCACGACGACCCCGGCCTCATCGCGGGGGACTGGGGCCCGTTCCACATGTTCGGCGGCGGCTACCGCGTGTCGGTTCCGTTGTACGGATCGATCCTTCAGCGCGTCGCCGGAATCGATCTCTACACCTTCAGCGCGTTCATGATGATCGGCATCCCCGCCTTGACGGGCATGGCGCTCGGCACGTTCGCGTACCGGGTCCACGGCGACCGTCTGCTGTTCCTCCTCGTGCTGCTCGCGACGGCGGCGTTGTTCATGACGACCCCGTACGTCGGCTACCTCGACAACATCACGGTGCTGTTCGTGCTGTCGATGCTCCTGGCGTTCTGGCCGTATGCCAGGACGTCATGGGGCGCCCGCGTCGCGATGTTCCTGCTCGGCATCGTCGCGGCGTACACGCACCCGACGACCTGTGTGGTGTTCGGCTTCTCCGTCACGGCGCTGTTCGGCCTGCACTTCCTGACGAGCCGGTTCTCGCTCGGCTCGGCGCTGCGGCGCGACGGTCCGGCGCTGCTCGCCGCCGGATTCGGCATCGTCTTCGGTCTCGCGACGTGGCTGGCGTCGCCGTGGGGGGTGAAGGGGTCGTTGTCGGACGCCGCCCTGCCGCCTCCGTACACCCGTGACGTGTTCTTCAAGCGGCTCGTCGGTTGGGTGGCGTCGTTGCAGCCCGTCATCACCGTTCCGCTGATCCTTCTCGCGATCGGCTGGGTCGTCTGGCGTGCGCGGCGCGACCGCGCGCCGGCGAGCGAGTACGGCAGCGTGTCCTCGATGTGGCTTCTTCCGCTGCTCGGAACGCTCGGATGGATCTTCGGCGCGGCCTATCCGTACTACCGCTTCATGAACGCGACCGCCGGTCTGATGGCGCTGACCGGTCTCGGAACCTGGGTCGCCATCCGCTGGCTCTCGCGGCGCGACGGCTCGATGAGGATCGTCGGGATCCTCGCGTCGGTCGCGATCGTCGCGTCGCTCGCGTTCGTCTGGGTGCAGGGCCGCCAGGCGTCCGGATGGGCCGACAGCCAGTGGATCGACCAGCCGACCAGGACGGCGCTGGCCGGCGTCGATGCCGTCGTGTCGAACTCCTCCGACGCCACACCCGTCATCTTCGTCGTCAACTACCAGGACCAGTACCAGGCCTACGGCTGGTCGAAGACGTTCACGAACGTGTCGAGGACCGGACTTCCCGGTGACGCGGTGAAGCGCTCCATGACGTACTTCGGTTCGGTGACCGATCTCCTCGCGAACCGTCCGACGGTCGGCGAGGACCCGACGTACTCGAAGATGTCGCGTGGGTTCTTCCGCGAGGTCGAGGCGCTCCGCGAACGGTATCCGGCGCCGCCGCTCGTCTTCCTCGTTCGGAACTTCAACGAGGGAACGGACAACGCGACGCTGCTCGACCAGGGCGGGTCGGATCTGGTGAAGATCTCCGACGATCTGGCCGTCGTGACGGGCCCCGATCTGGCGACGCCGTCGCCGCGGGCCATCGACGCCGCCACCGCCGCCGAGCAGCAGACGGCGGCGCTATACGCCGACCATCCGGGGATCTTCGGCAACGTCGGCCACACGCTCTGGGTGCTCTTCGCGCTCGCGCTGCTCCTGGTCGTGCCGGGAGCGATCGCCTCGCGGTTCTTCGAGCTCGAGGACGGCTGGGTCCGGATCGCGCTCGTGCCCGGCCTGTCGTTCGCGCTGACGGTGCTCGCCGGCATCGTCGTTGTCGCCGTCCATCGGGCGCCGTTCTCGACGGCGGACGGGTGGATCGCGCTCGGTCTCGCGACCGCCATCGCGGTCGGCCTCCGCGTGGCGGAGCCGTCGATCCGACGCGTGCTCGACGGGTTCTCGTCGTTCTTCAACGGCATGTTCGCCGTCTTCTCGAACGCCGACTACGCCACGCTGATGAGCGTGCAGTTCCTCGCCCAGGCCGGCCAGGGCGTGGTGCAGGGGGCGATCGCCAAGTCGCTCGCGTTCGGCGGTCAGCAGGGGTTCGACGTGCAGAACCTGCCGTCGGCCACCTATCTGCTCACCGTCGTGCTGTTCCTGTACGGCCCGTACACGCTGCTGTCGCCGTTCGTCGGCGTGTTCATCGACCGGTTCCCGAGGCGGCGCGTCGTGTGGTGGGCCGCGATCGTGACCGCGGGCATCGTCGCGCTGGTCGGCGCCCTCGTTCTCGTGCCGCTCGGCACCGGGACGACCGAGGGGGACGCGGGCGCGACCGCGGGGCTGATCATCGGTCTGCTCGCGGTGCAGGCGTTCGTCCGCGTGGTGCTCGCCGTCAAGTCGGCAGCCATCCCAGACGTCCTGACCGGACGCGACCTGCTCCAGGGCAACGGGCTGTCGCAGGCGGGCGGGGCGTTCTTCCAGGTGTTCGGGATCGGCGTGGGGGGGGTGCTCGCGGGGTTGTTCCCGCCGTTCGCCGCGGTGTTCCTCGGCGCGGCGGTCATCGTCGTGGTCGCGGTCGTCGCGATGCGCCTGCGGCACGCCGAGGCTCGACCGCACGGCTCCTCGTTCGTCCGCGAGGCGTCTCGCGTGGTCCGCGACATCGTCGCCGGTCTGCGGGAGGTCGCTCGACGACCGGCCGCCGCGCTCGGCCTCGCCTCGTTCCAGATGCTGCGGTACCAGTTCTGGGGGTTCGTGCTCTTCGTGTTCGGCCTCTACGCGAACAACCTTGCGAAGGGCGGCGACGCCGACACCCTCTCGCTCGCGCTCTCCGGCGTCGGCGGGCTGCTCGGGGGCGCGCTCGGCATGATCTGCGCGCAGCGATGGAAGGACCGCGTTCCGCCGATCCGCCTGCTCCTCGGGTCGATGATCCTCCTCGGCATCGCCTCGGTCGTGTTCGGCGCGTGGATCAGCCTCGCGGGGTTCTCGATGCTGCTGTTCTGCGGCTTCTTCGGTTTCTTCCTCGGGAAGATCTCGGCCGACACGATCATGCAGCAGACGATGCCGGACGACTTCCGAGGTCGCGCGTTCGCGCTGTTCGACATCGCCTACAACCTCGGCTTCATCGTTCCGGCGTTCATCCTCGTTCTGCTGTGGGACGAGGGCCGCGTGCGTCCGCTGCTGATGGGGTCGGGCATCGTGTTCCTCATCCTGACCGCCCTCATCGCGCGATGGGCGGCGGCGATCCGCGATCAGTTCGCTCCGCAGGACGACCTCACCGGCGAGCAGGCGGCCGAGCTTCGGACGTGACGCCGCTATCGTGGTCTTGCCTCTCCCACCGATGCGATGCCCGAGCTGCCGACCGACGACGCGACGATCCACTACGAGATCGATGGAGACGGTGAGCCCGTCACCGTCGTCGCGCACGGGCTGACCAACAACCGGAACGAGCTCGCGGCGCTGACGCCGTTCGTACCGGGGACGAAGGTCCGTTTCGACTTCCGGGGCCACGGCCGTTCGAGCGCGCCCGAGAGCGGCTACGCGTTCGCGGACTTCGCCCGGGACCTCGAGGCCGTGGCCGACGCCGTGTCGGCGACACGCGCGGTCGGAACGTCGCTCGGCGCCGGCGCGATCGCGAGCCTGCTGGCGAGGCGCCCCGACCGGTTCGAGCGGATGGTCTGGCTGCTGCCGGCGGCGCTCGATGTGCCGTTCGCGTTCGGCGACCGCTACGAGGCGCTCGCGGCCACGCTCGACGGCAGGACGGGCGAGGAAGCGGTCGAGGCGGTGCTGTCGGATCCCAAGCGCGCGGCCGAGTATCTGCAGGCGCCGTGGCGGTTCGAGCTAGACCGCTTGATGTGGGAGCACGACCACCCGGACGGGGTGGCGCGGGCCATCCGTGGAGCCATCGCCGACTGGCCCGTCGGGGACCGGAACGACCTGCGCGCCGTGGCCGCACCGGTCATGCTCATCTGCGTCGAGGGCGACCCGATCCATCCCGCCGAGCTCGGCGAGATCCTGCTCGACCTGCTGCCGAACGCCACGCTCGAGACGTTTCCCGACGTAACCGCGATGTTCGAGGCGATCCCGGCGCTCGTGCAGCGCGTCGCCTCGTTCCTCGCAGCCGACTAAGGCGCGGGTCGCGCTCCACTCGCCGCGATCGCGGACACGCCGGACATGGCTCCCTCGGGCTCCAAGGCCGGGAGCGTGACGACGAACACGGTGCCCGCCCCTTCGGCGTCGCGAACGTCGATGCTCCCGCCGAGATCGTCGACCATCGAGCGCACCAGATGCAGGCCGAGGCCGAGGCCGCCGTACCGCCTGGTCGACGACTGATCGCCCTGGCTGAACCGGTCGAACAGCGACCCGCGGTCCTCCGGCGGGATCCCGATCCCACGGTCGCGAACCGAGATCACGATCCCGCCCGACTCGGTGCACGAGGCGGCCACGTCGACGTGGTCGTCGCCGTGCGAGTACTTCAGCGCGTTGTCGACGAGGTTCGTGAGGATCTCCGCGAGGCGTGTGCGATCGGACACCACGAACGTCGCGTCGGGGTCGATCGAGACGTCGATCCTTCCGCGACCGCCGGCGATGTCGGCCGCGATCTCGGACGTCATCTGGGTGAGATCGATGCGCTCGAGCACGATCGGCCGCGCACGCTCGTCGAGCTCGGCGGCCGTCAGGACGTTGGTGATCAGCCGGAGCAGCCGCTTCGCCTGCGCCTCGGCCGCGGAGAGGAACTCGGCGCGGGCGTCCGGATCGTCGGCGAACGCCGGCTGTCGGAGCGTCGCGAGGTAGCCGATGATCGACGTGAGCGGCGTCCGGAGCTCGTGGGAGACCGCGGCGACGAAGTCGTCCTTCTTGCGGCCGGCCGCGCGAAGCTGCTCGACGTTCGCGTGCTCGCGGTCCAGGAGCTCGTTCAGCCGATCGTTCTGCCGGCGGATGTCGCGCGCTGCCCGCACGACGATCGGCAGGAGCGCCGCGTACAGCAGGAGCAGCCCGACGCCGAGAGTGAGGCCGAGCGTCCGGAGCAGCCCGTCGATGTCGCCCTGGAGGACCGAGTAATCCTGGTAGACCTCGGCGACGGCGACGACGGGACCGTGTGGGGTCAGCCGGAGCGGGACGTACGTGAAGAAGAGCTTGTCGGCGAGGTTCCGCTCGAACTGGTTCTCGGGGTCGTCGAGGTCGGAGACACCGGCCTCGGCATCGCCGGACATCGCCTCGCGTATGTCGGCTCGCTCCTCCTCGAAGCGGCGGCCGATGAGGCGCGGCTCGTCGGAGTACACGATCGTGGCGTTCGGTCTCCAGACCTTCACGCGCACGTCGCGGCCGTCGCTGAGGATGCGCGTCCGAACGAACGCGTCGACCCGAGCGAGGTCGTCGTTCCGCAGCGGCTGCGACAGATCAACGCCGTCGAACGCGAGCGGCAGCACCGCGTCGGCGATGAACCGCGCGTGGAACGAACCGCGTTCCTCGGCCTGGATCCGGACGTAGCGGACGAGGATCGCGCCGACGCCCGCACCGACGAGCACGAACGCGACGAGGCTGCCGACCGCGAAGCGGACGACGAGCCGCGGCGAAGGGGCTTCCTTCCTCATCCCGAGATGTCCTCCAGGTGCGTATCGGCGGCGGCTCCGCCGCCCTGAACGCGCGGCGCGCCACCCGGCGATACGCTCGATCGGTGACCCCACGAGCTCCGGGCGGCGGCGCCGCCGCAGGATGAGCGCGTCCCCCCGGCCCGCAGGCGCCGCCGGTGGCGTGTTCGCGCTCGCATCGGCGATCCAGTTCGGCGTCGTCGTGGTGCTCGCCAGCCGGTTGGCGCATCGAGGTCTTCCGATCGCCGGAACGCTCGCACTGCGGTTCGGCATCGCGTCGGTGATCCTGTTCGCGGTGCTGGCGGCGCTCGGACGCCCGCTCGCGCCGGTCCGCAGCGAACGTCGCGGCGTCGTTCTCCTCGCGGTGGTCGGATACGCGGTCGAGGCGAGCATCTTCTTCGCGGCGCTCGCGCGCGGCACGGCGGCCGCGGTGACGCTCCTCTTCTACACGTATCCGGTCGTCGTCGCGGTCGGGTCGTGGCTCGTACTGCGGCGCGGCGCCCCGGCCGGGCGCACCGCCCTCGCGCTGCTGCTCGCGACGGCGGGCGTCGCGATCGTCGTCGGCGTCGGCGGATCGCTCGCGATCGAGCCCGCCGGCGTCGCCCTCGCGCTCCTGTCCTCGATCGTCATCACCGGCTACATGCTCGGCGCCGATGTCGTCCTCCGTCGAACGCAGCCGCTCACGAGCGCGGCGTGGGTCAGCGGGGCGGCATCGCTCGCGCTGTTCGCCGCCGCGTTCGCGACCGGAACGTGGCGGACGCCGACCGGCTGGAGCCAATGGGGCCCGATCGTCGCGATGGGTGTCGCGACCGCCGGAGCGTTCGTCTGCCTGCTCGAGGGCATCCGACGGATCGGCGCCGAGCGCTCCTCTATCGTCTCGAGCGCGGAGCCGCTTGCGGCGGCCGTCCTCGCGCGCATCTTCCTCGGTCAGGCGGTCGGCGTCGGTGTCGCGGTCGGCGGCGCGCTGATCCTCGGCGGCGCGATCCTCGCGAGCCTCGCGCGCGACCGCGTATCCGAACGGGAGGTCGCGATCCCGTAACGCCGACGCCTACCGAGCGTCGACGCCCGGGAGGAACGCGTCGACCGCCCCGAGCCACTGCTCGGGCGCCTCGAGCTGCGGAAGGTGTCCGACGCCGGGAAGGAACCGGAAGCGCCACGACGGATGGCGTTCCACGGCGTCCCGTGCGAACGCCAGCGGCACGAGCCGGTCGCGCGTCCCGTGGATCACGAGGACGGGTGACCGAACCGCGGCGAGGACGCGCGCGGTGAGCGACGGACGGGCGCCGAGCGCGAGGATCGACCGCGCCGCCTCGGCGAACGCCGAAGCCGCGTCGGGGTCGAGCCTCCGGTCGCGTTCCAGGGCGACGTGCGCCCGGACGACCTCGTCCGGGATCGACGACGGATCCGCGGCGTTGATGCCGAAGGCGAGGCGAACCAGCACCTCCGGATCGACGCGGCGGTACCGTTGCCGAAGGACCATCTCGCCGACGAGCGGCGTCCGGTACAGCGCGAACGCCCCCACGACGAGCGGCGAGGGCCATCCTCCGCGCGCCCACGGAAACACCGACGCGGTGAGGACGAGCCCCGACACGATGTCCGGCTCGAACGCGGCGACGAGCATCGCGTATCCGCCGCCCATCGAGTTGCCGACGACGATCGCTCGGCCGGTCGAGACGCGACGGATGAACCGGCCGAGGAGCCGACTCCCCGTCCGCATACGGGAGGGCCGGCCGGCGAGCGGTGACCGGCCGAAGCCGGGGAGATCGACGGCGATCACCCGCCCGCGCTCGGCCAGTTGCGGCGCGACGCGCATCCAGTTCAGGTGTGACCCGCCGAGCCCGTGGACCATCACGAACGTGTACGCCGAGGGGCCGGGCCACACGACGTAGTGGACCGGCCCGTCGATATCGATCCATCTCGCCTCGGGCACGGTGAGCGGCGAGTCGGACGACATGGTCCGAGCGTATCCGCGGCCCGGAGGGACGGGTTTCCGGGGTCGGATGGCGCCACTAGACTCCGTCGGCATGGCCGTGATCACTCTTCGACCGCCGCTGCGCGAGCTCGCCGACGGAACGCGGGAGATCCGCGTCGACGGATCGACGGTCGCGGAGGCGCTCCGGAGCCTCGAGCGCGCGCATCCGAGGCTGACCGGCTGGGTCCTCGACGATCAGGGCAGGGTGCGGCGGCACGTGGCGGTGTTCGTCGGCGGCGAACGCGTCGACGGCGCCGCGGCGGTCGACGCGGAGTCGCGACTCGAGCTGGTGGGCGCGGTCTCGGGCGGGGCCGAGACCGAGGTGCTCGTCGGCACGAAGAAGGGGCTGTTCGTCCTGCGCGGCCCGGCCGCCGGACCGATGGAGACCGTCGCTCGAGCGTTTCCGGGCATGGCCGTCGAGTACGCCATCCGCGATCCCCGCACCGGGACGTATCTCGCCTCGGTCACGCACGGACAGTTCGGGCCGCACGTGTTCTTGGCGGACGATCCGACCGGTGAGTGGACGCAGTCGGACGGCCCCGCGTTTGCGGATGGAGACGACGCGAGCGTCGAGCGCATCTGGAAGATCGAGCCCGGCGAGGAAGACGGCCTGGTCTACGCCGGCGTCGATCCGGCGGCGCTGTTCGAGAGCCGCGACGGCGGGCGGACGTGGACCCTCAATCGCGGGCTCTGGGACCAGCCGAGCCGCACGACGGACTGGACGCCGGGTCTGGGCGGTCTGGCCCTGCATTCGATCTGCCCGTGGCCCGGAGATCCGTCCCGCCTGGCGGTCGGGATCTCCGCCGTCGGCGTGTGGCTGACGGAGGACGCCGGCCGGACGTGGCGGATCTCTAACCACGGCATCGTTCCGCGCTACCTGCCGGAGGAGGCCAGGACCTCGCCGTACGGCCGGTGCGTGCACAACATGCACCGCTCGCCGCGGCGTCCCGAGCGGCTGTTCATGCAGTTCCACGGTGGCGTCTATCGCTCCGACGACGCGGGCGAGACGTGGATGGACATCGGCGGCGGGCTTCCGTCGGATTTCGGCTTTCCGCTGGTCATCCATCCGACGGATCCGGATTCCGCCTTCATCGTTCCGCTCAACTCCGACCGGGATCGCGTCACAGTCGACGGTCGCGTCCGGGTGTTCGCCACGCGCGACGCAGGTCACACGTGGGAACCGCTCGCGGACGGCCTTCCCGAGGACGCGTACCTCACGGTGCTCCGGCAGGCCTTCGGCGCCCACGGCCGAGACCCGCTCGGGCTGTACTTCGGAGCAACGTCCGGCGACGTCTTCGGGTCGGCCGACGGCGGAGCGTCCTGGTCGCGCGTCGCGGAGGGCCTGGCGCCGGTTCTGTCGGTGCGCGTCGCCGGATAGGCGCCGTCGGCCGTTCGGCGGGGTGTCGCCTGCCGTTCGCGACCCCCGGCCAGGAGGTCGTGCGACCGAACGGACCGCGCCGAACGCCGGGAATACCCGCCGTTTTCACGATGTCTTTACCTGTGTCTGGCTTTACAGGCAGCCAGGACCGTGGGTACCATCGCTCGAGAGGTTGCCGGGGGCGGCCCGCTTCGCGACGCCCCAACGGCGCCTGCGTCACGGGTCGAGACCCCGAGGACCTCAACCGGGCGCTCGCGCGCCCGGGAGTTTCGAGGCACGATGAGGTGAAGGGCCCGGAACCACGGGGCCGAGCGTCGCGGCACGACCATAGGAACGAGCGAGAGCCAGAGTAAGGCCAGAGTAAGGAAAGAGTAAGGAAACCAAGGCCAAGACCAAGCGCCAAAACAGGCCGAAGAACGAGGCCGAAGAACGAGGTGAAGAGGAAGCATGCCAGAACCCGCACGACCGCTCGGAACCGACGACGCCGACGATCTCCGGCTGTACCTGGAGGCGGCGGCGCGTGAGCCGCTCCTCACCAAGGAGGAGGAGGTCGAGCTCGCCATCATCATCGAGCACGGCAAGGAGGCGGAGGAGAAGCTCCGCGGCGGCCGGCTGCGCTCCGAGAAGTCGATCATGAAGTCGCGCCAGACCGTCCGGAAGGCCGAGGCGGCCCGGCAGCGATTCATCATGGCGAACCTGCGGCTCGTCGTTTCGGTCGCGCGCAAGTACCAGGGCCAGGGGCTGCCGCTGCTGGACCTGATCCAGGAGGGCAACATCGGCCTGATGCGCGCGGTCGAGCTGTTCGACTGGCGCCGCGGGTTCAAGTTCTCGACGTACGCGACGTGGTGGATCCGTCAGGGCATCACGCGTGCGATCGCGGACCGGTCGCGCTCGATCCGTCTGCCGGTGCACATCCACGATCGGCTGCGCAAGCTCAACCGCACTCGGTTCCAGTTCGCGCAGACGATGGGGCGCGAGCCCACGCGCGAGGAGCTGGCGAAGGCGCTCGATACGACGACGGCCGAGATCGACGACCTCACGGAGATGGGGCGGCGCGAGCCGCTCTCGCTCCAGTCGCCGGTCGGCGAGGACACCGAGCTCGGCGACCTGATCGAGGAGGTCGACTCGGATGCCGCGTTCAACGAGGTCGAGGACCAGCTGGTCCGCGAGGAGATCGGCGACGCGGTCGAGCGGGTGCTCGACGAGCGTGAGCGGCATGTCGTCGCGCTCCGGTACGGCCTCGAGAACGGGCAGCCGCTGTCGCTGCGCGAGACCGGAAAGGTTCTCGGCCTGTCGGGCGAGCGCGTTCGGCTCATCGAGCGCGAGGCGCTCCGCAAGCTGCGGGACTCCAACCTGATCAGCGCCGTCAGCATGATGTGACGCGTCGGGGAGACGCATCCGCCGAGGGGCGGCCGGCTTCGCCGGCCGCCCCTCGCGTTTGTCGGCCGTGCACCCGGCGCGGCCGACGGGCGTTTTCCCGCCCGGTCGGTGCGGGGATGTGACGGGTGCATGATCCCGTCGCTCGACGTCGAGGTCCGCGCCGGATCGGTGAGGCTCGCCGGTGTCCTCGGTCTGCCGCCGGGTGCCTCCCACATCGTCGTGTTCGCGCACGGCAGCGGCAGCAGCCGGTTCAGCTCGCGGAACGTCGCGGTCGCCGAGGCGTTCCACGGAGACGCGCTGGCGACCCTGCTGTTCGATCTGTTGACGCAGGACGAGTCACGCGACCGGCGCAGCGTCTTCGACATCGGGCTGCTCGCCGGCCGCCTCGCCGCAGCGGTGGCGTTCGTGCGGGATCGCGACGACGTCGGCGATCTGGCCGTCGCCCTGTTCGGCGCGAGCACGGGTGCCGCCGCCGCCATCGAGGCGGCCGCCGGCGACGGGAGCATCTCGTCGGTCGTCTCGCGGGGTGGGCGCCCGGACCTCGCCGACCGTGCGCTCGGCGCGCTTCGGACGCCGACGCTGCTGATCGTCGGCGCCAACGATCCGGAGGTGCTGGAGCTCAACCGTCGCGCGCTCTCGCGGATGCGATGCGAGGCCCGACTCGAGATCGTCGCCGGTGCCGGACATCTGTTCGAGGAGCCCGGCAGGCTCGAAGAGGTCGCCGTGCTCGCGTCCGGCTGGATCCGAACGCACGCGTGAGGCTCATCTCCTCGCGGCGAGCGACCGCGCCGCGCGAACCTGCTCGCGGATCGCCGACATGATCTCCTCGGTCGCGCGGTCGACGTCCTGCATCGAATCGACCGATCCCTTCACCTGGATGGGCGGCCCGTAGGCGAAGGCGACGACGGGCCGCAGCGGCCGGCTCCATCGCAGGCCCGGGAGAGGCCACCGATCCTGCGTCCCCCAAACGCCGACGGGCACGACCGGGGCGCCCGTCGCCAGTGCGATCCGCGCCGCGCCGCGATGCGCGCGGGCGAGGCCACGCTCGAGCGACGGATTGACGCGCCCCTCCGGGAAGATGCCGGCGAGCGCGCCAGAGGAAACGGTCGCGATCGCCTCGTCGAGCGCCGCGCTGTCGCCGGCACCCCTACGAAGCGGGATCTGCCGGTACAGACGCAGCGCCCACCCGAACCGTCGACGAGCGAAGAACTCCGCCGCGACGAGGAACCTCGTCATCCGCAGTGCCGTTCGTGCGGTCGCAACGGCCAGCAGCGGTCCGTCGAGCGCGCTGACGTGGTTGGCCGCGACGACCGCGGCGCCGGCCGGCACGTGCTCGGCGCCGTCGACGCGGATCCGGAAGAGCGCGCGGGCGACCGGCCCGGCGATCGCGAGCCCGAACCGCCACCAGCCGTTCAGATCCCCTCGCGGCTCGCGGCGCACGGCGCGATGCTAGCGGCCGCGGCCGCCTCCGCGGCTCCTCCGCGACTCCTCCGCGACGGACGGGTTTGCCGGGATCGCCTCCGTATACTCGCCGCCGATGGACGGGTTGGGGGCGCTCCTCGAGCTCGCCTCGTATCGCTACGACGCGTTCGTGGACGCGCTGCGGGAGATGGTCGACATCGACTGCGGCTCGTACACGCCCGAGGGCGTGAACCGCGTCGTCGACCTGTGCGAGGCGCGTTTCGAGGCGTTGGGTGCGTCGGTCGACCGGCGTCGCCATCGTCCCCGCGACGGACAGCCGCGGCTCGGCGATCTGCTGATCGGACGGCTCCAAGGCACCGGCGGCCCGCGCGTGCTGATGGTCGGGCACACCGACACGGTGTTCGACCCCGGCACGGCCAAGGAGCGACCGTTCGCGATCTCCGGCGACCGCGCGACCGGTCCGGGCGTCTCGGACATGAAGGGCGGCCTGTTGACGGGGCTCTTCGCGCTCGAGGCGCTCCGCGAAGCCGGCTTCGACCGCTTCGCGACGATCATGTACATCTGCAATCCGGACGAGGAGATCGGGTCGCCGTGGTCGCGAGAGGTGATCCTCGAGGAGGCGGGCCGGGCCGACGCCGCCTTCGTGCTCGAGGGCGCCCGCGAGAACGGCGACATCGTCTCGGCGCGCAAGGGCGTGTCGGACTACTCGCTCGAGGTGATCGGGCGGGCCGCGCACGCGGGCGTCGAGCCGGAGCGCGGTCGCAGCGCGATCCTCGAGGCGGCTCACAAGATCGTGGCACTGCACGAGCTCAACGGGCGGTGGCCCGGCGTCACGGTGAACGCCGGCGTCGTCCACGGCGGGACACGCGTCAACGTGGTCGCGGAGCGATGCGTCCTCGAGGTCGACGTGCGCTCGCCGGAGGAGGCGACGCTCATCGAGGCCGAGGCCGCCGTCGAGGCGATCGCGGAGCACCACGCTCTGCCGGACGTCGAGGTCCGCGTCACCGGCGGGAAGTGGCACCGTCCGATGGAGCGCCGCGACGGAACGGCTCGGCTCGCGGACATCGCGATCGAGGTCGCCGGCGAGCTCGGGTTCCGGCTGAGGGACGCCGCCACGGGCGGCGCCTCGGATGCGAACACGACGTCGGCGGCCGGCGTCCCGACCTTGGACGGCCTCGGTCCGGTGGGCGGCGACGATCACGGGCCCGAGGAGTGGATCGACCTCACGTCGGTCCCTCCGCGGATCGCCCTGCTCGCCGGGATATTGTCGCGGCTCGATCGCTTGTAGCCGCCGCGAGGACGACGAGGCCTCCATGGACATCGAGACCGTCCGTTTCGACAAGCCCGACGACGTCAACGTCATCGTCGGGCAGTCGCACTTCATCAAGACGGTGGAGG
>JBKPTC010000156.1:0-17136 GCA_046735355.1 bacterium
CGGCGCCGGCGCGCACGCCGATGCGGAGGCTTCGATCGCGGCCGGCGCCGCGCCGACGCTCGGCGACGACGGCTACGTGTGCCCGTGCGAGGACGTCTCGCTCCACGACCTCGAGCGCGCCTGGGCCGAGGGCTGGCGCTCGAGCGAGATCCTCAAGCGGTACACGACCGCCACCATGGGCCCGTGCCAGGGCGCGCTGTGCTCGAGACACCTCGCGGCGTTCTGCGCCCGCGCGGCCGGGCCCGCCGCCGCGACGTCGGCCGGCGAAGCGGACACCGCGGTCCTGACGACCGCTCGGCCGCCCGCGCGGCCGGTCGCGCTCGAGGACCTCGCCGCCGGCGTGCACGAGGTCGTCGAGAAGCGCACCTCGCTGCACGACCGCCACCTCGCGCACGGCGGCGTGGTCGACTGGTCGGGCTCGTGGAAGCGCCCGTACCGATACGGCGACGTGCGCGAGGAGCACCGCGCGGTGCGCGAGCGCGTCGGCGTCATGGACGTCGGAACTCTTGCGAAGTTCCTCGTCGGGGGGCGTGACGCCGCGGCGCTGCTCGACGGGGTGTTCCCCACGCGGCTCGACGATCTCGCGCCGGGTCGGTCGCGCTACGTGATCGCGCTCGACGAGGCCGGCTACGTCATGGACGACGGCGTGGTCTCGGCCCTGGCCGACGGCCGCTTCGCCGTCACGTCGACGTCGGGCGGCGCCGAACGGATGGAGGCCTGGCTGCTCGACCGCGTCGATCGGCACGGCCTGCACGCGCACGTGCTCGAGCAGACCTCGATGCTCGGCGCGATCAACGTCGCCGGACCGCTCGCTCGCGAGGTGCTGCAGCGGCTGTCCGACGACGACCTCGGCCGCGAACGCCTGCCGCACCTCGCGCACGCAGACGTCCGCGTCGCCGGCGTTCCGTGCCGCGCGATGCGCGTCGGATTCGTCGGCGAAGTCTCGTTCGAGCTGCACCATCCGGCGTCCCGGGGCCCCGAGCTGTGGAACGCGCTGCTCGAGGCGGGGCGAGACCTCGGGATCGCTCCGCACGGGCTCGACGCGCTCGATCTCCTGCGCCTCGAGAAGGGTCACTTCTATCTCGGCCAGGACACGCTGCCCGACGACCATCCGTGGAAGCTGGGTCTCGGCTGGGCCGTCGCGATGACGAAGGGCGAGTTCGTCGGCCGCACCGCGCTCGAGCGGATGCGCGCGCTGCCGCTCGAGCGCAAGCTGGTGGGCCTGCGCTTCGAGCGCCCGCCGCAGCGGGGTGTTCCGCTCTCGGCGGACGGTCGCATCGTCGGCCGGGTGACGTCGTGCGCCACGTCGCCAACCGTGGGCGCGCCGATCGGCCTCGGGTGGCTCCGTGCGATCGACGGCGTGTTCCCCGAACGTGTTGCGGCCGGCGACGTCGCCGCCACCGTCGTCGCCCGCCCGTTCTACGACCCGGAAGGGGCGCGGCTGCGTGCTTGAGGTCGCTCCCGTCGACGTCCGCGTCGTGACGTGCCTGGCGGCTCCCGGGGCCGTGGACCGCGCGGTCGCCGCGTGGTCGGGGCCATCGCTTCGCGTCGCGCCCGACGAGGCGCTGCTCGTCGGCGTCGCCTCGGGACGCGAACCGAGCGATCGGGCACCGGTCGACCCCGTGGCCTCGGCGTCGACGGCAGCGGCGGCGGTCGATGAAGACGCCGTCGTCGTCGAGACGACCGACGGATGGGCCGCCTGGCGACTCCACGGCGATGGCGTTCCGGACGCGTTCGCGAGGATCTCGGAGGTGCCGCTGCCCGATGCGTTCGCGCAGGGCGAGGTCGCGCACGTACGGGCGAAGGTCGCCCGCGAGGCGGACGGCGTGCTGTTCCTCGTCCCCGCGATGTGGAACGTCGCGGTCCGGGAGCGCATCCTCGCGGACTGCGCCGACCTCGGGATCCGGCTCGGCGTGGACGGCGGACGACGGCCGTGAGCGGACTCCTGCGGCGACGGACGCTGCTGCGCCGGCGCGACCCGCGACCCGGCTACGACGTCGTCGTCGTCGGCGGCGGCGTGAACGGCCTCTCGCTCGCCTACAACCTGGCGGCGCGCCACGGCATCCGCAGCGTCGCCGTCGTCGAGCGCTCGTACATCGGCTCCGGCGCGTCCGGCCGGAACACCCAGGTGGTCCGCGCGAACTACAACACGCCGGAGACCGTCCCGCTGTACAAGGCCAGCCTCGGGATCTGGCGGACGCTGACGCAGGAGCTCGACTTCAACCTCCAGTTCTCGACGCAGGGCGAGCTCGACCTGTGTCACACGGCGGACTCGCTCGAGATCGAACGCGACAAGGCGCTGCTGAACGCGGCGTACGGCGTGGAGACGACGATCCTGTCCACCGACGAGATCCTCCGGACGTGCCCGCTCATCGACCTCGCCGCAGGCGGCGAGCTGCCGGTGATCGGGGCGTCGTACCACCCGCCGGGGTCGTTCGCGCGCCACGACTCGGTGGTGTGGGGGTACGCGATCGCCGCCCAGCGCCGAGGCGTCGACGTGCACGAGGCGACCGAGGTCGTCGGTCTCGACGTCGTCGACGGCGTCTGCCGCGGCGTCCGCACAGATCGGGGCGTCATCCGGGCGGACGTCGTCGTGAGCGCGGTGGCCGGCTCCTCGAGCCTGCTCGCCTCGATGGCCGGGGTGAGGCTGCCGATCAGCACGCACCCGCTTCAGGCGTTCGTCACCGAGCCCTACCGTCACGCGTTCGACGGGTTGATCTCGTCGATGGACCTGTACGTGTATCTGTCGCAGACGCCGCGCGGCGAGGTCCTCGTCGGCGCCGAGATCCTTCCGTACAACACGTACTCGACCCGCTCGACGTACGACTTCCTCGCCGAGGCGGCCAAGCGCTCGATCATGATCCTGCCGTTCCTCGGCCGCGCGCGAGTGATGCGGCAGTGGGCGGGCCTGTGCGACATGACGCCCGACTCCTCGCCGATCCTCGGCGAGACCGAGGCGCGCGGGTTCCACGTCATGGCCGGCATGGGGACGTGGGGGTTCAAGGGCGCGCCGATCTTCGGGCGCGGGATGGCCGAGGCGATCGCCACCGGATCGATGCCCGACGTCCTCCGCCCGTTCGCGCCGGACCGCTTCCGAACGGACCGGATGGTGCCCGACGCGGCCTCCGCGGGCACGCACTGATCCTGCCCAACAGTGACCTCGGGTCACGTGGCCGCTCGCCGAGCCGCTTCCCCGGAGCCCGACGTCGTTCCTATCATCCGATGGTCGGGCATCGCCCGAGCGTGACCTGAGGTCACGCGGCTCGCATCGCTGCGGCCCTCCGCCGCCGCGGAAGGGAACGGTCGTGGAACAGGACCTCGAGGAGCTGCGCGAAGCGCTCATCACCGCTGCTCGCGACGTCGCGGTCGCTGCGGCGCGCAGGCTCGTCGACGGCGGCGTCGATCCGCGCGTGATCCTCGAGTCGGGGATGGCGCAGGCCATGTTCACGCTCGGCGAGATGTGGAAGCGCGGCGAGGTCTTCCTACCCGAGGTCGTCGCCTCGGCCGAGGTGTTCAAGCAGTGCAACGCGATCGTCGAGCCTGCGCTGCTCGCGTCGAAGCAGGACGCCGAGGCGCAGCAGATCGTCGTGCTCGCGACCGTCAAGGGCGATCTGCACGATCTCGGCAAGAATATGGTCGGCGCGATGCTGCGCACCTCGGGATTCGAGGTGCACGACCTCGGCAAGGACGTGCCGGCCGACACGATCGTCGCCTTCGTCCGCGAGCGGCAGCCCGCGATCGTCGGGCTGTCGGCGCTGCTCACGACGACGGTTCCGTACCAGGAGACCGTGATCAAGGCGCTCACCAGGGAGGGGCTCCGCGACCGCGTGAAGGTGATGGTCGGCGGCGCGCCGGTCACGCCGGAGTGGGCACAGAAGATCGGGGCCGACGGCTACGCCAACAACGCGCCCGAGGCCGTCGACGTGGCCAAGAAGCTCGCGGGCGTCTCGTCGTGACCGCCGCGTCGATCCCGGCCGACCGGCGCCGCCGGTGACCGTCGCCACGACGACGCTCGAGGGCCGGCGCGGCGTCATCCGGATCGGCGACGAGCATCCGTTCGTCGTCATCGGTGAGCGCATCAATCCGACCGGGCGCGCGACGCTCACGCGACAGCTGCTCGACGGCGACGTCTCCGGCGTGCAGGCGGACGCGGTCGCGCAGGTCGAGGCCGGCGCGCGGGTGCTCGACGTCAACGCCGGCATCCCCGGGTTCGACGAGGCGGAGCTCCTCTCGATCGTCGTGCGCGCCGTTTCGGAGGTCGTCGACGTTCCGTTGTGCATCGACTCCTCGACGCCGTCGGCGCTCGAGGCCGCGATCCCGCTCGCGCAGGGCAAGGTGGTCGTGAACTCGGTCACGGCCGAGGCGGCGTCGCTCGAGCGGCTGCTGCCGCTCGTGGCGCGTCACGGCGTGGCGGTGATCGGCATGGCCAACGACGAGGACGGCATCTCGATGGAGCCGCGTACGCGCCTTGCCGCCGCCCGGCGGATCCTCGAGGCCGCGGCGGACCACCGCATCCCCCGGGAGGACGTGATCATCGATCCGCTCGCGATGCCGGTCGGCGCGGCGCCCGAGGCGGCGAGCGCCATGCTCGAGACGATCCGGCTGGTCCGCGACGAGCTCGGCGTGAACGTGTCCTGCGGCGCGTCGAACATCTCGTTCGGCATGCCGGACCGGCGCGGCATCGACGCGGCGTTCCTGTCGATCATGATCGCGGGTGGCATGAACGCCGCGATCACCAACCCGCTCCACCGCGAGACGCGCAAGGCCGTGCTCGCGGCGGACCTGCTGCTCGGGCGCGACCCGTTCGGCGCGGCGTGGATCGCGGCGCACCGTGCCGAGCAGGCGGCGGAGCCCGCGACCGCCTAGGAGCACGATGGGCAAGCTCGAGGTCACGTACCTGCCGAGCGGAACCGTCGCGCACGTGCCCGCGGGCACGACGCTGTTCCACGCCGCGAACTGGGCGGGCCTGCCGATCGAATCGACGTGCGGCGGCCGGGGCACGTGCGGCAAATGCAAGATCCGCGTGCTCGAGGGCGCCGCAGAGCCGACGCCGGCCGACCACCGGCACCTCGCCGCCGACGACGTCGAGGCCGGGTGGCGGCTGTCGTGCCAGTCGGAGATCTCCGCCCACACCGTCTGCGACGTGCCGGCGCTGATCCGAACGCCGAAGGCCGCCACGATGGGTGTCGGCCGGTTCGTGCTGCTGGAGCCGAACGTGCGCAAGCTGCTGCTCGACCTGCCGCCGCCGACCCTCGAGGACGCGCGCAGCCATCTCCGTCGCCTGACGGACGCGCTCGCCGCCGAGGGTCTCGAGGTGACGACGACACCCGCCGTGCTTCCGCGGCTCGCGCGCGCGCTCGAGGACGAGACGACCGTGACGGCGACCGTCGTCGGCGACCACCTCGTCGACGTCGAGCCCGGCGACACGCGCGCCCGCATGTTCGGCGTGTCGGTCGACATCGGAACCACGACGGTGGTGGCGACCCTCGTCGACCTCGTCGCGGGCGCGGTCGCGGGCGTCGCCTCGACGATCAACCGCCAGGCATCGTTCGGCGCCGACGTCATCGCGCGCATGGGCCACGCGATGATGGGTCCGGATGAGCTGTCGGCGCTGCGCGACGCCGCGCTCGGCACGGTGAACGCCGTGGCAGAGGAGGCGCGGTCGACGGCCGGCGTCGGACCGACCGACGTGGTCGAGTGCGTGATCGTCGGAAACGCGACGATGCTGCACCTGCTGCTCGGCGTCGATCCGCGATCGATCGCGCTGTCGCCGTTCGTCGCCACGTTTACCGAACCGCAGGACCTGCGCGCGAGCGACGTCGGCATCTCGATCCACCCGGAGGGCCGCGTCGCCCTGTTCCCCTCGATCGGCGCGTACGTCGGCGCCGACATCGTCGGCGACATCGTCGCGACCGGCCTCGCGCGCGAGCCGCGGGTGCGCCTGCTGGTCGACGTCGGAACCAACGGCGAGATCGTGTGCGGCTCGATCGCTCGCGTCGTCGGGACCGCCGCCCCGGCCGGCCCGGCGTTCGAGGGCGGTCAGATCGTGCACGGGATGCGCGCGACCGAGGGGGCAATCGAGGGCGTGACGCTCGGAGACACCGTCGAGCTCCAGGTGATCGGAGGAGACGTCGAGCCGCGCGGCATCTGCGGCTCGGGGCTGATCGACGTCGTCGCGCAGCTCCGCCTGACGGGGCTGCTCCGCCCCGACGGCGTGCTCGCCTCGCCGGACGACGTTCCGAACCATCCGCTCGCCGACCGGCTCGTCGTCCGGAACGGCGTGCGCGCGTTCGCGCTCACCGACGACGTCGTGCTGACACAGCTCGACGTTCGCGAGCTGCAGTCGGCCAAGGGCGCGATCGCGACGGGCATCGAGGTCGCGATGGACGCGCTCGGCGTGACGGCCGCGGACCTCGACGAGGTGCTGCTCGCCGGGTCGTTCGGGACCTACATCGCGCCGGCGAGCGCGCGCGCGATCGGGCTCGTTCCGCCGGTCGACGTGGAGCGGGTCAAGGCGGTCGGCAACGCCGCGAGCGAGGGCGCGAAGATGGCGCTGCTGTCGTTCCGCGAGCGCGAGCTCGCGTTCGAGCTCCCGAACGTGGTCGAGTACGTCGAGCTCTCGGGCGCCGCCGACTTCAACGAGCGGTTCATCCGTAACCTGGCGTTCCCGGCCCTGGAGGAGGCGAGGACGTGACGGTCACCGGCGCACGAACCGCGTTCCTCGCGTGCGGAGCCGTCGCGCTCGACGTTGCCGCCCTCGTCGAGCGGCACGGGTGGGACGCCGACGTCCACGGCATCTCCAGCGAGCTGCACATGACGCCGCTCGACATCGCACCGGCCGTCGAACGCAAGCTCGAACGGCTCGTTCCCCGCTACGACCGCGTGATCGTCGTGTACGGCGACTGCGGGACCGGCGGACGCCTCGACGCCGTGCTCGAGCGGTATCCGGCCGTGCGACCGGCGGGCGTCCATTGCTTCGAGTGGTACGCGGGCGACGTGTACCGTCGGTTCGCCGAGGACATCGGGATCTACTTCCTGACCGACTGGCTCGTCGACAACTGGGACCGCGCCGTCATCGCGGGCCTCGGGCTCGATCGGTTTCCGTGGCTCAAGGAGACGTACTTCGGCAACCTCACGCGCATCCTGTTCGTTCGCCAGCACCCCGACCCGGAGCGCGAGGCGAGGGCGCGCGAGATCGCCGCATGGATGGACAAGCCGATCGAGATCCACGATCTCGGGACGGACCCGCTCGAGCGACTCCTGGTTCCGCTCGTCGAGACGCCGAACGCCCGCCCGACGAGGACGGCAGCCGGAGGAGGAGAGGACGCCGATGTTCGATCGTGACGCCGCGCCACGTGCGCTCAGCGAACAGCAGCTCGAGGCGATCCACGAGCAGGCCATCAGGATCCTGCAGGAGATCGGAACCGAGGTCCTCGACGACCGCGCTCGCGCGCTCCTGGCGGACGCCGGTCAGACGGTCGAGGACACCCGGGTGCGCTGGGACCGCGGCTTCATCGAGGAGATGGTCGCCAGGGCGCCCTCGTCGTTCTCGCTGCACGGCCGGAGCGCGGACCGGACGATCGTCGTCGGCGACGGCCGGCCGGTGTTCGCGCCCGTCGGCGGGTCGCCGTTCGCGAGCGACCTCGACGACGGGCGGCGGGAGGGCTCGATCGCCGATCACGACCGCCTCGTGAAGCTCGCGCACGCCGCCGAGCTGCTCACGTGCCTGCAGGGCGGAACGGTCGAGGCCGTCGACCTGCCCGTGCGGTCGCGGCACCTCGACATGGAGTACTCGCTGATCCGATGGTCGGACAAGCCGTACGTCTCGTACGGGACGGCGGGATGGAAGAGCCAGGACGCGATCGACATGGCGGCGATCGCCCACGGCGGCCGCGACGTCATCGAGCGCGAACCGGCGCTCATGATCGTCGTGAACCCGAACAGCCCGCTCATCTGGGACACCCGCATGGTGCAGGCGTTGCTCGTCTCCGCCGAGGCCAACCAGCCCGTCGTCGTGACGCCGTTCCTGCTGGCGGGCGGAACGGCGCCGGTCACGATGGCCGGGGCGCTGTCGATCCAGGTCGCCGAGGCGCTCTCGGGCGTCGCGCTCGCGCAGCTGGTGCGGCCGGGCGTCGCCTGCCTGTTCGGCTCGTTCTTCACCGCGCTCGACATGCGCACGGGCAGTCCGGCGTTCGGCATGCCCGAAGCGATCCTCGCGATCTTCGCCGGCCGCCAGCTGGCCGACCGCTACGGCCTGCCGTACCGCGGCGGCGGCGGCTTCACGTCCGCGAACGCCGTCGACGGCCAGGGCGCCGCCGAGTCGGCGGCGTCGCTGTGGGCCACGCTGCTGGCCGGGACGGACTTCGTGCTGCACGCGGCGGGATGGCTGGAGGGCGGGCTCGTCGCGTCGTACGAGAAGCTCGCGTTCGACCTCGAGGTGCTTCGTCAGATGGAGCGGATCCGCGAAGGCGTGTCGGTGGACGACGGCGAGCTCGCCTACGACGCGATCGCGGAGGCGGGTCCCGGGGCGCTGTTCCTGGCCTCGCCGCACACGATGGCACGGTTCAAGGACGCGCTCTACATGAGCCCGACGTTCCTGACGACCGACTTCGCGACGTGGGACGCGGGCGGGCGGCAGACGGTCGAGACGCGGGCGAACCAGGCATGGAAACAGCTGCTCGAGGGGTACGAGGATCCCGGGATCGACGACGCGGTCGACGAGGAGCTCCAGACGTTCATGGCCAAGCGCCGCGAGGAGATCCCGGACGACGAGGAGTGAGCGCTCCCGGTCGTCGTGACGGCCGCGTTCGAGCGGCTTGGAGGAGGCGTCGATGGAGTCCTGGATCGACCGGCTCGCCGCGGTGCTCGGCGAGGACCCGGTGGCACCGGGCGAGACCTCCGAGATCCTCACGGTGGCGCGCGACGTCGCGCACCGGGTCGAGCGGCGGCTGACGCCGGTGTCGACGTATCTGCTCGGGGTGGCGGTCGGGCGCGCGCTCGGCGCGGGCTCGGAGCGTGACGCGGCGCTCGCCGAGCGGGCTCGCGGCCTCCGATCGATCCTGCCCGACGCGCCGCCGGAGGATCGGTCGGAGTAGCCGCTGCCGCGGCCCGACCGTACGCTGGACGGATGCCGGACACCTGGACCCCACCCGCGACGCAGCCGCCCTCGACCGGGCCGCTCGTGGACACGTTCGGGCGGGTCGCCGACGACCTGCGGATCTCGGTCACCGATCGATGCAACTTCCGGTGCACCTACTGCATGCCGGCCGAGGGCCTCGCCTGGCTGCCGAGGAGCGAGATCCTCAGCTTCGAGGAGCTCACGCGGCTGCTGTCACTCTTCGTCCGGCTCGGCGTACGCTCGCTCAAGGTGACCGGCGGCGAACCGACGGTTCGGGCGGACCTCCCCCGCCTGGTCGAGATGTTCCGCGCCGCCGGACCCGAGCTCGACATCTCCATGACGACGAACGGCGTCCTGCTCGACCGGCTCGCACGTCCGCTCGCGGACGCGGGCCTCGACCGCGTGACCGTGAGCTGCGACTCCCTGCTCCGGCACCGGTTCGCCGAGATGACCCGGCGCGACGCGCTCGAGAAGGTCCTCGCCGGCATCCGGGCCGCCCGGGACGCCGGTCTCGAACCGATCAAGATCAACTGCGTCGTCATCGGCGGCCAGAACGACGACGAGGTCGTCGACTTCGCGCGTTGGTCGCGCGAGACGGGCGCGGTCGTCCGCTTCATCGAGTACATGCCGCTCGACGCCGAGCGCTCGTGGGAGCGCGCGAAGGTCGTTCCGTCCCGCAGGATCGTCGAGGCCGTCGACGCGGCATATCCGCTGCTGCCGCTCGCCGACGACGGCGAGCCGGCGCGGCGGTTCGCGTTCGCGGACGGTGCGCCGGGCGGCATCGGGATCATCGCCTCGGTGAGCGAGCCGTTCTGCGACACCTGCAACCGGCTCCGGATCACCGCCGAGGGCGAGGTCCGATCCTGTCTGTTCGCGCTCGAGGAGACCGACCTCCGCGCGCCGATGCGCGGCGGCGCGGACGACGCCGAGCTGGAGGCGCTGATCCGGCGAGCCGTCTGGCGGAAGTGGTCGGGCCACCGGATCAACCATCCCGACTTCGTCCAGCCCGAACGCAGCATGTCGATGATCGGCGGCTGACCGCCGGCGTTGTTCAGCCCGCGAGCGTCGCGCCCGCGGCGACCGTCGCTACAGCCCCGCGAGCTTCGCGAGCCCCGCGATGTTCAACAGCACGAACCGGCGCCCGTCGCGCTCGATCAGGCGTCGCCGCTGAAGCTCGGACAGGATGCGCGTGACGTTCTCGCGGCTGCCGCCCGACAGGCTCGCGAGGTCGGCGTGCGTCACGATCGACGGAACGGCCACGCCGTCCTCGGGCAGCCGGTCGAGCGTCGGCGCGACGAGCTGCAGCAGCCGCTTCGCCACGCGTCCCTTCAGATCCAGGAACAGCAGGTCGTCGACGAACGCCTCGTTCGCCACGATCTGCCGCGCGAGCGCCCGCTGGATCGCGCGCGCGGCGGCGGGCTCCGACGAAAGGAACGCCACGAACGCGTCGCCGGGCGCGGCCCACACGCTCGACTCCTCGAGCGCCAGCGCGGCCGCGGTTCTCGGAAGCTCGCCGAGCACGCCGAGCTCGCCGAAGAACTGCGGCTCGTCGAGGGTCGTGTGGAGCATCCGCTGGCCGCCCGAGGACAGCGAGGCGACCTCGATCCGGCCCTCGATGAGGAACATCACCTCGGGCGACGGGTCGCCCTGGTGGAAGAGGTAGGTGCTGCGCCGATACTGGCGCACCGACCCCGAGTCGGCGAGGGATCGGATGGACGCGGGCGACGCCCCGTCGAGCAGCGGCGTCGCGGCCATCATCCGGGGGACGTCTCCGAGCGACACGGTGACCACGGCCATGGGCGGAAGCCTAGGCCATGCCTCCCGCCAGGCGCCAGGGTGAGCCGCCGGCGACGTCCCGAGCACGCACATGAAAACGGCGGGCCCGGTCGGAACCGGGCCCGCCGTCACGGGTGTTCGAAGCGGTCGGCGCTAGACCTTCAGCGCGCGCTTGTGGGTCGCGCGGCGGAGGCTGCGCTTCTTGGTGACGCGCGTCGCCGCCTTGTCCGTCGAGGCCGTCTTCTTGGAGTCGCCCTCGGCCGCCTTCGGGGTGATCTTCTTGTCCGCCACCTGACTCACCTCCTGGATCCCTCCAGGGGATCCACTCGAACCGACGTCCCCATCCTCGTGCGTCCGCACCGCTCCCGCCTGTGTTGCGCGTCACCGCGGCCGGTGTGACGTCCGTCACCGTTTCGGCGCCGCCGGGCGCGGTCAAGCCTCGTCGAGCTCGGGAAGGTCGACCGGGTCGGGCCTGGGCGTGCACGCGCCGCAGTACAGGGCGTCCTCCACGACCAGCGCGCGCTTGTGCTCCTCCCCGAACAGCTCGAGCACGAACGGCATCGTCTCGACGTGGTCCTCGCAGATCCCGCGGCCGCAGAACCTGCACGTTCCGACGGCGGTTCGTCGGCAATGCCAGCAGTCCATCGCACCCCTCGTCGTCGAGAACGCCTAATGGTGCCACGTCCGGTCGGTGCCGAACGACGGCTTCACCGTTCCCTTGCGGAACGCCGACGCGAGCAGCCGGTCGAACCCGTCCCGGTCGAGGCGGAACGCGCGCACCGGCGTCTTGGCGACCACGGTGGCCGTCCGCGGAACGCCCTCGAGGAGCGCGAGCTCGCCGAAGTGCGAGCCGGGGCCGAGCGAGCGCACGAACCGCCCGTCCTCGAAGACCTCCACCTGTCCGGCCGCGAGGGCGTAGAAGGCGTCTCCCGCCTCGCCCTGCGTGACGATGGCCTCGCCTGGCGGCAGCGTGCGCCACTCACCGTGCGCCAGCAGCTCGGCCGCCTCGTCGGGCTCGAGCGTCGCGAACGCGGGCAGCTGGCGGAGCTCGGACACCTTCTGGATCGTCGGACCGAAAGCGGGAAGCCGGAGGTTGTCCGCGAGCAGCCGGTCGAACGTGCTCTCGTCGATCTCGTACAGCTGTCCGTCGGACAGCGCGCGAACCGTCGCTGCGCGCGGAGCCGACGTGGCGAGCCCCAGCTCGCCGAACGACTCGCCCCTGCCGAGCACGCGGAGCACGCGTTCGTCGCGTCCCTCGTGCTCCTCGACGATCTCGAACGCGCCCCGACGGACGACGAAGAACGCATCGGCTCGGTCCCCCTGACGCACGACGGGCTTGCCGTTCGGAACGCGCCGCAGCCGCACGCGCCCGGCCAGATCCGACAGCACGTCCTCCGGCAGGTCGTCGAACAGCGCGACCCGATCGATCAGCCGCGCCGCCTCGACCCGCCACGACCGCTCGAGCCGGAACCGCATCCTGCCGACGAGCCGGCCGACCGCGCGAAGGACGGACCTCGCGAACGCGACCGCACCCCGCAGCAGCGGGCCGGTCACGAACACGACCAGCACGACGAGCAGCACACGGCCCACCATGCCGGCCGACCACAACGCCGAGACGAGGCCGCCGAACACCTCCTTCCAGAAGAACGCCGACGTCCCGAACGCCAAGATCGTGAACGCCACGCCGAGCGTTCCGTAGAGTCCGAGCCCGGCCTCCTGCCTGGTCAGCCGCTCCCGCCGTCGCAGCTTGCGCCACAGCTCGAACCTGATGAACGCCAGCGAGCGCGGGCGGAGATCGGGGACCTGGATCGCGTCGGACAGGATCCAGTACCCGTCGAGCTCGAGCAGCGGAACGAGGTTGAGGAAGATCACGAAGTAGTTCAGGAGCGCGAACCGGTAGAGCAGCCCGCTCGCCGCGAACGACGGCCAGGCGAACGCCACGAGCGACGCCGCACCGGCGATGACGAGCTCGGCGTACGGCCCGGCGAACGACTGCGCGATGCGCTGACGCCGCTCCAGCATCAGGCCGTCGGACGCGTCGACGAAGAACGCCGGCGAGCCGAAATAGATCATGAAGCCGGCGCTCTTGACGCGCCGTCCGTGACGCACGAGGACCAGCGCGTGGGCGAGCTCGTGCATGAACGTCAGCGCGTAGTTCATCGCGAGGATGATCAGGGACTCGGTCGCGGCCGAGTGCGCCGTGAGCGAGAACGCTCCGGATCGGTACAGGGACCAGAAGGCGATGAAGCCGAGCGGCGCCACCAGGCCCAGCACGACGGCGACCACCCGGTTGAACGCGAACTTCAAGCCGGCGTCGTACAGCGCCCGGACGAGCCGTTCGGCGCCGCGCCACTCGATCGACAGCGTTCGGACGAAGTTCCGAACGGCGCGCACCGCGATCGGCGCGCGGTCGAGACGGCTCTCGATCGCGGCATTGACGTCGACGAACGGAGCCGTGAGGAAGTTGCCCTGGTACAGCTCCTGCGCGAGATCGGCGACGCCCGACAGCTCGAGATCTCCGGACTCCTCGAAGCGGTCGACGACGATCTCCTTGACCGTTCTCGTCCCATCCATCAGCGGCAGGAGGTCGGACTCGCCGGGCTCGAGCCGCAGATGCAGGAGATCACGCGGATTCGCGAT
This sequence comes from bacterium, assembly GCA_046735355.1. Lineage (GTDB taxonomy): Bacteria > Actinomycetota > UBA4738 > UBA4738 > HRBIN12 > DATAEU01. The sequence continues at coordinate 13,535 of JBKPTC010000156.1, forward strand.
GATCGTGTAGTCGTTGCCCCATCGGAGCCGGAACGTCTTGACCTCGACGTCGGGCGCGACCTCGGGACGGAAGTCGCCGACGTCGAGGCGCTCGGACAGGTCGTCCCACAGCCCGGCGAGCTCCGGCGCCGGCGTGGCGGGAAGCCGGTCCGCGATCGCCTGATACACCGACACCGCCCGTCCGGCCATCGGCGCATCTTCGACGAGCGGAAGCGGCGCGCGCAACAGGGCGCCCGACCGCGGCGGCGACGCGGGCACGCGGAGCCATCCGCACACGGTCGCGTCGCTCGCGACGCCCGGTTCCCAACCGTTCACCGCGGCGCCATCCCGCCGACCTCGGCAGGCCACTCCGCCCGCGTACCGTCACGCGTGCCGGAGGATCTGCGCTCCCTCTGGACGCGAGGGCCGGCACCAAGGCCGGCCCTCGCCCCCTCTCCCTCGCGTTCGCTCCGCCGACGCCGGCGCGGTCCGGGTCGCGCGACCCGCGCGGTCAGCTCAGCTCGGCGAGCTGCCGGCTCAGGACGTCCTCGGGGATCTCGCCCTCCGCGGCGTAGGTCACCTTGCCGCTCGAGTCGACGAAGTACAGCGTCGGAAACGCGCGGAGCCCGAACGCCCGCGCGAGCGTCCCGCGCGCGTCGTCGACCGCGACCGGAAACGTCAGGCCGTGCTCCGCGAGGTACTCGCTCGGCGTCGGGCCGGGATGCTGACCGATCGACGTCACGATCGTCACGAGCTTGACGCCCGGTGTCCGGCCGACCGCGTCCGACAGAACCGGAAGCTCGGCCTGGCAGTGCGGGCACCACGACGCCCACAGCGACACGACGGTCGGAGCGCCCGCGTACGTCGACCAGTCGACGCGGTCGCGGACGATGGACGCGTCGGGCGCGCCCGAGCTCATGTGGAACCCCGGCGCCGAGAACGAGGGCACGGCGTCGCCGACCGCGAGCGGCTCGGACCGCGCCGGGCCGGCCACCGCGACGTCTCGCGACGCCGAGGGCTTGATCGGGCCGGCGCCCGAATCGGGGCCGAGCAGGTTCGCGAACACCACCACGGCGATCGCGACGACGACCGCCGCGACGAGCGTGGTCGCGATCGTTCGCCGCTGCTGTCGCCGGCGCTCGGCCGCGCGCTCTTGCTCGACCTTCAGACGCCGACGATCACGCTTGGACAGCGTGCTCGAGGTGCTCATTCTCGTCCTCCGTCGGGATGGGATCGAAGTACGCGTCGAGCTGCAGCGGCCCTCGCGGCCGCGCCGCGAGAACCACGCCGGCGAGCAGCATCGGGATGTCCCGTGCGATGTCGAGCCACGACACGCCGTCGCCCGCGCCGCCGGCGCCGAAGCAGCCGCAGTCGATCTGGAGGCCGCGCGCCTTCGCCTGGGCCATCGCCGCGATGAACACGACGGTGAGCGCGGCCGTCGCCAGCCCGGCTACGCGCGTGAACAACCCGGCGATCAGCAGCACCGCGACGCCGATCTCGAGCCACGGCAGGACCGTCGCGACGGCCCGCACGGCCGCCTCGGGCAGCACGTCGTAGGCGTCGACGGCCAGGATCGCGTCCTGGTGATCGAACGCCTTCGCGAGCCCCGCCCACAGCAGCAGCGCGGCGGGAACGCCGCGACACACCAGGTGCAGGACGTCGAGGGCTCGGGCGCTGCGCATCGGCCTTGTCATCGTCGGCGCGGGGGCGAGATCGCAGCCGGGCCGTTCGGCCCGGCGGGCGATGGGCGATGGCCCCGCCTCGATGCTAGCCGAGGTTGTGCACTTCGACGGGCTCGATCGGATCCCCGAGCCGGAACCCGAGAACCTGGGCGTAGAAGGAGATCTCGGCCTCGAGCGAGCGCTTGATCGTCTCGGCCTTCCGGAACCCGTGCTGCTCGCCCTCGAACGCGAGGTACGCGTACGGAAGCCCCTTGGCGCGGAGGGCGGCGACCATGAGCTCGGCCTGCTCGGGCGGCACGACCTCGTCCTCGAGCCCCTGGAGCACGATGACGGGGCACGAGATCCGGTCGAACGAGTGGATCGGCGACCGCTCCCGCCATAAGTCGCGCGCCTCGGGCCACAGGCCGACCAGCATGTCGGTGTACCGGAGCTCGAACTTGTGCGTCGACGACGCGAACGGCTCGAGGTCGGCAAGGCCGTAGTAGCTGGCGCCGGCCGCGAAGACGTCCGTCCACGCCAGCGCACAGATCGTCGTGTACCCGCCGGCGCTGCCGCCGGTGATCAGCAGCCGTTCCGCGTCCGCATCGCCGCGCTCGACGAGATACCGCGCCGCGTGCACGCAGTCCTGCACGTCGACGACGCCCCACTGCCCGTACAGCCGCTCGCGGAACGCCCGCCCGTATCCGGTGCTGCCGCCGTAGTTGACGTCGACGACGCCGAACCCCCGGCTCGTGAAGAAGTCGATCGACACGTCGAGTACCGGCGTCGTCTCCGACGTCGGCCCGCCGTGGCTCATCACGATCAGCGGAGGACGCTCGTCGGCCGGTCCCTCGAACTCCGGATTGGTCGGCGGATAGAAGTAGCCGTACGCCGTGAGTCCGCCGTCGGTGGGAAACTCGATCGGCTCAGCGATCGAGATGTACGACTCGTCGAACGACAGCTCGCGCTCGACGCGGAGGACGTCCACCGACCGCGAGATGAAGTCGAGCGAGACGACCTGCTGCGGCGTCGCGTCGCCGCCCGCGACGAACAACAGCCGCGACCCGGCCGCCTGCAGGTACGGCGGATCGAAGCTGCGGTACGGAAGATCGAGGTCGAGCAGCTCTCGGGTCGCCGGATCGAGCACCGCGAGATGCTCGACCCCGCGGGCGCGGTACACGCACGCGATGCGACCGTCCCCGAGGAAGGCGTACGTCCGGTAGCCGAACTGCCACATCGGCACGCCGAACTCGGCGTCGATCGGCGTGAGATCCTCGGCCGTGTCGCCGCCCAGGCGATAGATGTTCCACCATCCGGTGCGGTCCGACACGAAGTGCAAAACGCCGTCGGCGCTCCATTCCGGCTGCAGCACGGACTCGCGCTCGCCACCGGCGACGATGCGGTCGCCGGAGAGCGACCCGTCGGGCGCGAGACGAGCCACGTGGAGCTCGGTGCCGTCCCACGGCATCCGCGGTTGGGTCCAGCAGACGTACGCGAGCGTCGCGCCGTCCGGCGACGGACGCGGATACGCGTAGAAGTCGGCGCCGGCGGCGATCACGACCGGCTCGGATGCGCCGTCCACGGGCAGGGCGACCAGCTCGTTGACGACGCCGTCGGCCTCGTGGCGTTCGCGAACGCAGACGATCAGCCGGCCGTCCGGCGTGACGCGCCCGTCGGCATATCGGATCGACGCCGGCTCCGGCGGCTCCGGCGTGATGGGACGCGGATCGCTCCGCGCGTCCTGCCGGTACAGCCGCTGATCCGCGTAATTGGAGAAGAACACCGTCTCGCCGGACACGAGATACGAGCCGCCGCCGTACTCGTGCACGCGCGTCCGGACGTCGAACCCGGGCGGGGTGACGTCGACGGGCGATGCGAACGGCTCCGCGCGGACGAGCACGTTTCGGCCTTCGTCGGCCGGGCGGAGCTCGAGCCAGTACGCGACCTCGCCCTCCGGCCACG
>JBKPTC010000157.1:0-17287 GCA_046735355.1 bacterium
TTGTTGATGCGCCGGACGACCGCGGGAACGCTGTCGGCCGGATACAGGCTCTGGTCCGGATACGTCTGACCGGCGAGGTTGGCGTCGGCGGCGACCTGCCAGCCGGACAGATAGATGGCGTTCAGCCCCGCCTTGACCATCTCGACCGCCTGGCCGCCGGTCAGGGCGCCGAGCGCCGACACGTGGGGCGTCCGTTCGAGCAGGTGCCACAGCCGTTCGGCGCCGTGGCGCGCGAGCGTGTGCTCGATCTTGGCGGAGCCGCGCAGCCGGATGACGTCTTCGGCCGTGTAGCCGCGCTCGACGCCCTTCCATCGCGCGCTTGCGGCCCAGTGATCGCCGAGCGCCTCGGCCTCGCGCCCGATCCTCGCCTCGTACGTGTGGCTCGTCATTCGCCATCCTCCCTGTCGCGCTGTAGTACCCAGAAACGCGAACGCCCTGCCTCGCAGGGCGGGCCGGCGGGCGACGGAAGCGCCTAGCCGGCCGGAGGCGTGGCTACTCGGCCGGTCGCGAGCGAGCGCTCGAACGATTTGAACGGCCGATCAAACATGTCCCGAGTCTGCCCGGCCGCGTCCGATGTGTCAAGGCGCATCCGCGGCCCGCGCTCGCAGCCACGGACCGGGCCGCCTCACGGCAGAAGCTCGTACGCCGGGATCGTGAGGAACTCCATGAACGGCTCGGACAGCGCGACCCGTTCGAACACGTTGCGGGCATCGCCGCCGACGCCCAACTCGCCCGCGTAGCGCCGGACGGTGTCCGCGGTGACCGGCTCGCCGTCGGCGGTCGGCACGCCGTGGTGGACCCACTGCCAGAGCTGGGACCGCGAGATCTCCGCCGTCGCCGCGTCCTCCATCAGGTCGTGGATCGCCGCCGCGCCGTTTCCGGCGAACCACGACTCGAGATACCGCAGCCCGACGTCCACGTTGGCCCGGACGCCGTCGGTCGTCACGCGCCCGCCCGGAACGCGTACGTCGAGCAGGTCGGAGGCGTTCACCTCGACGTCCGTCCGTAGCCGGTCGATCTGATGCGGGCGGTCGCCGAGCACGCCGGCGAAGACGCCGGTCGCGACGGGCACCAGATCGGGATGCGCGACCCACGTGCCGTCGAAGGCATCGCCGGCCTCTCGCTGCTTGTCCTCGCGGACCTTGGCGATCGCGACCTCGGTGACGTCCGGTCTGCGGCGGTTCGGGATGAACGCCGCCATCCCGCCGATCGCGTGCGCGCCGCGCCGATGACACGTGGCGACCAGGAGCTCCGCGTACGCGCGCATGAACGGCACCGTCATCGTCACCTCGCCACGATCGGGAAGCACGAACTCCGGACGCGCGCCGAGCTTCTTGATGACGCTGAAGATGTAGTCCCAGCGGCCCGCGTTGAGCGCGCAGCCGTGCTCGCGGAGCTCGAACAGGATCTCCTCCATCCGGAACGCGGCCAGGATCGTCTCGATCAGCACGGTGCAGCGGATCGATCCCCGCGGGATACCGAGCGCGTCCTGCGCGAGTCCGAAGACATCGTTCCACAGCCTCGCCTCGAGATGCGACTCGAGCTTCGGCAGGTAGAAGTACGGCCCGCTGCCGCGCTCGAGGAGCGTGCGCGCGCAGTGGAAGAACGCGAGGCCGAAATCGAACAACGAGGCGGACACCGGCTCGTCGTCGACGAGAACGTGCTTCTCGGGCAGGTGCCATCCCCGCGGTCGAACGAGCAGCGTCGCGGGCGCGTCGCCGAGCGCATACGTCTTGTCCGGCGTCTGCAACCGGATCGTTCCCTCGGCCGCGTCCCGAAGGTTAGCCTGCCCACCGACGCAGTTGTCCCACGTCGGCGAGTTGGCGTCCTCGAGATCCGCCATGAAGCACCGGGCGCCGGAGTTCAGCGCGTTGATCATCATCTTCCGGTCGACGGGTCCGGTGATCTCGACGCGGCGATCGAGGAGGTCAGGCGGCGCCGCCGCGACGCGCCAGTCGCCCTCGCGAGCCGCGCTCGACGGTAGGAAGTCGGGCAGCTCGCCCGCGTCGAGGCTCTCCTGCTCCTGTCGCCGAGCCGCGAGGAGCTCGGCGCGGCTCGCGCGGAATTCGCGCTGGAGACGCGCCACGAACGCGACGGCCTCGTCGGTCAGGACGTCGTCGAACCGCTCCGGTCGCGGTCCGGTGATGCGTACGCTGTCGTCCATCCCCGTGCATCATTCCCCACCGGGCGGCCCCACGCAGCGGGGTTGTTGGTTCCGGCCGTCGGGGATATACGACGTGCGTGCAACGCGCCCGACCGCCCCTCGTGCTCCTCGGCGCGGCGCTGCTTGGCCTTCCGAGCTGTTCCGAGCGGTTCGGCGCGCCCGATCCGTCGTCGGTGCAGGGCGGCGAGGTCGTCGACCTGTGGCGGGTGTTCGTGCTGACGAGCATCGTCGTCGGCGGGATCGTCATCGGGCTGATCGCCTTCGCGGTCATCCGCTATCGCGGGAGCAAGGCCGGCCAGGCGGCGGCGTTCAACAAGCACATCCCGCTCGAGATCGTCTACACCGCCATCCCCGTCCTCATCGTCGCCGGTCTGTTCTTCGCGACGTTCGACGTCGAGCAGGAGGTCGACAGCACGACGGCGGAGCCGCAGCTGACGGTCGCGGTGACCGGTTTCGACTGGTCGTGGCGGTTCTCGTACCAGGGGAGCGGCGTCTCGGTGACCGGTCTGCCGAGCCGCCCCCCGACGCTGGTGCTGCCCGAGGGACGCGTCGTCCGGATCTTCCTCACGTCGGCCGACGTGATCCACGCGTTCTACGTGCCGGACCTGCTCTTCAAGCGCGACGCGATCCCCGGCCGCACCAACGTCTTCCAGATCGTGCCGGACCGCGCGGGCACCTTCCGCGGCGAGTGCGCGGAGTACTGCGGGCTGGACCACGCTCGCATGTCGTTCGACGTGCGAGTCGTTCCCGGCGCCGACTTCGACACGTGGCTCGCGCAGCAGGGCTCGGTGCCGTGAGCACCGTCGCGCTGGATCGCACCGAGGAGCCGGCCGGGCGCGGCCTGGTCTCGTGGCTGACGACGACCGACCACAAGCGGATCGGTGTCCTGTACATGGTGTCGACGTTCGCCTTCTTCGTGGTCGGCGGGGTCCTCGCCGGCATCATGCGCGCGCAGCTGACCGCGCCGAACCAGACGCTGATCGGCAAGGAGGCGTACAACGCGCTGTTCACGATGCACGGGACGATCATGATCTTCCTGTTCGTCGCGCCGTTCGGGTTCGGTCTGGCCAACTACCTGTTGCCGCTGCAGATCGGCGCGCCCGACGTCGCGTTTCCGCGGCTGAACGCGCTGTCGTTCTGGATGTTCCTCCTCGGCGGAGTGATGGTGCTGTCGGGGTTCCTCACGACGGGGGGACCGGCAGCCGCCGGGTGGACGTCCTACGTCCCGCTGTCCGAGCGCCCGTTCACGCCGGGGCTTGGGCAGGACCTGTGGATCGTCGGCCTGCTGGTCACGAGCGTCTCGGGGATCCTGACCGCGGTCAACCTGCTCGCGACGGCCGTCCTGCTGCGCGCTCCCGGGATGATCATGTGGCGGCTGCCGATCTTCACGTGGAACGTGATCGTGACGATGGTGCTCGTCCTGGTCGCATTTCCGTCGATCGCCGTCGCGTTCTCGCTGCTGTTCATCGACCGGCGACTCGGCGGCCACGTCTTCGATCCACAGTTCGGCGGCAGTCCGATCCTGTATCAGCACCTGTTCTGGTTCTTCGGGCATCCCGAGGTCTACATCATGATCCTGCCCTGGTTCGGCGTGATCACGGAGATCGTGCCGGTGTTCTCTCGCAAGCGCGTGTTCGGCTACACCGGGTTCGTGCTGGCGACGCTCCTCATCGCCGGATACTCCATGACGGTCTGGGCGCATCACATGTTCACGACGGGGGCCGTCGAGAATCCGTTCTTCTCGGCGATGTCGTTCCTGATCGCGGTGCCGACCGGCATCAAGTTCTTCAACTGGATCGGCTCGATGTGGCGCGGCCGGATCTGGTTCACGACCGCGATGCTGTTCAGCCTCGCCTTCATGGGCAACTTCTTGATCGGCGGCATCACCGGCGTGATGGTCGCCTCGCCGCCGATCGACTACCACGTGCACGACACGTATTTCGTCGTCGCGCACTTCCACGACGTCCTGATGGGCGGCAGCGTGTTCGCGATCTTCGCGGCGGTCGCGTTCTGGTTCCCGAAGATCACCGGCGCGATGCTGCGCGAGGGCCTCGGCCGCCTGTCCGTGCTGCTGATGTTCGTCGGCTTCAACGTGACGTTCACGCCGATGTACACGCTCGGGATGCGGGGCATGCCGCGGCGCATCGCGACGTATCCGTCGGGCCTGGGATGGGACACGCCCAACGTCGTGGCGACGATCGGAACGGCGATCCTCACGGTTGGGATCGCGGCCTTCATGGCGAACGTCGGGATCTCGCTGCTGCGCCGGATCCCGGCCGGGGGCGACCCGTGGGGCGGGTACTCGCTCGAGTGGGCGACCAGCTCACCGCCGCCGGCGCACAACTTCGAGCGGTTGCCGCAGATCCGCTCGGAGCGGCCGGCGTACGACGTCCACCGCGCGGCGCTCGAGGTCGACGAGCGGCTGGAACGAGACGCGCCGTGAGCATCTTCGTGCGATGAGGACCTTCGTGAAGGTGTTCCTCGCGTCGGGGACGTTCATCCTCGTGAGCGATGTCATCTACTGGTTCGTCAGTTACGAGCCGGCCGGGACCGTGCTGCTCCTCGGTACGGCGCTGGCCACCTACGTGATGGCCGCGTACGCCTGGCTCAGATCTCGTCGGTCGGCCGATCCCGTCGAGGACACGCCGGACGCGGATCCGGGCGCGGCGGCCGGCGAGCCGATCACCTCGTTCACGATGGACTCCCCGTGGCCGCTAGTCTTCGGCATCGGGATCGCCGTGCTCGCGAGCGGATTCGTGTTCGGGCCGGCGCTACTCGCGCTCGGGGCGATCGTCTGTGTCGCCGGTATCGTCGGCCTCATGCGCGAAAGCATCGCGTGAGGCCGGCCCGACGGCGACCGTCGCGAACCCGCCCTCCGCGGTCCGGCGCAGCGCGACCCGGTCCGGCCGGCGCACCGGATGGAACTCGGCACGCCGCAGCTCGCGGCAGATTACGTACGTGAGCCCGCCGTTCACAATCGGCGCGACCACCAGCAGGACACGCACCACCGCGTTCATGCCCTCGACGGACACCTGGAACAGATAGGCCAGGAGGTCGTTGCTGCCGGCCAGCGTGAGGAGGCCGATGAACGTGATGCCGGCCGCCCCCACCGCGCTCCGCATCGGGTTGTCGCGCGGGCGGTCGAGCAGGTTGTGCAGCGTCCGGTCGCCCGTGAGGCGCCGCTCGATCCACGGCCACAGCGCGAGGACGGTGAAGAAGATGCCGGGGACGACGACGCCCGGAACGAACGGCTCGGGCACGCGCCATCGCCCGATGTGCGGTTCGACCGAGGGTGCCAGGCGAAGGGCTCCCTCGAGCCAGCCCACGTACCAGTCGGGTTGGGCCGGTGAGGTCGGAACGGTCGGGTCGAACGGCCCGTAGAACCAGACGGGGTTGATCTGGAACAGGCCGCCGAGCATCGAGAGCACGCCGGCGATCACGAAGAACAGTCCCACGCTCTTGAGCGCGTACCGCGGCCACAGCGACGACCCGACGACGTTGTCCTCGGTTCTGCCGGCTCCCTTGAACTGCGTGTGCTTCTGATGCCACACGAGCGCGAGGTGCGCGGACAGGGCGCCGGCGATTAGCGCCGGCAACAGGAACACGTGGAACACGAAGAGCCGCGACAGCATCTCGTGCGTCGGGAACTCGCCGCCGAAGATCAGGTATGCGATCCACGGTCCGACGAACGGGATCGACAGCACGGCGGAGTACGCGATCCGCAAACCCGTCCCGGAGAGCAGGTCGTCGGGGAGCGAGTAGCCGGTGAACCCGGCCGCCGTCCCGAGCAGGAGCAACGAAACGCCGATCAGCCAGTTGATGTCGCGCGGCTTGCGGAAGGCGCCGGTGAAGAAGACGCGGATCGCGTGCAGCATGATCGCGCCCACGAACACGATGGCCGCCCAGTGGTGGATCTGCCGCATCACGAGACCCGCGCGCACCTCGAACGAGATGTGCATCACCGAGTCGTACGCGACCGATACGTGCTGTCCGCGGAGCGGCGCGTACGGACCCGTGTACGTCGTCTCCTCGGCCGACGCGACGTAGAAGAAGGTCAGGAACGTTCCGGTCAGGACGAGAATCAGGAAGCAGTACATCGCCACCTCGCCGAGCATGAAGGCCCAGTGGTCCGGAAAGACCTTGCGGAGGCTGCGCCTGGCGAAGCTGGCCGCGTGGAGCCGCTCGTCGAACCCCTCGACCGCGTTGCGAACGATCACGGCATGTTCCAGAAGCTCGGGCCGACGGGGCCGCTGAAGCCACCGCCGGCGACGAGGTAGCCCTCGGCGTCGATCTCGAGCGGGAGTTGGGGCAGCGGCCGGACCGCTGGCCCCGACACGGCTTGGGCGCCGGTGTAGACGTCGAACGTCGACTGATGGCAGGGACAGCGGAGCGCGTGCTCGGTCTCGACGTACAGGCCGACGGGGCAGCCCGCGTGCGTGCACACCTTCGAGTAGCAGAGGTTGCCCTCGGGCGCCCAGCCCTCGCGGCCGGACGGGAGCGCGAGGTTCGCGGGGTCGACACGGACCAGCACCGCCTGCGCGTCGGCCGATCCGATCGCGTCCTCGGGAAAGACGGTCACGATCGAGGCCGTCTCGAGCTCGGTCGGGCGCAGCGGCGCGCCGTCGCCGGTCACCAGACGCGAGCCCTTCCTCCACGGCGTCGTCGTGAGGGTGTTGCCGGGGCTTGGGCCGAGCGAGCGGATCGGAAAGACGAGCGCGATCCCGAGCGCGCCACCGGCCGCGCCGAGCAGGCGGATCAGGAACCGGCGCCGCGCCATCTGCTCGCCGCCCTCCTGCACGGCGTCCTCGGCGGCCCTCACCTCGGCGGCTGACGACGGCGCCTCGCGAGGCTCGACGTCGTCGGGGCCGTCGAGGATCCGCTTGCCCCACAGGATGAGCGCCGCGCCGATCGATCCGAGCGAGACGGCGAGGCACGTTCCCTCGAGCTGCGGCTGCCCGCCCGAGATGTACACGACGGCGAGCGCGAGGCTCGCCGCCATCGAGAGCAGCAGGAACATCCCGGCGGCGCGGGCGGCGTCCCTCATTCGCGCGTTCCGGTGTAGCGGATCACGAGGAGGATCAGACCCAGGCCCAGGACCACCCCGACGAACCCCTCGGCGACGGGGCCGATCCGCGTGAGGCCGAGCCCGCCGTGGTTCGGGATCTCGCGCAAGCCGAGCAGGTAGCGGACGACCGAATCGAGCTCGTGCTCATCGATCGTCGTATCGCCGAACCTTGGCATCGGCCCGGGGCCGACGCGGATCGCCTCGGCGATCTGCACCGCGGTCGCCCGGTCGAGCGACGGCGCGATCTGGCTGCCCCCGATCGAATCGCCGCTCCCGGCCGAGCCGTGGCACGCGCCGCAGTTGTTCTCGTACGTCTGCTGTCCGAGCGACAGGTTGCCGGCCTGGACGTCGACGTGGGGGATCTCGGTCCCGCCCGAGCTGATCGTTCCGACGAACGCGACGATCGCCCGGATCTGCGCGTCGTCGAACCGAGGCGGCTGCCGCTGGGGCTGGAGGTTCGGCTGCGCGAGCGGCATCCGGCCCGTCGAGACCATGAAGTCGACGTTGGCCGGACCGACGCGTCGAAGCGACGGCCCGTTCTCGCCGCCCTCGCCGAGCGGACCGTGACACGAGGCGCAGCTCTCCTCGTACAGCCGCCGGCCCTCGGCAACCTGCGATGTCGACGCCTCCTGCGCGGAGCCGGAGGCCGGCGCGAACAACGCCTGCGCGACGCCGGTCGCGACGATCGCGCCGAGGAGCCACGGCAGGATCGAGCGCGGACGCCGCCTCATCGGATCAGGAACAGGGTCGAGAACAGCCCGATCCACACCACGTCGACGAAGTGCCAGTAGTAGCCGACGGCCTCGACGCCGCGGATCTCGCCCTCGCGGTACGCGCCCTGGGCGCTGCGGCCGAGCACGACGAGCATCAGCACGAGGCCGCCGATGACGTGCAGCCCGTGGAAGCCCGTCATCGCGAAGAACAGCGTGCCGTACGCACCCGTCGAGACGGTGAACGACAGGGTCGTCCAGTCGTGCGCCTGCGCGGCGACGAACGCGGCGCCGAGCAGGAACGTCAGCGCGATCCAGGCGTTCATCCGGCGGAGGCTGCCTCGACGCGCGGCGCCGATCGCGAGCTGATACGTGCCGCTCGACGCGACCAGGACGAGCGTCGCGACCGCCGACGGCAGCGTCTCGAGCTCGACGCCCGACGGCGGCCACGGCGAGCGGACCCCTCGAAGGTAGAAGTAGGAGGCGAACAGCCCTCCGAAGAACATCAGCTCCGAGGCGATGAACAGGACGACACCGAACAGCAAGGGGTCGACGCGGCGCTGTACCGTCGTGACCATCTACGCGATCGTCGGGATCGAGAACGGATGACCGAGCTCCTGCTGGCGCTCGCGCTCGGTGCGTCGGGCGCGTGGTACCTCGCCAACGCGCGCCGCGCACCGGCCGGGGTGGCCCTCTGGCGCGTGTGGTGCGTCGTCGGCGGCGGCGCGGCTGTGCTCGTGGCGCTCTCCTCGCCGATCGACGCGCTGGTCGAACGCTCGTTCACGGCGCACATGGTTCAGCACCTGCTGCTGACGTCCGTGGCGGCGCCGCTGATCGTCCTCGGCCGGCCCGTGAGCGTGCTGCTGAAGTCGCGGTCGACACGAGTGTCGAGCCGGCGAATCGTGCGGTCGCGCGCCTTCCGCGCGGTGACCCATCCGGTCGTCGCCTGGCTCGCGTTCGTGGGAACGATGTATGCGTCGCACCTCGGACCTCTGTACGAGGCGGCGCTCGAGTCGCCCGCCTGGCACGCGGCCGAGCATAGCCTCTTCCTCGCGACGGCCCTGCTGTTCTGGCTTCCGGTGGCGGGCGAAACGCCGGCGCCCAACCGGCTCGGCTACGGCGCTCGATTGCTGTACCTCGCGCTGGGGATGCCGGCCGAGGGCTTCCTCGCGCTCGCGATCTTCTCGGCTGGACGCTCGTTGTATCCGGCGTACGCCGGACCGGACGCGCTCGGCGACCAGCGGTCGGCGGCCGCGCTGCTGTGGCTCGTCGGCGACGCGGTCTTCCTGCTGGCGGTGATCCTTGCCGCGTTGGCGTGGAAGGCCGACGAGGAGGCGCGCCAGCGGAGGATCGAGCAGGCCCACGACCTGCGGCCTACCCCTGCGTCGTAGCGAGGAAACGACGGAACCTCGGCGGGTCGACGCCTCCGCTAGGCGTTCGAACCGGCCTCCGCGGTGTCGTCGACGGACTCGTCGGGCACGACGCGTGCGGTGCGTCGATCGCGCACGAACAGCACCCAGCCGCTCAGCGAGACGATCGCCGCCGCCGCGATCAACAGACCGAGTGCGAGCAGCAGCGTCGATTGGCGATCCATGGACGGGCCGAGGATAGCCGATGGAACCGAGCGGACGTTCGGGGAGTAGTTCCCTTCGTACGGCCGCTGGGACCGGGAGGGTGCAGATGCGTTCGCGAGCCGCGATCCTCATCGTAATGACCGCCGTGGCGGTCGCTTCGTGCACGAGCGAGGGGCCGCGCTCCACAACGCGGTCCCGTTCGGTCGCGCACGAGACGCTGTTGCTGCAGACGGCCGACGGTCCGCTCGCGCTCGACGTTCCGAGCGGCGGCGTGGTCGCGGGTGGTCGCGGCGCGATCTCCAGCGCCGACGGCGCCCGCCTCTACTCGGCAACCGTCTCCGACGGGCGGACGCGCATCGAGACGGTCGATGCCGCGACCGGTGACCTGATCGCGGCGCGGACGGTGCGCGGCGCCGTCGACGTGCGGGCCGTCTCGGCGTCGGGCGAACGGGTGGCGCTGATGCAGCCGCTTCGGCCCGGCTACGACGCGTGGACGCCCGTTCCCCGCTCGACGACGACGCTGTTGGTGGCCGACCCGTCCACCTCCGACCGACCCGTCCGCTACCGATTGACCGGCAACTTCGAGCCGGAGGCGTTCTCGACCGACGGCACCGCCCTCTTCCTCGTCCAGTACCTCCCCGCCGAGACGCCGACGGTGTATCGCGTCACGGAGCTCTCGCTCGCATCGGGCAAGGTGCGGCCCGCCATCGGTCCGTTCAAAGGCCCCGCGGAGCCGATGCCCGGAACGCGGCTCGAGCAGGTGCCGGCGGTCGACGGATCGAAGCTGTTCACGCTGTACACCAGCGACCGACCCGGGTTCGCGCCACACGACGCGCCGGTTCCGGCGAACGCCATCGTCTCGTTCGTGCACGTGCTCAGCCTCGAGTCCGGATGGGCGCACTGCGTCGGTCTGCCGAAGCAGCTCTGGCACCAGCCGGCGTCGGCCGAGGCGATGGCCGCGTCGCCGGACGGCGCGACGCTGTACGTCGTGGACGCCGACAAGGGACTCGTCGTCACGATCGACACTGAGTCGCTCCGGACGTCCGGTCCGTACCACGTCGATCTGCCCGCCCCGGGCGACCGCACGACGGCGGCGGTCGGCGCCGACGGAGCGACGCTGTACATCGGGACCGCCTCCGGTGAGGGCGCGATCACCGCGATCGACACGTCGTCCTTCGCCCCGACACATACGTGGTCCGTCGGTGGTCCGGTGTCCGGACTCGGCCTGTCGCGTGACGGAGAGCGACTGTACGTCGCGCTCGCCGGCGGGATCGAGGTGCTCGACCCCACGAACGGCACGGAGCTGAGACGCGTGAGCGTGCCGAGCCCGTCGCCGATCGAGGCGATCAGCGCGATCGTCGGCTGAACCCCGCGCGGGAGCGTTCGCCGCCTACGGTCGCTGCGCCGCGCGACGCTTCTCCTCCGCGCGGCGCTCCGCCTCGAGGCGCTCGAGATCGACGTCGCCGTGGTCGACGAACGTCATCGCGTCGGCGATCGCGCGGTGACCCGCCTGGTCGCGGATCAGCTGGTGCATGGCGTGCGCGACGCGTCGGTAGGTCGGGTGGCCCTGCGGTGACGAGCGGAGCTCGATGAGGTGCATGGCCTCTCGCGGGCTCATCTGCATGACGAACCGGATGCGATAGCCCATCGCGACGGCGTACTGCGCCACCTCGCGCCCCGCGACGTCGGCGACCGCGGCCCACGTCTCGGCCGAGTCGCGCATGACGCCGTGCCACTCGTCCTCGAGGCCGGCCTCCGCGATCTGCGGCGGCGTGTCGTAGCCGTGCTCGGGCGTCAGCGTCTGCCATTCGAGGGTCAGCAGGCGGTGCCGCTGCAGGTCGCGGAACGCTCCGTAGTCGCACAGCACGTCGAACCGATACGACGTCCGCTCGAACGCGCGCCCCGGCTTGTGCCGACGGTTGCCCCGCTCGCCGACGTACGCGCGCAGGACGTTGGCGCGTTCGTCGTCGCTCATCGAGTGCGCGAGCGAGTGCAGGCGGTCGTCGGGGAGGTCGGTGGCGGCGTACAGGGCCGCGGCCACGACCTTCTCCTCGCCGAGCGGGTCGTACTCGGACAGCGTGACGATGTCGCGGGGTCCGGCCTCCATCCCGGCCGTGTACGCCGCGGCGATCGCCGCAGTCGCCTCGCGCGTCCTTCGCTGGTAGTCCGACCACGCGACGCCGCGGTCCGGCAGATCCACCCGCTTGAGGAACGAGGGCACGACCTTGCGGAGCTCGGTGAGGATCAGGTCGGCGTACTCGCGCATCTCGGCGAGCGGATGCGCGCGAAGACGGAGGAGCATCATCTCGAACGCCTGGCCGTCCGCGTACACGCCGAGGTTCGAACGCGTTCCGGCCGGCAGCAGCAGCCGCAGGGTGTCGCACGTCTTGGCCAGGATCGTCGACCGGTAGACGAAGTCCGAGTCCGTTTCCTGTTTGGGATAGCGCTCGCGGAAGTGCTCCTGCAGTGGCTCGAACATCCGGCCGTACGCCTCGAACGTCCGCGTCGCGAACGCGTCGAACGCCTCCGCCGCCGGGGTGCCGACGATCTCCGGCGGAACCGTGAGGCGCCACCGCCCGCCCGGCCGGTCGTCGTACCGCATGTACCTGGTCGACTGCTCGAGGTAGGCGGCCAGGCGCCCCCACTCGATGGCCTTGGCCAGGAGCTGCGACGCCTGCTCGCACGCGAGGTGCACGCCGCCGAGCTGGGCGACCGAGTCGTCGCCGTACTCGAAGAACACGTTGTCGTAGAGCCTCTCGGCCCGATCGGTTCCTACGGCGCGACCGACCTCGATGTCGCCGACGTCCTTCGCGAACTCGTCGAGGAACAGCCGCCGCAGCGACTTGGTGGTCCGTGAGTACCGGGCGAACAGCGCGCCCTTCACGACCTCGGGCAGGTTCACCAGCGCGAACACCGGTCCGTCGAGGTTGGTGAAGTACCTCTGCAGGACGGCGCGCTCGTCCGCCGTCCACTCCTCGGCGACGTACCACAGG
The DNA here is from genome assembly GCA_046735355.1 of bacterium. Classification (GTDB taxonomy): domain Bacteria; phylum Actinomycetota; class UBA4738; order UBA4738; family HRBIN12; genus DATAEU01. The sequence goes on from JBKPTC010000157.1 coordinate 12,507, forward strand.
CTCAATCAGGCTCCCGGCGAGGACGTCGCGCTCGGAACGAGGGTCACGGTCGTTCCCGGCGGGAAGCTGCCGCTCGACGGGTCCTGCGACGCGACCTTGTTGGGCTGCGGGCAGGCCTCGTTGAGCTGTGGCGTGTCGGACACCACGACGTCGAACCCGGCGCTCTCGAGTGCGTGCTGCGCGTGGTTGAGGCTCTGACACGTGTAGTCCGTGACCGCGACGTCGGTCGGCGACGGTGTGGCCGGCGGGGTCGCGACCACGACGTCGACCGGCGTGCCCTTGTCGACGCTCGACCCCGCGGCGGGATTCTGCGACAGGATCGTTCCCTCCGTCTCCGTGCTCTCCTGTTGATCGACCGCGCCGAGATCGAGGCCGGCGTCCTGCAGCGCGGATCGCGCCTGGTCGACGGTCATGCCCGACAGATCCGGAACCTGGACCTGCTTGGGCGCGCGGGCCACCGTGAGCGTGACCTCGCTGCCGTTGTCCACGAGCTGGCCGGCAACCGGATCCTGCTGGAACACCGTTCCGGGCGGCGCTCGGTCGGTCACCTTGGGCTGGATGGTCGCCGTGAGCCCCTTGTCCTTCAGCTGCTGCACGGCCGCATCCTGCGTGAACCCGATGACGTTCGGAACCTTCACCTGCGCCGTGTCGTTGCTCGAGAGCAGGTTCCTCGCGAACAGCCACAGCAGCAGCCCCAGCACCGCGAGCACGAGGAACACGATCAGCGCGATCAGCCAGCCCGGTGTTCGGTCGGGCTCCTCGGGCGCGGTCGCGGCCGTTCGGCTGGCGGGCATCACGGACGTCGGCTGGGGATCGGGCCGATCGATGACCTGCGTCGTCTGCGGCGCGTCGGCCAGGAGCGGCGTCGCCATGACCGGCACGCCACGGCGCGCGCGCTCGAGGTCCTCCTTCATCTCCTCGGCGTTCTGGTACCGGTTGTCCGGATTCTTCGCGAGCGAGCGCATCACCACGGCGTCGAGCGCGGGCGAGATGTCGGCGTTCAGGCGCGACGGCGGGATCGGCTGTTCGAGGACGTGCTTCGACGCCACCGCGACGGGGCTGTCCGCGGTGAAGGGCGGGCGTCCGGTGAGCATCTCGTAGAGGACGCATCCGAGCGAGTACAGATCGGATCGCTGATCGATGTGGGCGCCCTGCGCCTGCTCGGGCGACAGGTACGACGCCGTGCCGAGGACCGCCGCCGTCTGCTGCACCGTCTCGTTCGTCGTCACCCGGGCGATGCCGAAGTCGGTGACCTTCACCTGACCGTCGCGCGTGACCATGATGTTGGCGGGCTTGACGTCGCGGTGGATGACCCCCTGCGCGTGCGCCACGGTCAGCGCGTCGCAGACCGCCTCGGTGAGCTCGATCGCGCGGTCCGGCATGATGCGCCCGCCGCCGGCCATGTAGTCCGCGAGGGTCTTGGCGTCGACGTACTCCATCACGATGTAGTGGACGCCGTCGTCCGAGCCGGTGTCGTAGACCTGCACGAGGTTCGGATGGTTGAGGCGCGCCGCGGCCTGCGCCTCGCGGCGGAACCGGGTCACGAAGTTCGCGTCGTCGGCGTACTGCGGCGAGAGCACCTTGACGGCGACCGGCCGGCCGAGCACGGTGTCCGTCGCGTGGTACACGCGCGCCATGCCGCCACGGCCGAGCTCGGCGTCGACGCGATAGCGCCCGCCGAGCGTTCGCCCGCTCAGGTCGCCGTTCATGCGTTCGCTCACCGGTTGGCTGCCTCCAGGACCGCCCGCGCGATGGGGGCAGCCACCTGCCCGCCCGTCGCCTCGCTGCCGAGACTACCGCCGTCGACGACCACGACGGCCACGGCCAGGTCGAGATCGGGGGAGAAGCACATGAACCACGCGTGCGGCGCCTCGTCGCCGGTTCCGTGCTGGGCGGTTCCCGTCTTGCCCGCGACGGTGACACCGGGGATCTGGGCGGCCGTTCCGGTTCCGTTCTGGACGACGCCGATCATCATCTGCGTCAGGGCCGAGGCGTCGCGGGGCGACATCGGCGTTCCCCACTCCTCCGGTCCGAAGTCGGTGACGACGCGGCCGTCCTGATCGCGCACCTCTTCGACCAGCCTCGGCCGCATCTCGGTGCCGTGGTTGGCGATCGCCTCGGCGACGAGCGCCATCTGCATGGGGTTGGCGAGGTCCTGGGCCTGGCCGATCGCGGAGATCGCGACCTCGGGAAGCCGGTCGTTGAAGTACGCCGCGTCCGGAAACACCCCGTGCTGCCATCCGATGTCGAACGGGAGCGTCTCGCCCGACGTCGTAGGGCCGAACCCGAAGGCGTGCGCCTGCGCGGCCAGCTTCTCGGCACCGACGTCCAGGCCGACCTCGGCGTACACGACGTTGCACGAGACGGTCAGCGCCTGCAGCAGCGTGATCCGCGAGCCGCCGGGGCAGTACTCGCCGCCGAAGTTCTCGATCGTCGCGGTCGTCTGGGGGAGATCGAGCACGTGCGGGTTCGGCCAGGTGCTGTCGATGCCGTTGCCGTCCGCGAGCGCGGCTGCCGAGGTGACCGTCTTGAACGTCGAACCGGGCGGATACAGCTCCGAGATGGCGCGCGAGAGCATCGGCTTGTCGGGATCGTCGTTCAGTCGCTTCCACGCGCGGACGACCTGTTCGCGTCGCTGCGACGCGAGCAGGTTCGGGTCGTACGTCGGATACGAGTAGAGCGCCCGCACGTAGCCGGTCGAGGGTTGGATCGCCACCACGCCGCCGATCTGCGTGCCGAGCGCGTGCGCCGCCGCCTGCTGGAGGTCGGGATCGATCGTGGTGACGACCGTGCCGCCGCGCTTCGGCCGCCCGAGCACCTGGTCGGCGAGCGTCTGCGGCAACAGCTCCGCGGCGTCGCCGGTCAGGTAGTCGTTGTACGCCCGCTCCAGCCCGGACTTGCCGTAGACGAACGAGTAGTAGCCCGTCGCGGTCGCGTACAGCGATCCCTGCGGATACCGCCGTTGGTACTTCAGCTCGCCGGTGCTCTTCCTGCTCGTCGCGAGCACCGTCTTGCGGTCGGACGCGAGGATCTCGCCCCGGTCCACCGAGTACTCGGCGATCAGCTGCCGCTGGGCGTTGGCCGGGTTGTTCGCCAGGTCCTCCGCGCCGAAGACCTGGATGTAGTTGATCTGCGCGAACAGCACTACGAACAGGACGACGAACGCGATGCCGAGACGCCGGATCTGCGCAGTCACCGCAGCAGCGACCTCCCTCGACCCGGTGCGGCTCCGGACGAGACGCGAACCAGGAGCGCGAGGAGGAGGTAGTTCGAGATGAGGCTCGATCCGCCGTACGAGACGAACGGGAGCGTCACGCCGGTGAGCGGGATGACGCGCGTGACGCCGCCCACGATCACGAAGGCCTGGATCGCCAGAACGGCGGACAGGCCGGTCGCGAGCAGCGTGCCGAACCCGTCGCCCGCGTCGAGCGCCGCCCGGATCCCCTTGCCGACGAGCGCGACGAACAGCAGCAGGACTGCGACCGTGCCGAACAAGCCCAGCTCCTCGCCGATCGCGGCGAAGATGAAGTCGGTCGACGCGTAGGGGATGAGGCCCGGCGACCCTCGGCCGAGCCCCGCTCCGACCAGCCCGCCGGTCGCCATGCCGAACTCGGCCTGCGCGACCTGTCCGTAGCCGAGCGCGTGGATCTTCTGCGGATCCAGGGCGTGCAGCCAGATGTCGACCCGCAGCTGCACGTGCGAGAAAGCCGCGTATCCGAGCGCGGCACCGGCGGCGAACAGCACGAGCCCGATCACGAGGTACGCGGCGCGTCCGGTCGCGACCCACAGCAGGACGACGAAGATGGCGAAGTACAGCAACGAGGCGCCGAGGTCCTTCTCGAGGAACAGGACCGCCAGCGACGTCGCCCATGCCACGATCAGCGGCCCGAGATGCTTGGCCGGCGGGATCCGCAGCGGCCCGACGCCGCTCGTCGCGATCGACAGCAGCTCGCGCTTGGCGTTGAGGTACGACGCGAGGAACACCACGATCAGGACCTTGCCGAGCTCCGACGGCTGGAACGTGACGGGGCCGATGGCGACCCACAGGCGCGCGCCGTTGATCGTGCGGCCGATGCCGGGCACGACCGGAAGCAGCAGCAGGACCAGGCCGAGGAGGCCGATCGTGTACGTGTACGCGTCGAGCTGGCGGTGGTCCCGGATCGCCACGAGCGTGAGGACGAAGCAGAGCAGACCGACCGCGATCCACGTCGCCTGCTCGGCGGCCAGGCCGCCGGAGAGTCGGAAGATCATGGCGAAGCCGAGCCCGGTCAGCACGCCGGCAACGGGAAAGAGCGCGGGATCGGCCCGCGGCGCGAACCGCCTGATGACGAGATGCACGACGATGAAGCCGGCGGCGAAGATGCCGCCGTACACGGCGAGCGTGACCGGGACCCTGCCGCGCTTGCCGAGGCCGACGAGGAGGTACGCGCCGACCGACAGCACGAGCGCGAGGATCGTGAGCGCGACGGCGGTTCCCTGACGGGGGCGAGGATCGGCGGCGACGGTCTGGCTCACGTCTGCGCCTGATCCTTCTGCTTCTTCGTCGGCGCCCGCGCGTCGGCGACGTCGCGCTCGATCTGCGCCACGATCTGATTCGCGTCGGCGCGGTTGTCGGCGGTGATGCCGTCCGGAAGGCTCGCCCACGGCTGCGCGGCCGCCTCTGCGTCCGTGGCGGAGATCGCGGTCTCGAGCGCCACCTCGTGCAGCTCGAAGCCCGCGACGTGCGTCGGGATGCCCCGGTAGATCGCGACGTGGCCGTTCGAGACGCCGACGTACCACTG
>JBKPTC010000158.1:0-5799 GCA_046735355.1 bacterium
GGCCGGGGTCGCATCGGGACGGCTCCGGCGACGGGGTGCGGGCCGCCTCGGACCGCGACGCCGGCGCGTGCCGACAGGCCGACAGGACGAGCGCGCAGAGGAGCACCGCCAGCCCCGTCCGCCTCACGGCAGCGACTCCGCGATCGGATGGAGCAGCGGCCCCGAACCGTCCGGATCGGCCTCCTGGCCGAGGCCCGCGTACAGGCCCCCGAGGCTTCGGACGCGTTCGGGCAGGCTGCGCGCGGCATAGCCGAACCCGTTGGCGAGACGGACGAACTCCTCGGCGCCGTCCTGGGTCCTGAAGACCGAGACGAGTGCGTAGTCGCCGGGATTGCCGACCTGCTCGCGGAACCCCTGGAACTGCGACACCGGCACGACGTAGTAGCCGGCCATGTCGGCGAACGGCATGTGCGCGTTGGCGTCGTCCGCGTCCGCGCGCGTCGCGTAGACGCCGCCGAGGACGACGAGCAGGTCCTCGCCGGCGCCGGTGTCGAGCGGCGGCTGGGGCCCGACGCGGGGATCGGGGATGGTCGGCGTCTCGGCGGCCGAGAACGAGGCCGCCGCGAGCACCGATCCGGCGAGCGTGGCGACGACTGCCACGAAGATCACGACCGGGATCGAACGTCTGAGCATCGTTCCTCCTCGGGCTAGTAGTCGGTGGCGTACTGGAAGTGCATCGGGTCGCAGAACGACAGGCCCCACTTCCAGCCGTGGTCCTTGAACACGTAGGCGAAGTTCTTGTTGACCGTGCTGGTGCACTGTCCCATCGGCTCGTACGCGGACGAGATGTCGATCGCGATGCCCCAGGCGTGCGTGCTCCATTCGTTCGCGCTGCGCTTCATACGGCACGCATACGTCGAGACGCCGTGCTTGATGTAGCCGCCGAGATGGGCGTTCTGGATGTGGCCGTAGACGTCGTTGTCGAGGTTGGTCGACCGCCCGTCTTCGTCGCGAACCATCTCGGTCGGATAGCCGCCGAGCTTGCGATGGAACGCCACGCGGACCGTGTTTCCGGTATCGGCCTCGGTCCACGTCATGTGGTTCCACGTGGCCTTGTCATTGCACGGCTCGCCGAAGCGATTGACGATCTGCGTGTAGCCGCTCGGAACGTCCGGGTAGTTGTAATGCCAGTCTCGCCAGCCCGCCCTGGCCCAATGCCAGGCGACGAGCGTCGGCGCGAGCATCGCGACCACGACGACGAGGAGCGGACCTCGGATCGCGCGCGGACGCGTCCGGATGGATCTCACGGGCACCACCTCCTACGGGGGAGGCGGGGAGACCGGCGACGTTACTCGCTCATGCCGCCGAACGCATCACCACAACGGGGGAACGTGCGCGGCCCCTCGACCGATTTTCTCGTGCGTCTCGCGATCTGCTCGTCGCGGGTCGTTGCCTCGCCTCGCTCGACGGCGCACCATGGTGCGGGTTCCTCGCGACGACGGAACCGACCGTCGAGACGACCGTCGGAGGTGTTGTTCATGAAGGGTGCCGGGGTCGGAAGGCGCGCGGCCGCGTTGATCATCGACGCCCTGATCATCCTGCCGTTCATCGCGATCATCGCGAACGCGTTCGGCACATCGTCGACGACGACCGGGACGAACGGGACGTCGTATCACTTCAACGTCGGGACGGGCGGCACCCTTCTGCTGCTGCTGCTCGGCTTCGGCTATCCGACGGTTCTCGAGGCGCTCGTCGGCGCCACGGTCGGAAAGTTCGCGCTCGGACTACGGGTCGTGCGGTCGGACGGATCGCCGATCGGCTGGGGCCAGTCGCTCGGGCGGAACGCGCTGCGGATCGTCGACGGGCTCTTCGTCTATCTCGTCGCCGCGATCGTCGTGTGGGCGACGGAGTCCAACCAGCGGATCGGCGACCTGGCGGCGCACACGTACGTCGTCACGAAGGGCACGGTGCCCGCGCGCCCCGACATGCCGACCATGCCGGCGGCACCCGGCACGTGGGGCTCGTGACGGGACGCTAGGTTCGGTCCTCGAGCATCCGTTGGAACCGGTCGCGCGCGAAGAGCGCCGGCTCGCCCGACAGGAACAGGAACGACACGGACGTGCCCGATCCGTCGGCGCGGTCGAGCACGACCGTGTACTTCTCCTCCTCCGGCGTCTCGAGCTCGTGGATCGGGTCGATCGACGCGTCGGCTACCTCGACCCCGTTCGTGTCGACGATCCGCACCTTCGCCACGTCCGCCTTGGCGATCCGCGCCAGCTCGCCGGTCGGGTCGGCCTCGGTCTGCGCGTCGAGCAGGACGAAATCGCTCGCGGTTCCGACGACCATCACCGGCCGCAGCACTTCTCCGATCCTCGCGACCCCGCCGAAGAACATCCCGCGCGAACCCATCGCCTCGAGCTTGCGGCTGCGCTGCTCGCGCGCGCGCGCCGACGCGTCCTGCACCCGCGCCAGCTGTTGCAGCTGCTGATGCGCCATGCCCGGATCCGTGACGAATCCGGACGTCGCCGCCCCGAACGGACCGACGGCGCCCGCCGGCCCGAAGAAGTTGCCCAGGAGGACCTCGGCCGCCCAGGCGACGTCATCGAGGCCCATGGCTACTTCGAGGCCGACTCGGCCGCGCCCGCGACCGCCTGGCCGGCCGCGAGACGCGCGGTCTCGACCCGGAAGGGCGAGCAGCTCACGTAGTCGAGGCCGATCTCGTCGCAGAACTGCACGCTCGCGGGATCGCCGCCGTGCTCGCCGCAGATCCCGACGTGAAGGTGCGGGTTGGACGCTCGCCCCTCCTCCGTCGCGATCTGCATCAGCCGGCCGACGCCCGCGCGGTCGATCGTCACGAACGGGTTCGCCGGCACGAGCTTGCGCTCCTCGTACATGCCGACGAACTTGCCGATGTCGTCGCGCGAGAATCCGAACGCGGTCTGCGTGAGGTCGTTGGTCCCGAAGGAGAAGAAGTCGGCGACCTCCGCGATCTCGCCGGCCGTCACGGCCGCGCGCGGCAGCTCGATCATGGTTCCCCACTCGAGGTGGTCGAGCGTGACGCCCTCGCGCTCGAGGATCTCGCCCGCCACCGGCTCGAGCTCGTCGCGCGTCTGCTGGAGCTCCGGCTTCACCGCGACGAGCGGGATCATGATCTCGACCTTGGGATCGCCGCCCGCCTTTTTCACCTCGACGGCGGCCTCGATGATCGCGCGCACCTGCATCGCGTACAGGCCCGGCTTGACGATGCCGAGCCGCACGCCGCGCAGACCGAGCATCGGGTTGGCCTCGTGCAGCTCGCGCACCTTCCGGAGCACTCGCTCCTGGTCCGACACGTCCTTGCCGGCCTCCTTCGCAACCTCGACGGCGACCGACAGCGTCGTGAGATCGGGCAGGAACTCGTGGAGCGGCGGATCGAGCAGCCGGATGGTCACCGGCAGGCCGTCCATCGCGCGGAAGATCCCGACGAAGTCGCCCTTCTGCAGCGGGAGCAGCGCAGCGTAGGCCTCCTCCTCCTCCTCCGTCGTGTCGGCGAAGATCATCTGCTGGACCGCGTGCACGCGCTCCGGACCGAGGAACATGTGCTCGGTCCGGCACAGCCCGATCCCCTCGCCGCCGCGGTCGCGCGCGTTCTGCGACTGCTCGGGCGTGTCGGCGTTCGCACGGACGCAGAGCCGGCGCGTCTCGTCGGCCCGTCGCATGATCGTCTCGAACGCCTGCCAGATCTTCTCCTGCCGAGCGGCCGCGTCGCCGGCGCGCGCCTTCTCGAGCACCGACTCCTCGAGCGGCAGCTCGCCGACGAAGACGTTGCCGCTGAAGCCGTCGATCGTGACGACGTCGCCCTCCTTCACCGTCGTGCCGTTCGCCGTGAACGACCGCGAGGCGAGGTCGAGCTTGATCGCGTCGGCGCCGGTGACGGCGGGGATGCCCTCGCCGCGCGCGACGACGGCGGCGTGCGAGTTGGTTCCGCCGGCGCTCGTCAGGATCCCCTGCGACGCGATCATCCCGTGGTAGTCGTCCGGCGTCGTCTCGCGTCGAACGAGGATGACCTTGTCGCCGCCCTTCGCCTGGGCCTCGGCCTCGTCGGCGCTGAACACGACCTTGCCGCTCGCCGCGCCCGGCGAGGCGTTCAGGCCTCGTGCGATGGGATCGGTGCCGTCGGCGCGCACGCGCCGCTTGAACAGCTCCTCGAGCCGGTTGGCGTCGACGCGCAGTAGCGCGGTGTCGGCGTCGATCAGGCGCTCCTGCAGCATGTCGTAGGCCATCACCCACTCGCCGAACGCCGTCCGCTTGCCGATGCGCGTCTGCAGGATCCAGAGCTTGCCCTTCTCGATCGTGAACTCGATGTCGCACATGTCCTTGTAGTGGCCCTCGAGGGTGTCCATCACCTCGCGGAGGCCGCGGTACGAGTCCGGATCGAGCTGCTCGAGCTCGGCCAGCTGAAGCGTGTTGCGGATGCCCGCCACGACGTCCTCACCTTGCGCGTTGGGCAGGTAGTCGCCGTAGGGCACCTTCTCCCCCGTCGACGGGTCGCGCGTGAACGCCACCCCCGTGCCCGAATCCATGCCGCGGTTGCCGAACACCATCGCGACGACGTTCACGGCCGTGCCGAGGTCATCGCTGATCTTGTTCTGCCGCCGGTAGTCGCGCGCACGCCGGCCGTTCCACGACTTGAAGACCGCGTCGATCGCCAGACGCAGCTGGTCCTTGGGGTCCTGCGGGAAGTCCTCGCCCGTGTGCTCGCGATAGATCGACTTGAAGCGCTCGATGAGCTTCGAGAGGTCGTCGGCGTCGAGATCGGTGTCCTGCGCGTTCGCGCCCTTGGCGTGCTTGGCCTCGTCGAGCGCGTCCTCGAACGCGTCGGCCGGGACGTCCATGACGATCTTGCCGAACATCTGGATGAACCGCCGGTACGCGTCGTTCGCGAACCGCACGTCGCCATCCGACTGCTTGGCGAGCCCTTGCACCGAGCCGTCGTTGAGCCCGAGGTTCAGGACCGTGTCCATCATCCCGGGCATCGAGAACTTCGCGCCGCTGCGAACGCTCACGAGCAACGGATCGTCGGCGTCGCCGAGCGTCTTGCCCATGCTCTCCTGCAGCCGTCCCAGATGCTCGCCGGCCTCCTGCAGCATCTCCGGCGGCGCGCCGCCCTGCTTCAGGAAGACCAGGCACGCCTCGGTCGTGATCGTGAACCCGGGTGGAACGGGAAGGCCCATGTTGGTCATCTCGGCGAGGTTCGCGCCCTTGCCGCCGAGGAGGTCCTTCATGTCCTTGTTGCCTTCGGAGAAGTCGTAGACGTACTTGGTCATGCCTGGCCTCCGGTCGAGGAGCTCGGAGCGGTCAGTCTACGACCCGCGCGTCCGCCTCCTGCGCAGCTCACCCGAGCCGTCGGAGCCGGGCGGCCAGGATCGGCGGGATCTCGGTCCAGAGGTCCCGCGTGCCGATCTCGGCCGCGAGGTCCGCATCGAACACCGGCTCCTCGAGCGCATCCAGCAGAAGCCCGGCTCTGAGGAACGGGCGCAGAAGTCCGTCGAGCGGGCGGTCGAAGTACCACTGCTCGCGCGGCTGCCCGGGGATCCCAGCACCTTGGCCGGGCTCGGGGTGGGCGTACGTCGAAACCCTGATCGAATGCTCGTCGGTAGCCGCCGTTCCGACGATACGCCGTTCGATCGTCGGAACGGCCGACAGATTATTGAAGGCGGGATGTATCACGGTGAGCACGAACCGCCCGGTCGGCTTCAGCACTCGCGGCAACGCGCGCGCCAGCGGCTCGATGTCGATCATGTCCATGAGCGCCATGCTCGCGACGGCCGCGTCGAACCGACCGTCACCGAGCGCGAGCAGCTCGGCCTCGTCCGCGGC
>JBKPTC010000159.1:0-10840 GCA_046735355.1 bacterium
GCACAACTTCGAGGCGCTCAACATCCCGCCCGATCATCCTGCCCGCACGATGAAGGACTCGCTCTACGTCGACGTGCCGGGGCTGCTGCTCCGAACGGAGACCTCCGCCGTGCAGATCCGCGCGATGCAGTCGCAGGACCCGCCCGTGTACGTCGTCGCGCCCGGTCGCGTGTACCGGCGCGAGGCCGTCGACGCCACGCACCTGTCGGTCTTCCACCAGCTCGAGTGTCTCGCCGTCGACGAGGGGCTCTCGCTCGCGCACCTGAAGGGAACGCTCGAGGCGTTCGCCCGCGAGATGTTCGGATCGACGGTGCGGGCGCGGATCACACCCGACTACTTCCCGTTCGTCGAGCCCGGCGCGCAGATGGCGGTGTCGTGCTTCGTCTGCGGCGGCGCGGGATGCCGCGTGTGCGGCAACGGCTGGCTCGAGCAAGGAGGCGCCGGCGTCGTGCATCCGAAGGTGCTCGAGAACGCCGGATACGACGCCGAACGCTACACGGGGTTCGCGTTCGGTTTGGGGATCGAGCGCGTCGCCATGGTGCGCTACGGCGTGAACGACATGCGGCTGTTCGTGGAGGGCGACGTCAGGTTCCTCGAACAGTTCGAGGGCGTCGCATGAGGATCGTGCTGTCGTGGCTCCGCGAGCTGGTTCCGACGGAGCTCGACGCGGACGAGCTCGCCGAGGTGCTCACCGCGAAGGGCGCCGAGGTCGACCGGGTCGATCGTCCGTGGGACGGATTGCAGGGGGTCGTCGCGGCGCGTGTGCTCGACGTCCGCGACCATCCGAGCTCGGACCGGCTGTGCCTCGCGCGGGTGCAGACGGGCTCGGGCGAGCAGGAGGTCGTGGTCGGCGTTCGGAACATGCGCCCGGGCGACATCGTGCCGCTCGCTCCGCCCGGCGCGAGCGTTCCGACGCTGCCCGAGCCGCTCTCGGCGCGACCGATCCGCGGCGTCGTCTCGAACGGCATGCTCTGCGCGCCGGACGAGCTCGGCGTCTCGCCCGCGCACGACGGCATCCTCGTGCTGCCGAGCGACGTCGAGCCGGGCACCGACCTCAAGCGCCTGTTCGGACTGGACGACGCCGTCCTCGAGATCGAGGTGACGCCGAACCGGCCGGACTTCCTGTCGGTGCTCGGCGTCGCGCGCGAGGTGGCCGCCGCGACCGGCGTGCCGCTGACCGTGCCCGACGTCTCGCTCCACGAATCCGACGAGAAGGCGGAGAGCGTCGCGCGCGTTCGGGTCGACGACCTCGAGCGCTGCCCCAGGTACGTCACGCGCATCGTTCGCGACGTCACCGACGCGCCGGCGCCGGTCGCGGTTCAGGCCCGGCTGACCGCCGCCGGGATGCGTCCGATCTCCGCGGCCGTCGACGCGACGAACTACGTGATGCTCGAGCTCGGTCAACCCATGCACGCGTTCGACCTCGATCTGCTCGCCGGCCCCGGCATCGTCGTTCGCCGGGCCCGCGACGGCGAGCGGTTGGTGACGCTCGACGGCGTCGAGCGACGGTTCACGCCCGACGACCTGCTGATCGCCGACGAGGAGCGCGCCGTCGCGGTCGCCGGCGTCATGGGCGGCGAGCTCGCCGAGGTCTCGGGCGCCACCACCGGCATCCTGCTCGAGAGCGCGACCTTCGAGCGCGGCGGGATCCAGCGGACGCGTCGTCGGCTCGATCTCTCGACGGAGGCGTCGATGCGGTTCGAGCGCGGCGTCGATCCCGAGGCGGCGCCCGTCGCGGCCGACCGCGCCTGCGGCCTGATGCAGCGCTGGCTCGGCGCTGCGGTGCTCTCGGGCGCGATCGACGAGGGCGCCTCGACGATCCGTCGGCGCGTCGTCGTGCGACCCGCGCGGGCGTCGCTCGTGATCGGCTCGCCCGTCACCACGCCCGAGGTCGTCGAGGTGTTCGAGCGACTCGGGATGTCGACGGCGATCGCCGACGACGCCGTGGAGGTCGAGATCCCGGGATACCGCGTCGACCTGGAGCGCGAGGTCGACCTCATCGAGGAGGTCGCGCGCGTCCGCGGCTACGACCTCGTCGACTCGGCGCTGCCGGCCGTTCGGCAGCCGGGCGGCGTGCCGCTCGGCTACGGGTTCCGCGCGCGGGTCCGCGAACGCCTCTCGGACGCCGGACTCCGCGAGATCCGGCCGGTTCCGTTCGCCTCGCAGGACGACGTCGGCCTCGTCCCCGGCCCGTCGGCGGTGCGGGTGACCAACCCGCTCGACGCGGACGCCGGCTTCCTGCGGACGAGTCTCGTTCCCGGCCTGCTCGAAGCGCTCCGCCGGAACGTGCATCGGCACGTCGGAGGCGCGGCGATCTTCGAGGTCGGCCTGGTCTTCGGCGTCGACGACGGCGAGGCGCGCGAGCGCTGGCGCGTCGGCTTCGCGATGGCCGGGCCGGCCGCGCAGGGATGGAGCGAGCCGGCCCGCGCGTTCGACCTCTTCGACGCCAAGGGCGTGCTCGAGTCGCTGATGCTCGGCCTCAACGTCACGGCGTGGTCGCTCGGCGAGGCGTCCGCGGCTTCGTTCCATCCCGGTCGCTCCGCGTCGGTGCGCGTGCGGGACGAGCCGGCGGGCGTGGTCGGCGAGCTGCATCCCTCGGTCGTCGCGCGATACGACCTCACCGGGCGGATCGCTGCGGCGGAGCTCGATCTCGATGCGCTGTTCGCCGCCTCGTCCCCGACCGTGGCGGTGCGCGAGCCGACGAGGTTTCCGCCGGTCCGCCGCGACCTGGCCTTCGTCGTCGAGACGGCCGTTCGGGCGGGGGAGCTCCAGGCCGAGGTCGAGCGCGCCACCGGCGACGTGCTCGGCTCGGCCGTTCTGTTCGACGTCTTCGAGGGCGATCCGTTGCCGCCCGGACGAAAGAGCCTCGCGTTCGCGCTCGAGCTCCGGGCGTCCGATCGGAGCCTCACGGGCGAGGAGGCGGACCAGGTGGTCGCGCGCGTCGCCGACGCGGTCGCACGACGGTTCGGCGCCGAGCTTCGCGCCGGGTGATCTCGTCTCGGTGTCGCGCGGGCCGGCCCGCCGGATAGACTGCGGCCCCATGAAGCGCGACTACCTGTCCGTCGACGATCTGACGCCCGAGGAGCTCGCGTGGCTGCTCGACCTGTCGTCGAAGGTGAAAGCGACGCCGGGCGATTACGCGGACCGCCTGCGCGGCACCTCGATCGCGTTGATCTTCGAGAAGCCGTCGACGCGGACGCGCGTCTCGTTCGAGGTGGCCGTCGAGTCGGCCGGGGGCCACGCCCTTGCGCTCGGCGGCGCCGAGCTGCAGCTCGGCCGGGGCGAGACGATCGAGGACACCGGACGCGTGCTGTCGCGGTACGTCCAGGCCGTCGTGCTGCGCACGTTCGAGCAGGAGCGCCTCGAGGTCCTCGCCGCGGCCGCGAGCGTTCCCGTCGTGAACGCGCTGTCGGATTTCGAACATCCGTGCCAGTGCCTGGCCGATCTGCTCACCGTTCGCGAGATCAAGGGCGAGCTGGCCGGGCGGACGCTCGTGTATCTCGGCGACGGCAACAACGTGACGCACTCGCTGCTGCTCGGCGGCGCGATGGCCGGGATGCGGGTACGTTCGGCCACGCCGCCCGGGTTCGAGCCGATCCCGCAGATCGTCCAGCGCGCTCGCGAGCTCGCCGAGCAGACGGGAGGATCGATCGAGATCCTCAACGATCCGTTGGAGGCGTGCCGCGACGCCGACGTCCTGTACACCGACGTCTGGGCCAGCATGGGCCAGGAACGGGAGGCGGACGAGCGCGCGCTGATCTTCCCCGCGTACCAGCTCGATCAGCGCAAGGTCGCCATGGCGAAGGACGACGTCACGGTGCTTCACTGCCTTCCGGCGCATCGTGGGCAGGAGATCACGGACGAGGTGATCGACGGACCGCACTCCGCGGTCTGGGATCAGGCGGAGAACCGGCTGCACACGCAGAAGGCGCTCCTGCTCTGGCTGCTCGAGACGGTCTGAGCGGCCGCGTCCTGCGGCTCGGGTAGCATCGGCGCGTGCCCCGCTCGAACGAGATCGTCGAGGCAGCGCTGATCGAGTACGCCGAGCTGCTGTCGATCACCTCCGCGGATCCGTACAAACCGCGGTCGTACGAGAAAGCGGCGCGTTCGATCGGCGGATACCACGCCGACGTCGCATCGCTCGACCAGACGCGGATCCTCGAGATCCCGAACGTCGGCAAGTCGATCGGCGAGAAGGTCGTCGAGCTCCTCGCGACCGGTCGGATCGAGGCGCTCGAGGAACTGCGCGAACGGATTCCGGACGGCGTCCGCCAGATGATGGGGGTGCCGGGCCTCGGCCCCAAGAAGGCCAACGTGCTCTACCGGGAGCTCGGTATCGCGTCGGTCGAACAGCTGCTCGACGCGCTCGAGGCCGACGCCCTGTCGGGCCTGAAGGGGTTCGGCGCCAAGACGACCGAGAACATCCGCCGCGGCATCGCGCAGATGAGCCAGTCCGGCGGACGCGTCCTCGTCAGCACGGCGCTCGACGTCGCCGAGGAGCTGCTCGGCGAGCTCCGAGACATGCAGCAGGTCCGCCGCGCCGAGTACGCCGGATCGCTCCGGCGGATGGCAGAGACGATCGGCGACGTCGACCTGCTGGTCGCGAGCACCGAGGCGGAGCCGATCATGGAGCGGTTCACGACGCTGTCGACGGTGGAGCGCGTTCTCGCGAAGGGGCCGACCAAGAGCTCGATCGTCACGACCGCCGGCCTCCAGGTCGACCTCCGCGTGATCGATCCGGACGTCTGGGGCGCCGCGATGATCTATTTCACCGGATCCAAGGCGCACAACGTCCGGATCCGCGAGATGGCGGTTCGCAAGGGCCTGAAGCTCTCGGAGTACGGGCTGTTCGACGCGGCGATCGGCGACCTGATCGCTTCGCAGACCGAGGACGTCGTGTACGAGCGGCTCGGCCTGCCGTTCATCGCGCCGACGCTGCGCGAGGACCGTGGCGAGGTCGAGGCCGCGCTCCGGGGCGAGCTGCCGGCAATCGTCGAGCGCCGCCATATCCGCGGCGATCTGCACACGCACACCGATCTGACCGACGGGCTCGCGACGCTCGAGGAGATGCTGGAGACGGCGGCGACGCTCGGATACGCGTACTACGCGGTCACCGACCACGCGCCGAACCTGTACATGCAGCGGATGACCGACGAGAAGATGCTCGCGCAGCGCGCTCGGCTGCGGGACCTCCAGTCGGGGTATCCCAAGATGCAGCTCCTGCACGGCACGGAGCTCAACATCGACCCGGACGGCAACGTCGACTGGCCGGAGGCGTTCCTCGAGGGCTTCGACGTGTGCGTCGCGTCGGTGCACTCGCACTTCAACCAGGGCAAGGACGAGATGACGCGCCGACTCGTCCGTGCGATGGAGAACCCGCGCGTTCACGTGATCGGACATCCGACGGCCAGGCTCATCGGCAAGCGCCAACCGATCGAGTTCGACCTCGACGAGGTCTTCTCGGCAGCCGCTCGGACCGGCACCGCGCTCGAGGTCAACGGGTTTCCGGATCGCCTCGACCTGCGTGACGAGCACATCCTCTGGGCGAAGCGACACGGCGTTCGCTTCTCGATCGACACGGACTCGCACGCGATCGGGCATCTGTCGCACATGCGATTCGGGGTCGCGACGGCGCAGCGCGGATGGCTCACGAAGGACGACGTCGTGAACGCCTGGCCGCTCGCCAAGCTCCGACGGTTCCTCCGCAAGGACGCCGTCGGATCCCGGTGACCGGCGCCGGGCCGCGTCTGCGTCGATCGTTCTTCGATCGCCCCTCTCCCGTCGTCGCGCCCGATCTCCTCGGCCGCGTGCTGGTCCGCCGGCTGCTCGACGGACGCACGGCGGCCGTGCGCATCGTGGAGACCGAGGCGTATCAGGAAGACGACCCGGCGAGTCACTCGTATCGCGGTCCGACCGCGCGGACCGAGGTCATGTTCGGCCCGCCCGGGCGCCTGTACGTGTACTTCACGTACGGCATGCACTTCTGCATGAACGTGGTGACGGGTCACGCCCGCGAGGGCAGCGCCGTGCTGCTGCGCGCCGGCGAGCCGCTCGAGGGCATCGACGCGATGCGCGAGTTCCGGCGCGTCGACGACGTGCGGCTGCTGTGCTCCGGGCCGGGGCGGTTGTGTCAGGCGCTCGCGGTTACGCGCGCGGAGAACGGCCTCGACCTCGCCCGCGCATCATCGATGGCGCTCCGCGAGGGCATCACGATCTCGCGCCGCGACGTCGAGATCACGACGCGGGTCGGCATCCGGGTCGGCGTCGAGCGGCGCTGGCGGTTCGCGGTCCGCGGAAGCCGGTTCGTCTCGCGGGGGCGGCCGGCCCGGCTCAGGGGTTGACGACGATCGTGACGATCGAGCCGGGATCGGCGTCCTCGCCCGCGGCGGGCGACTGTGACCAGACGGCGCCCGCCCGAGCGTCGCATTCGTCGGTCGGGTCGCACTGCCGCTGCCGAACCACCGCGACCTGAAACCCCGCGTGCCCGAGCGTCGTCGTCGCGCGGTCCTCGTGCATGCCGACGACGTCCGGGACGCCGATGCGCTCCCCGCTGCCACCCGCGACGGTGATCGTCACGGTGCTCGTCTGCTCTGCCTGCTCACCACCCGAGGGATCCTGTCCGACGACCACGCCGGGTCGCTCGGAGGACGAGCGATCGAACCGCACGCGCACGGTGAATCCGGCGCTCTTCAGCGACGAGACCGCCTGCTCACGACGCAGCCCGACGACCGACGGGACCGACAGGAGCTGGTACGACGACGGCTCCTTGCAGACCTTGAGCTTCGGCTCGGTGCCCACGACGTACGTGTCCATGCGGATGTTCTGCGGAGGGGTGAACTGGTTCGCCAGGCATCCCTGTGTGATGTCGATGCGCAGCGTCACGTACTGCAGGTCGGAGGTCGGGAACGGCTTCTGGGGCATGTGCGCCGTCGCGTTCACCATGAACGCGTGCCAGATCTGCGCCGGCCACGTTCCTCCGTACACCGGATCGATCCGCGTTCGGCCGCAGCACATCGAGATCTGGCCCTGGGGGAAGCCGATCCAGACGGCGGCAACGAGCTGCGGGATCGCGCCGACGAACCACGCGTCGCTGTAGTTCTGCGCCGTGCCGGTCTTGCCGATCTGCGGGCGGCCGATGTTTGCCGCCTCGCCCGTTCCCTGCAGGACGACCTGCTGCAAGACGTCGTCGGCCTGCCTGACGACGTCCGGGCTGACGACGGCGCGGGCCTTGGCGCCGGCGCGATACAGCACGGTACCGTCGGCCGTCGTCACGCTCGACACCGGCGTCGGCATGACGTGCAGGCCGCCCGTCGCGAGCGTTCCGTATGCCGACGCCATCTCGAGCGTGTTGACCTCGTTGGTTCCGAGCACCGCCGACGGGACAGCTGCGAGCTGCTTGTGCGGCGAGGTCGTCCGGATGCAGCACCGGATCCCGAGGCGCTTCGCCGTGTCGACGACGCGCTTGGCGCCGAGATAGATGTTCCCGTCGCCGATCGCCCGCTCGATGTTGACGTACGCGACGTTGACCGAATCGATCGTCGCGTTCTCCATCGAGATCGTGCCGTAGCTGCCGCCCTCGGCGTTGCCCGGCGTCCACACCGTTCCGTTGCCGAGGGGAACGGACACGGACGACCCGTCGAAGGTCTGCTCCGGCGAGATCCCGTGCTCGAGCGCCGCGACGAGCGCGAAGGGCTTGAACGACGATCCGGCCTGCCGACCGGTGGTGCCGCCCGTCGCGAGGTTGATCCGCGCGAACCGGTCACGGTCGCTCCAGTAGTCGCGGCCCCCAACCATCGCCACGATGAACCCGGTCCGCGGATCGATCGCCGTCATGGCGGCGTACGGGTCGCTCGGATACAGCAGGATCGAGTGCACCGCCGTCTCCGCCTCCCGCTGCACGCGCGGATCGATCGTCGTGGTGATCCGCAGGCCGCCCTCGAACAGCAGGTCGTACCGCTCCTGGGCGGTCTTGCCGAACCGAGGGTTCGACAGGAACCACTGCTTCACGTAGTCGACGAAGTACGGCGCCAGATACCGCTGCTTCGTGTCGCGGACGACGCGCAAGCGCACGGGGCGAGCGACCGCGTGCGCGAGCTCGTCGTCGTCGATCATCTCGAGTCCGGCCATGCTCTGCAGGACCTGGTTCCGTCGTCGCGTGGCGATGTTCGGATGGGCGATCGGGTCGTAATCGTTGGGCGCGCGGATGAGGCCCGCGAGCAACGCCGCCTGGGACAACGTCAGCCTGGCGACCGGCTCGTCGAAGTAGGTCTCGGACGCGGCCTGGACGCCGTACGCGCCGTTGCCGAAGTACACGGTGTTCAGGTACTTCGTCAGGATGTCGTCCTTGGTCAGCCGATCCTCGAGCTGCCAGGCGAGGTACGCCTCCTTGATCTTCCGCTCGAGTGTCTCCTCGTCTCCGACGTAGGTCTGTTTGACGTACTGCTGCGTGATCGTCGAGCCGCCCTCGACCACGCGGCCGGACGTGGCATCGACGTACGCGGCTCGAAGCAACGCCCTGAGATCGATGCCGTGGTGGTCGTAGTACCGCTTGTCCTCGATCGCGATCACCGCGTCGCGCATGACATCGGGGATCTTCTGCGATCCGACGAGGACGCGGTCCTGCTCCGCGTGCAGCGAGGTGATGAGCGTTCCGTCGGCCGCGTACACGAAGGACGTCTGCGGCAGCGCCGGCGTCGTGGCCCGCTCCTCGTCGAGGTCCGGCAGCTTGCACGCGCCCGCGACGAACGACAGCACGAGGAGCGCTGCGCCGATCCGTGGGCCGGCTCCCCGACGGAGACGACGGGATCCGCTTGGACCACGGGATGTCGCCCCGGCGAGCGGGCCGCCGGACGAGCGCGTCATGCTCGGATGATATTCGGGCCGGAACATGGTCCTTGGTAGCATCGGCCTTCCGATGACCGAGCCTGACGTCCGCGCGAGGCTCCTCGCCGGCGCCGCCGAGGTCGTTCCGGCGCACGGGCTCGACGACAAGCTGGCGGTCGAGCGCCCGCTTCGCGTCAAGCTCGGCCTCGATCCGACCGCTCCGTCGGTCACGCTCGGATGGGCCGTCGTCCTGCGGAAGCTCCGCCAGTTCCAGGACGCGGGTCACACCGCGGTCTTGATCGTGGGCGACTACACCGCGCGCGTCGGCGACCCGTCCGGAAAGTCGGAGACGCGCCCGCGCCTGGACGAGGACGTGGTGCGGGGCTACGCGGAGCGGCTGCTCGACCAGTTCTGGATCGTGCTGGATCGCGAACGGACCGAGGTCCGCTACAACAGCGAGTGGCTCGGACGCCTGGGCACCGACGGCGTCCTGGGCCTCGCGGCGTCCATGACGGTTGCCAGGATGCTCGAGCGCGACGACTTCGCGAAGCGCTTCGCGGACCGGCGTCCGATCTCCATCCTCGAGTTCCTCTATCCGCTGCTGCAGGGATACGACTCCGTCGCCGTCGAGGCCGACGTCGAGCTCGGTGGAACCGATCAGCTCTTCAACCTCCTCGTCGGGCGCGATCTGCAACGCGATGCCGGCCAGCCCGCGCAGCTCGCGCTGACGATGCCGCTGCTGGTCGGCACGGACGGCGTGCAGAAGATGAGTCAGTCGCTCGGTAACTACGTCGCCATCACCGAGGATGCGGACGAGATGTACGGCAAGCTGCTCCGCGTTCCGGACGGCCTGATCGCCGACTACCGACGGCTGACGCTCGACTTCTTCCGCGACCCGGGCGAGGCCGACCGCGTCGCGCGCGGGCTCGCGGACGGAACGCTCGACCCATGGTCCGAGAAGCGCCGGATGGCCGCCGAGGTCGTCGATCTGTATCACGGCCCGGGAGCCGGTGCGGACGCGGCCGGCCGGTTCGACCACGTCCATCGCGAGCACGAGGTCCCGACCGACGTCGAGGAGCGCGCGATCCCGGACGACGCGGTCGACGACGGAACCGTGTTCGTTCCCAGGCTGCTGGCCGACGTCGGGCTCGCGTCCTCCAACTCGGACGCCCGGCGTTCGATCGACGGCGGCGGGGTTCGGCTCGATGGGATCGTGGTCGATCGGATCGAGCTGCCCGTCGACGAGGTCCGCGGCAAGGTTCTGTCCGTGGGTCGGCGCCGGTTCGTCCGGCTGACCTGAGCTCGCCCCGCGGGAATCCCGCCGCTCGAGCCCGTGTTGGAAGGGATGTCGCCCCCGGGCAGCGGTTCGGTTGACGGCCTCGCGGGGCGTCCCTAAGATAAGCGGTTGGCGCGACGCCCATCCGATCTGCGGATCAGGAGGATCTCTCCTGCGGGTTGCGCGTCGCTCGCACCTTGAGAACTGAACAGTGTGCCAAAAGCCAGTGCGTTCCCGTCAAGTGGAAGGATCCGGTTCCGCCGGGTCCCGACGCGAGACGGTCGTACACGAAACACTGGATCCGTCAGGATCCGAATGCAGGCCGATCGGGGCGATGCCAGCACCGTGAGGTCGACTCCAACGAAGCAAGCGAAGCCGGCCGGACAGGCCGGTTCGTCCATCTCTACGGAGAGTTTGATCCTGGCTCAGGACGAACGCTGGCGGCGCGCCTAACACATGCAAGTCGAGCGGGAACCTCTTCAGGGGTAACCCTGGAGAGGAGAGAGCGGCGAACGGGTGAGTAGCACGTGGGCAACCTGCCCCAGACTCTGGGATAACTCCGGGAAACCGGGGCTAATACCGGATACTCCGATCGGATCGCATGGTCCGTTCGGGAAAGCTCCGACGGTCTGGGATGGGCCCGCGGCCTATCAGCTTGTTGGTGGGGTAACGGCCTACCAAGGCGACGACGGGTAGCTGGTCTGAGAGGACGGCCAGCCACACTGGGACTGAGACACGGCC
>JBKPTC010000160.1:0-15029 GCA_046735355.1 bacterium
GGCACGTCTCGCGCCGCACGGACCGCGCGCGCGGGCGTCGTCGGCGTCGTTCGAACGGCGCGGTCGAGCGCCTCCACCGTGGCGCGAACGGCCACGCGCATCACGCCGTGGTCAAGCTCGAACGGCGATCGGGTGATCGACGTGCGCCGCGTCACCGAGGTGATGTCGCCGATCGCCGACAAGGTCGGGCCGAAGACGACGCTCGCCGACGCCGCCGCCGCGATGCGCCGAACCGGGGTGGTGGAAACGGTCGTCGTCAAGAAGCAGCGGCCGCGCGGGATCGTCTCGATCCGAGACATCCAGTCGGCGGTGCGAGCCGGCGCCGACCCGTCGCTCGAGCGCGTCGGCGGCGTGTACCGCGCCGGCGTTGCAACCGTCGCGGCGTCCTCGACCGTGCACGATGCGATCGACCACATGCGCCGCGCCGGCACGCGGACGATCGTGGTCGTCGACGATGCCGGCGCACCGATCGGGATCGTTCGCGCCGATCGCCTCTCGGTTCGCGACCGCGTTCGCTCGATCGTCGCCAGATCCGGCGTTTCCGCGTAACGAAGGGCGATCCTTCACGCGCCGCGCATTGGCGCGGATCGGGAGTGTCAGCGCGCGTCTTGGCGGTGGTCGACGGCCCAGAGGATGAACGCGTCGGTGTCCTGACCGAGATCGAGCGCGACGTACTCGTCGGCGAGCCGCCGGATCTCCTCGTCATCGAGGCCGCGGACGCGCAGCGCGTCGCGGGCGTCGTTCGCCAGGAGCCGGGCGCTCTCGACCTCCGCCTCCTGAGGCTGCGGCCGGCCGTCCTCGTCGGGTGGGCCGACCTTCTGCTCGGCGTACGGGCCGGGCCGGATCTCGTCGGTCATCGCGGCTGCCTTCCCGGTGAACGTCACCGTGAAACGGGCGGCGCGACACTGAGGGTTCCGCCGGGCCTGGGCCACGATCCACCCAATCGCGAACGCCAAGGGGACACCGAACATGCTTACGAGAACGAACTTCGCTTCGATGGGCACGCTCGACGTCCGCATGACGACCGCGAGGAGGACGATCACAGGCGGATGAACGAGATAAGCGTCATACGATGCGACAGAAACCGCCGTGAGCGAAGCGTTCGTGCGAGCAGCCCGGCGTCTAAAGTACTCCAGGGTGACGAGCGACATCGAGATGGCCCACGCGGCTTCGATGAGCGGTAACGGAAGCGCCCGGACGTCGAGGCCACCCAAGAGTGGGGCAGCATCGCTTGCAGACGCTGCCACGACGGCAAAGCTCACGACCGCAACGAGTGACACCGCTGCCACCCGTACGAGCGTTGCCATGCGGCTCTTCGGCAACGGCCTCCCGTTCCAGCCAGACTCAGCGGCAAGCACACCGAGCGTGAACATCCCGATCATCTGCGGCAACTCCCACAGATTGAGACCGAAGAAGGTCTCTGACATGAACGGCCACGAGATCCGGATGAAGAAGGACCCGGCGGCGATGAACCCACCCACCGCGACGAGGCGGACCGGCACAAAGGGTTCAGGAGATCCGTGCTTGGCTGGTCGAACTCCTCGGACGACAGCGTAGACGACCGAGAAGACGAGCAGTTCGGCTATGAACCACGCCGGCCCCGCGTCGGCATCTCGCGCCAGCCAGACGTGCATGTACTGTCCCAAGCTCGTTGCTTCGCCCATGCCGTCATGACCGATGTAATCAGTGAGCGGGTCGATCGCGCAGACAAAAATCACCAGCGGGATCCCGAGGCGCACGGCCCTATCGCGGGCGAACCGAGTCGGACCCTTTCGCTCGAACGCTGACGGCGTCAACAGCCCGGCGACGAGAAACAGCAGTCCCATCCCGAACAACCCGCCAACGAGGACGACGACGCCGACCACGAGCTGCGTCACAGGATCCGCGGTCCGCTCCATGTAGTACCAGTCGGAGTCGATGACGTACGTGCTTGCGACGTGCGCGACGATGACGCCTGCGATCAGCGCGACCCGCAGATTGTCGAGCCAGACGAACCGGCTCGCTTGCGGCTCAATGTCGTCGTTCGACGTCGCGCCCGCAAGGGCCGCGAACCTTGGCGGATCGCGCCTCGACGCGCGAGAGGCCCGTTGTGCCACGTCAGGCCGTCCGTCCATCTCGAGACGCCTCAAGCTCGGGTCGCCCTACTCCGGCACCCATTCCTTCACGAAAGACGTTTCTTCGAGCGCCTTCAGCACGAACGGGTCGCGTGCGACGACTTCCTGCGCTGCCTCGATGGAATCGCTCTCGAACGTGATCAGGCCACCTGATCTGTCGGCGAACGGACCGCCAACGTACGCGGGCGGCGCCGCCTTGTGCCAGTACGCGACGTGGTCCGGCACGGTTGGCCGCACTCGTTCGTCGTTCTTCATCCAGTACAGATATACGATCCTCATGGCGGCTCTTGCTTAGGTAACGTGCATCGAGTGAGTTGAGTACTCGGAGCGCCGGTACCGCATCAATGCCAGCATCGTTACCACCGTCACGCCGCAATACGTGCCGCATTCGGCGCTCGGCGTGATGTTGAACCACACAAGGCACAGGAACGGGATGAGCGGGAGGATCATCGCCGCCGCCATCTCGTACGAGTTCCTTCGTCCCATCCCGCGGAATGACATCCAAGCGATCATCGGGATGGTCATCCCGGCTGCCATCGCGAGAAGAACCTGCGTCGGGTACCGCGAGGTGACCTCGTCCCAGCTCTTGGCCCCTACGATGACGACGAAGAGCGCGCCCGTCACGAGCATCCCGGCCGCCATCGCCCCCAGCATCTCGAAGAAGTGCCGCCAGAACGGAGAGAGCCGCCTCTCGTCCCCTGGACCCGCTGCTTCGGGCTGGACGACGACGCCGTCGTGCGTGTCGTGACGGTGTGCAGTCCGATCTGACGGCGCGTCGTGAGTCTTGACCATTTTGGTCCCACCGCCTTTCGCTGTCTCGCCGTCCCACGGCTCGCCGAACCGAAATGTCAGCGGCGCGAGAGCATCGCCGACTCTCGGCGTGCCTTCGATCGACGCACGGCCACGCTGATGCCGTATCCGCATAGGGCGCAGCACGCGGCTGCCGCAAGGATCCAACCGATCGTTTCGACCACTCCGACTCACCCCTCCCACGGTCGTGGCGTAAGTAGTCACCGTTTCCCACCGCTTGAACCGAAGGAGGAGTCGGATGGCCCCCTGCGATCGGGACCGTCACCAGTCCGTGCGGCGCCGGGGGACGGCCACGCAGCTCCTTTCCCGACGTGACTGCCCGACGTGACTGCATCAGCGGCGCCGGTTACGGCAAGCCGTTTCGATTGAACCACGTCAGTTGAGGACGACGACAGCGGGGGGTAGTGCCGCCGTCGGGCCGTCCAGGGACTTATCGGAACCTCGCGCACATGGGCGTTTCTCAACGGAGGGAACACATCAGGGGCCTGATCGAGTCGTCTCGAGTATGCGGCGTAGACGCCTTCGCGTGATCGGTTGGGCGGTCCTCGCCGGGTGCGTTCTGGTCGCCGTCGCGATTCCAGTCAAAGCGTGTTTCCCGGACACGGGATCGTGTCTCACGATGTCGCTATTCCACAGCCGGGCCGGATTCAGCAAGTACTGGACTTGGGACAATCGGTGGTCGTTCGCGGGTCGTCGTTGTCGTGATCGGCGTCATCGCGGTGCTCGCCGCGTATCGGTTGCCGTGGCGGAGCACACGCTTCAGCGACTAGGCCACTCGGGCGACATTCCCGACCCTCGCGCACCGCGGCGTGCCGTTTGTCGGCGGCGTTCAGGTAGGTGCGCGTCTCGATCTCGATCCGTCGGATGAGCCAACGGCGGAAGTCCTCGGGCACGTTCGAGGACGGTACCGGTGACGGACGACGCCGTACGCCGTTCCGTGCAACGCGTCGTCCGGAACGGGCTACGCTTGCGGCGATGGGAGGTCGGGGCGCCCACTGCTGCTATTGATGACGCTCGTTCTCAGCGCGTGTTCATTCGCTGAGACGTCCTCTCCGCAGACGGGTTCCCAGGCGCCGGCGCCGTCGTCGCCGCCCGCGGGATCGGCGACTTTCACCTCGGAGACGTGCGGGTACTCAGTGACGTTACCGAGCGGCTGGACGTCCGTCCAAGCCTCCGAACCGTGGGATGGCCAAGGAGCGTCGGGAAGCGATGACTTCGTGGTCGATCAGTTCATCGGCCCCGGCGACGCCAGTTCGTGGGCATATGCCGCGCCGACGAAGAAGGGCCTGGCCGCCTACGTAAGGGCGACCATCGAGGCCACACTCGAGGACCATGCGGACACCTGCCCGGCCGCTCCCGCAGCGAAGGACCCGATTCAAATCGGCGGTCAACCGCGGACGCTGCTTGCCTGGAACTGCGGGATGCTCATCAATCAGGCTGTGACGGTGGAAAACGGCGTGGGTTACTTCTTCGGACTCCGGGACCTGTCCGTGCAGGCAGCGACGGACGCAGCGGATCCCAAGCTCTTCCTTGGGCTTCTCAAGTCAGTCCAGTTTGCAAATCCCTCATAACGGGCGACACGCTCGCAATCTCCTCACGCTGTACCCGGCGAGCGCCGGAAGGTCGACGCGGCGGGGGCGTAGCGGCTGGCCGTTCGTCAAGTGACATTCGCGAGTGCTGGCGCATCACAGCGTCCTGGTCCTGGAGCCGGGCGCGTGTCCCTGGACCTCGGCGACGCCGAGCCGCAGGCGTGGGAGGTGCCGATCGCCGACCGCGAGGTGCTGCAGGCGCTGATCGACCTCGGTTAGCGTTCATGGCGGATCGGCGGCAGGGGGATGGCCGGCACGTCCCACCCGTGAATGTCGCAGTCGGGTAGTCGCTCTTGCACCATGCCCACGGCCTGCATGAACGCGTAGCACACCGTCGGTCCGACGAAACGGAAGCCGCGCTTCTTGAGAGCCGCGCTCATCGCGCGTGACTCGGGCGTCTCGGCCGGGATCTCGTCGAGCGAACGCCAGCGGTTGACGATCGGCCGGCCGTCGACGAACGACCACACGTAGGCCGCCAGCGAGCCGTCCTCCTTCTGCACGCGGACGATCTGCTTGGCGTTGTGGACGGTCGACTCGATCTTCAGCCTGTTCCGCACGATGCCCGCATCCGCCATGAGGCGATCGATGCCCGCGTCGCGGATCCGGGCGACCTTCGCCGGATCGAAGCCCTTGAACGCCCTGCGGTAGCCCTCGCGCTTGTTGAGGATGGTCGACCATGACAGCCCGGCCTGCGCGCCTTCGAGCGTGAGCATCTCGAACAGGTGGACGTCGTCGCGGCTCGGCGTGCCCCAGTCCCGGTCGTGGTACGCGACCATCCTCTCGTCCTCGCCCGCCCACGCGCACCGGCTCGGCCCCACGCGCGGACGGTAGCATCGGCGACCGACATGGAGACCCGAACGCGAACCTGGTGGACCCGCCCCGGCCTCGAGGTGCGGGACGGGCGACTGATCGTCGCCGGCCGCGACGCCGAGACGATCGCGCGCGAGCACGGCACGCCGCTGTTCGTGTACGACCTCGAGCGCATCGGCGAGCAGGCGCGCGTGCTTCGAGACGCGTTCGACCGTCGACGGGCCCCGTTCGTCCTTCGGCTCGCGATGAAGGCCCAGCGCGACCCGTCGGTCATGTCGTACATCCGCGACCTCGGCTTCGTGGGGATCGACGCCTGCTCGCCCGGCGAGGTCGAGTACGCGCTGCAGCACGGTTGGCGCGCCGAGGAGATCAGCTACACCGGAACCAACGTGTCCGAGCGCGACCTCGACGTCCTGCTGGCGCACGGCGTCCACATGAACGTCGACCTGCTCTCGCAGCTCGACCGTTACGGCCGTCGGGCGCCCGGGACCAACGTCGGCATCCGCGTCAATCCGCGCGCCGGTGCGACGTGGAGCGGCGGCGTCTGGGAGCGTGGCGAGTCGCTGTACGCGGCCGCCAAGCCGACGAAGTTCGGCATCTATCCCGAGCAGCTGGACGACGCGATCGAGATCGCGCGGCGGCACGATCTGTCCATCGACAACGTCCACGTCCACGTCGGGGACGGCTTCCTTACGGACGGGTTGCCGCAGTTCGAGATCGTCATCGACCGCGTCGCCGCATCGGTGCGGCGGCTCGTCGACGCCGGGTTCGAGATCCGCGAGGTGAACGCCGGCGGCGGCATCGGCATCCCACAACGTGCCGAGGACCAACCGCTCGACGTCGACGCGTACGCCGGGCTCCTGGTCGACCGTCTCGGCGAGTTCGGCGCGACGATCGCCGCCGAGCCCGGCGACTTCCTGGTCAAGGAGTGCGGAACGCTGCTCGCATCGGTCGTGACGGTCGAGGACCGAGACGGCGTCGGGTTCGTCGGCCTGGACGCGGGCTACAACGTCTCGCCAGAGCGGTTCATCTACGGCTCGATCGTTCCCATCGTGTTGTGCCGAGCGGCGGACGCCGAACCGGCCGGAACGGTGACGATCGCCGGAAACATCAACGAGGGCGACGACCTGTGGGCCGAGGAGCTCGTCCTGCCCGACGTGCGCGAGGGCGACGTCCTCGCAATGCTCCTCGTCGGCTCCTACAACCAGTCGATGTATCTTGCGCACTGTCTGCGAGCGCCGGCTCAGGTCATCGCGTACACCGACCGTTCGTCGTCGTGAGGCGAGCCTGACTCAGCCGAGCGTCCGCGCGCCGGTCGCGCCCGGCTCGTATCGCTCGAGCTCGAGATAGTTCGTGTACCGCACGACGACGTCGCCCGCCGTCCAGAACTCGGCGACGTAGCCGGTGTCGAGCGCCTCGTAGCCCCACCGGATCGCCGCGAAGCGCCCGACCGGCGTGTCGACGACCTCCTCGCCACGATGTTCGTACCGCTGGCGCATCGCCCGCGGCGCGATCGTCACCGGATCGAAGAACCACACGTCGAACTCGACCGTCCGCCCGTACCGCATCGCGGTCACGACGTTGAACGCCGGGGACTGGTAGTCGAGCTCGCGGTCGGCCGCGAATCCGAGCTCGAGCGGCTCGCCGTCGCGGAAACCCGTCAGGCGCCGGCCGTCGCGCTCGAGCAGCACCGTGTGTTCGCCGGTCTCGACGCGCATCCGAACGGGACGCCACGTCGCGTCGGCGACCAGGTCGACCGTTTCGCGATGCGGCGTCGGCATCGTCGTCTCGATCTCCGAGACGTACCGCCATCCCATCGGACCGGGCGCCGAGCGGAACGCCTCCGTTCCGACGCGCGCTGCCTCGGTGAGGATCGTGTACATCCCGGCCGGCATGCGCTCGATCGTAGGATCTCCGCATGCGGGTCGCCCTCTGCCAGCTGAACTCGACCGAGGACGTCCGAGGCAACGAGGAGCAGGCGGTCGGTCTGCTGCGCCGGGCGGGCGAAGCCGGCGTCGATCTGGCGGCGCTTCCGGAGGTGTGGCCGTGTCAGGGTTCGGCGCCGCAGATGCGCGCCTCCGCCCAACCGATCCCCGGTCCGCGAACGGACCGCCTCGCCGAGATCGCGCGCGAGAACCGGATGTGGATCCACGGCGGTTCGCTGCTCGAGCTCGACGCCGACCGCGTCTTCAACACGAGCGTGTTGTTCGACCGCGACGGCGAGCTCGTGGCCCGGTACCGCAAGATCCACCTGTTCGACGCGGACCCGCCGGGAGCGGTCCCGAGCCGGGAGTCGTTCCTGTTCACCGCCGGCGACGAGGTCGTCGTCGCCGAGACGGAGTTCGGTCGTGCCGGCATGTCGATCTGCTACGACGTCCGGTTCCCGGAGCTGTACCGCTCGCTCGCGGTGCAGGGAGCGACGATCGTCTTCGTCCCCGCGGCCTTCCGCGAGGAGACCGGTCGCGCGCACTGGGACGTGTTGCTGCGGGCTCGTGCGATCGAGGACCAGGTGGCCGTGATCGCGGCCGCGCAATGCGGAAGCTGGGGGCCGCCGGGGCGCGAACGCCATAACCACGCCAACAGCATGGTGGTCGACGCCTGGGGCACGGTGCTCGCGCGGGCCGACGACGGCGTCGGCGTCACCTGCGTCGACATCGACGTGGACGAGGTCCGCCGCGTTCGCGAGGCGCTGCCTGCGCTGCGGCATCGGCGTCTCAATCCGACGTGTTGATCCGGCACCGACGGTCCTAGGCCTTCGGTCCATTTCTGCCCACCGGCCCTGCGCCGGTCGGTGCGTGCCGCCGATACCCCACCTGCAAGGCAAGGGTCGGTCCCGATAAAGGCAAACCGCCGGGAACGGCGGGACGCAAAGCTCCGGGCCCCACCGCTCGCGTTCCGACGCGAGCGAGGGCGGCCGAGCCACCGAAGACCCGAGCCCCCGAAAACGGGGACCGGATCTCCACCGGGACCCTGGGTTCGGGAGGTCTCGACGATGGACAGCGTTGCGATCAGGGGTCGAAGGACCGCCGCGATCGCGGTGCTCGTCCTCGCGGCAATGCTCGCGCAGGGCGTGCGCGCGGATCATGCGAACGCCGCGAACCGTCATCGAGCCTCGATGCTGTCGCTCACGAACTCGGACCGCGCCGAGCACGGTCGCGCGGCACTCTCGCTCGACGCGGGCCTGTCGCGGTACGCGAAGCAGCACAGCAGCGACATGGCACGCAGGGGCTACCTGTTCCACACCGAGGATCTGGCCGCGAAGCTGAAGGGCCTCGACTGGTCGATCGGCGGTGAGAACGTGGGGGTCGGGGCGAGCCTCGACGGGCTCGAGGACGCGTTCATGCGCAGCACGGTGCACCGCAGGAACATCCTGCGGACGTCGTTCGATCACGTCGCCGTGGGCGTCTACGTCGACGGCGACGGCAACAACTGGGTCACCGTCATCTTCTACGGCTAGCCCCTCCCGACCTAGCTGTAGGCGAGAGCCCCCGTCAGAAGGACGGGGGTTTCTCGTTTTCGCCGCCGGCGCGGCCGCGCAGTCGCTCGAGGTCGTCGCGGGTATCGACGTCGGCGGGGGCCGCCCCGGCCACGGTCGCGTCGAAGACGAGCTCCGGGTGTCGTTCGAACAGCTCCCGGGCGCCGGTGTCGCCGCTGAGCGCTCGAACGTCGTCCCAGACCTCTCGGCGCAGCAGCGCTGGACCGGGGGCGTCGGCGAACCGGAGTCGGATGACCGGTTCCGGGCGCGCCCGCATCGCATCGACGAGCGCGCCCACGTGACTCGCGCCGATGCCGGGCTGGTCGGCGAGCAGCACGATCGCCGCGTCGACGTCGCCGCCGAGCGCATCGAGGCCCGCTCGCACCGACGTGGATTGGCCCTCGCGCCACCGGTCGTTGCGAACGATCGTGACGCCCTCGCCGGCCGCATCCGCGACCGCGTCCGCATCCGATCCGACGACGACGACGATGTGCTCGATCCCCGCCGCGCGTGCGGCGTCGACGGCGTGCCGCGCCAGCGCCGCGCCGTCGAGGACCTCGACCTGCTTCGGCCCGCCGAACCGCGACCCCGGCCCCGCCGCGAGCACGACGGCCGCGATCACCGTCTGCCGAACAGCCGGCTGACGCCGCGAACGATCGCGCGCCACGCCGCCCAGAGCACCAGGCGGATCCCACCCACGGCCTCGGCCGATCCTGGCGACGGACCGCCGTTCGCCCGGGGCGACGTCTGTCCGGCCGCGTCGGTGTCCTGCGCCGCCTGGTCGGTCGCGCTCGCCTCGGCGATCGACGCCCGAAGGCACTCGGCGAACTCGGCCGTGAGGCGTCGCGAGACGTCGGGCAGCAGCCCCCTCGAGATCTGGGCCACGGTCCCGGTCAGCATGACGTCCGTCTGCATCTTCACGGTCGTGCCCGTCCCGGCGTCCTCGAGCCACGACGTCACGTCCGCCGACGCCGCGCCCTTGCCTCTCGTCTCCCGACCCTTCGCGGAGAGCGTCATGCGGTGCGCGCTGTCGTCGCGCTCGCGCATCGTAACCGTTCCGATGAAGGTCAGCGCCACCGGTCCGAGCTTCACGTTGATGCGACCGTCCCACGTCCGGTCGTCGACCGTATCGGTCAGCTCGGCGCCGGGGGCACATCGAGCGACGCGATCGACGTCGAGCAGGAACGCCCAGGTGCGCTCGGCCGAGGCCGGCACGTCGAACTCGTTCTCGATCAGCACGTGCGTCCTCTCGTCTCGGCTTTCCGGCGGCGCGAGGGTACCCGCGGACGCCCGGCGACGGCATCGGGTAGCGTGCGCGCGCCGTGAACAGGCTCGAGGATCGCGTGGCGCTCGTGACCGGCGCAGGAAGCCCGACGGGGATCGGGTTCGCGGCCGCGCGTGCGCTCGGACGCGAGGGCGCGATGCTCGCGATCGCCTCGACGACGCACCGCATCGCGGAGCGCGAGGAGGAGCTGCGCGGCGAGGGCATGACCGTCGCAGCCTTCATCGCCGACCTCACCGAGTTCGAGCACGCGAGGGCGATGGTCCAGGCCGTGCTGGACGTGTACGGGCGGATCGACGTGCTCGTGAACAACGCGGGCATGGTGCAGACCGGCGTCGACGAGTCGTCGCTGTCGCCTCGCTTCCACGAGCTCTCCGAGGCCGACTGGAACCGCGCGATCGCGCTCAACCTCGGAACGGCCTTCAACGTGACGCGGAACGTCGTCCCGTCGATGATCGAGCGCCGGTATGGGCGCATCGTGATGGTGTCGTCGGCCACCGGACCGGTGACCGCGATCCCCGAGAGCGTCGGCTACGGCGCGGCGAAGGCGGGCATGGACGGCCTGATGCGCGGCATCGCGCTCGAGGCCGGTCCGTTCGGCGTGACGTGCAACTCGGTCGCGCCCGGCTGGATCGAGACGGGTTCGTCCGAGCCGGCCGAGCTCGTCGCCGGCCGGCACACGCCGGTCGGAAGGCCCGGGACGCCCGAGGAGGTCGCGGCGCTGATCGTATTCCTCGCCGCGGAAGAGTCGAGCTACGTGACCGGGCGCTCGATCGTCGTCGACGGCGGCAACACGATCCAGGAGTTCAAGGTCGCGCTCGACGATGGATGACCTGTTCCCCGGGTTCGACACGGCGGACGTCGACACCGGGGAGGCGCGGATCCACGTTCGGCACGGCGGCTCGGGACCGCCGGTCCTGCTGTTGCACGGTCATCCGCAGACGCACGTGATGTGGCATCGCGTCGCGCCGCGGCTCGCGGCGGCGCACACCGTCATCGTCGCCGACCTGCGTGGCTACGGCGCCAGCTCGAAGCCGCCCTCCGCGCCGGACCACGAGCCGTACTCCAAGCGCGCGATGGCCCGGGACATGGTCGCGGTGATGTCGTCGCTCGGCTTCGAGCGCTTCGCGCTCGTCGGCCACGACCGCGGCGGGCGGGTCTCGTACCGCCTGGCGCTCGACCACCCCGAGCGCGTCGAACGGCTCGCCGTGCTCGACATCGTGCCGACGGTCGAGATGTGGGACCGCATGGATGCCCGGCTCGCGCTCGAGAACTGGCACTGGCTGTTCCTCGCACAACCGGAGCCGTTCCCCGAGCGCCTGATCGGCGTGGACGTCGACTCGTACTACTTCCGCACGGGACGCGAGCGGTTCGACCCGCGCGCGCTCGAGGCCTACCTTTCGGCGCTGCGCGATCGGCGGACGATCCACGCGATCTGCGAGGACTACCGGGCGGGCGCGACGTTCGACCGCGAGGTCGACGCCCGCGACAAGGCCGACGGACGACGGATCCCGTGCCCGATGCTCGTCCTGTGGAGCGCGATCGAGGACCTCGACCCGCTCGACCCGATCTCGGTCTGGCGCGAGTGGGCGGACGACGTCGCGGGCGAGGGCTTGGGGTGCGGCCACTTCATCGCGGAGGAGCGCCCCGACGAGACCTACCGCGCGCTCGCCGGCTTCCTGCGCGCCTGAAGGTCGTCTACCGGTCGTGGATCGGGGTCCGGCGGTCTCGGAGGAACCCACCGTCCCGCCCGCGCTTGACCGCGATGACTTCGCCGACGATCGCGGCCGCGATCTCCTCGGCTCCTTCGGCCCCGAGATCGAGCCCTGCGGGCGCGTGGATGCGGTCGACATCGGCGTCGCTGATCTCGACGCCCTCGTTGCGTAGCTCGGTGAGGATCCGCTGCGTCCGCGCCGCGGGGCCCAGCATCGCGATCATCCGCGCCGGCGTGCCGAGCAGCGACCGCAGATAGTCCTTGTCGTTCAGGAACCGGTGGGTCATCACGACGACGAACGTCCGCTCGTCGATCGGCGCGGCCTTGGCTACCTCGTCCGGGCGTTGGACGTGAACGAACGCCACCGCCTCGGGGAAGCGGTCGTGATCGAGGAACACCTCGCGGTCGTCGACGACCACCGGGCTCCACCCGAGCCCGGCCGCGGCGCGCACGACCGGCCCCGCGTCGTGGCCGGCACCGCAGATCACCAGCCGGAGCGGCGGCTCGAGCACCTCGACGAACACGCGCACGCCGTCGGCGAGCGTTCGGATCTCGCTCCGTTCTCGCGCCAAGCACTCGAGCGCGGCCTCGG
The DNA here is from genome assembly GCA_046735355.1 of bacterium. Classification (GTDB taxonomy): domain Bacteria; phylum Actinomycetota; class UBA4738; order UBA4738; family HRBIN12; genus DATAEU01. The sequence goes on from JBKPTC010000160.1 coordinate 12,387, forward strand.
AGGCCCCGGCGTCGACGGCTCCGTCGCCGAACGTCCGCTCGGTCGTCCCGTCCGGGCGGACGATCAGCCGGTCGCCCTGCTCGATGCCCGGCGCGGTCGACTCGAGCACCGTGACGAGCGCGATCGGCCGCTCCTCCTCGAGCGCCACGCGGAGCGCGCCGGCGACCTCGGCCGCCTTGTCGGCCGGTTCGACGAACAGCTCGAGCGCGCCGTTGCATCCGAGCCCCCACCCCCACACCTCGTCGTCGTCGGCCGTCAGGTCGAACGAGACGATGCGCGCCACGCCCTCGCGCATCACGATCCGGGCGACGTCCGCGACGTCGTTCTCGAGGCATCCGCCCGAGACGTTCCCGATGACCTCGCCGTCCTCGGGCACCAGCAGCCGGGCGCCCGGGCGCCGGTAGGTCGATCCGCGGACGGCGACCACCGTGGCGAGCCCGAGTCGCCGCCCCCGCTCGGACAGCGACTCGATGGCGGACAGGACGTCGGTCAGCTCGCTCACGCGTCCGATGGTACGTCGCACGGCATCGCGTTCGGCCGGGTCAAGGCCGCGGGCCGGCGAGCCGAAACTCCCGAGGATGGACTCCTTCACGTACGGAAAGGCGAGCCGCGGCGGTCCGAGCCTAGGGCGCAAGCCCGTGTACGTCGCGCTGGCCGTCGTCCTGCTCGCCGCGCTCGCGTGGGCGATCGTGAGCGTCACGACGATGGGCGGCGACGCCGTCGTCCATCACGTGAAGGACACCGTGAAGCAGGTGGACCACGCCGGCGACGCACAGGCGCAGACGAACCTGCGTGCGGCCCTCGCGGCCGCGACGACCGCGTTCATGGACGGGGGTTCGTTCTCGTCGGCGACCGCGACCGAGTTGTCCGCCCTGGAGCCGTCGTTCGAGTACGTCGACTCGCCGGCGGCCTCGACCGGCCCGAGCGTGCTCAGCGTGCGGGCCGCCGAGCAGGCGTGGGGTGCCGCCGTGCTCTCGAGCTCCGGCAAGTGCTTCTACGTCCGGAGCGTCGGCGGGACGCAGGCGTACGGCACCGGCGACGCCGACGTCTGCACGGGCGACGCCGCGATGGCCGTCACCAGCGCGGCTCCCTGACCACCGTCTGTCGGGCGAACGCAGCGTCGCTCGATACGCTGTCCGCGTGTCCGCCACGGTCGCCGCACGACCCTCGAACCGCGGGTTCTGGCTCGTCATGGTGCCGATCGCGCTCGCCGCATCACTGCTCCTGGTGCTGATCTTCGCGAACCGTCCGGTGGCCGAACGCGCGTCCGAGTTCACCGCCCGGCACAACCTGCGGACGGCCCTCGAGGCTGCTCGGGGCATCGAGCGTCGCACCGGAACGCTCGCCACGGCCGACACCCTCGCGATGCGGGACGCGGCCTCGGATCTCGCGTTCACGGATCCGGATCTGGCGTCCAACAATCCGGAGGTGATCAGCGTCTTCGCCTCGGACGGCGTGTGGACGGCCGCCGCGCGGGCGGAGACGGGCGCGTGCTTCTGGATCCGCACGGACGCCACCGGCGCCGTCGCGACCGGCCGGGGGTCCGACTGCACCGGCGACGCCGCGCGGTCCGAGACGCCGCGGCCGTGGCCGTCGCCGTAGCGTCCGATCCGTGGATCGCCGTCGGATAGGCTTCGCCCGGATGCGCGTCGACATCAACGTCAACGGCGAGGCGAGGGCGGCCGACGTCGAACCTCGAACGCTGCTCGTCGCCTTCCTGCGCGAGACGCTCGGCCTGACCGGAACGAACGTCGGATGCGACACGTCCTCGTGTGGCTCGTGCACCGTCCTGCTCGACGGCGAGTCCGTGAAGTCGTGCACGCTTCTCGCGGCTCAGGTCGACGGTCGTGAGGTCACGACGATCGAGGGGCTCGCCACGGGCGACGAGTACCACCCGATGCAGGCGGCGTTCCACCGGAACCACGCCCTGCAGTGTGGGTTCTGCACGCCGGGCATGGTGCTCGCCGCCGTCAGCTACCTGCGGGAGAACCCGGCGCCGACCGAGGCGGACGTTCGCGAGGCGCTCGAGGGGAACCTTTGCCGGTGCACGGGGTACCACAACATCGTCAAGGCGGTGCTCGACGCCGCGTCGAGCGACCGGGAGCCCGCGTGATCCCGGCGCCCTTCGAGTACCGGCGCGCCGAGAGCGTCGAGCACGCGATCGATCTGTTGAGCGCGGACGCGGACGCGAAGCTCCTCTCCGGCGGGCATTCGCTGCTTCCGTTGATGAAGCTGCGGCTCGCTCGCCCGTCGACGCTCGTCGACATCGGACGCGTGCCGGGTGTCTCCTACGTGCGCGAGGACGACGACGCCGTCGCGATCGGCGCGCTGACCCGGCACCACGACGTCGCGACGAGCGACGTCCTGCAGCGCGCCTGTCCGATCGTGCCGTTCGCCGCGTCGCAGATCGGCGATCCGCAGGTCCGGCACGTCGGCACGATCGGGGGGTCGTGCGCCCACGCGGACCCGGCCTCGGACATGCCGGCCGTGCTCGTTGCGCTCGACGCGTCGTTCGTGGTGCGCGGTCCCGGGGGCGCGTCGCGCACCGTCTCGGCCGAGACGTTCTTCAAGGGACTGTTCGAGCCGGACCTCGCGCCGAACGAGGTCCTGACCGAGATCCGGGTCCCGAAGACGACCGGACGC
>JBKPTC010000161.1:0-8576 GCA_046735355.1 bacterium
TCGGTGGCGCGGCCGTCGCCGCCCGGCTCGCGATCGGCCCGGTCTCGATCGAGATCGTTCCGTCGCCGGCGCCGAGCGCGCGACCGGAGGCCCCGGCCGCGTTCGGGCGCGACGTGTCGCTCGCCGACGCCGTGCGGACCACCGGGATCCATCCCGGCTGGCCGCCGTCGTTCGGACCGCCCGACGACGTCTACGTCGCTCGGACCGACGCAGCCGGCGCGGTGCTCGTCATGGCGTGGCGGGACGGAGAGCGGCCGCGGATCCCGGACACGCCGTGGACCTCGATCCTGTTCGCGTTGCGCGGCGACGCGGACCTCGCGACGAAATACGTCGCCGCGAACACGATCCATCCGGCCCGCGTGGACGGCGAGCGAGCGCTGTGGTTCACCGGCGCGCACGACCTGTCTCTCGCCGGCGCCCTCGGCGGCATGCCTCTTCGCATCTCCGGCAACGTGCTGCTGTGGACGCGCGACGACGGCATCACCTACCGGCTCGAGACGATGGTGTCGAAGCCTGAGGCGGTCGCGTTGGCCGAGAGCCTTTCGTAGGCTCGCCGCGCGACCATCAGCCGAATGGACGGCGGCTCGCTCCGCGGGCGCCGGCCGGTCCGGTCAGACGCCGGTGGGAAGCGGCACGCCGGCCTGCTGGAACATCAGCTGGAGATCGTGCGGCGCGGTCGACGCCTCGAGCGCGGCCTCGACCGTGATGCGCCCGGCCTGCACGAGCCCGAGCAGCGACTGGTCGAACGTGAACATCCCGTAGTAGCCGCCCTCGGAGATGACCTCGTGGATCTCGTACGTCTTCTCGGGATCGGCGATCCGCTCAGCGATGCGGCCGGTGTTCACGAGCACCTCGAGCCCGGGCGCGAGCGAGCCGTCGACGGTCGGGACGAGCCGCTGGCACACGATGCCGCGCAGCGCGCCCGCGAGCGTGAGGCGGATCTGGTTCTGCTGGTACGGCGGGAAGAAGTCGACGACGCGGTTGACGGTCTCGGTCGCGTCCACGGTGTGGAGCGTCGACATCACGAGGTGACCGGTCTCCGCCGCCTGGAGCGCCGCGCGAACCGTCTCGGTGTCGCGCATCTCGCCGATGAGGATCACGTCGGGGTCCTGCCGGAGCGCAGCGCGCAGCGCGGACAGGAAGCTCTCCGTGTCGTTCCCGATCTCGCGCTGGTTGATCGAGGCGACCTCGTCCTTGAACAGCACCTCGATCGGATCCTCGATCGTCACGACGTGCACCGGCTTGGTGCGGTTGACGTGCTCGATCATCGAGGCGAGGGTCGTCGTCTTCCCCGATCCGGTCGGACCGGTGACGAGCACGAGGCCGCGCGATTCCTCCGCCAGCGACCGAACGACGTCCGGCATCCCGAGCTCGGCGAACGACGGGCCGCCGAAGCGCAGCCGCCGCAGCACCATGCTGACCGAGCCGCGCTGCCGGAACACGTTCACGCGGAACCGGCCGACGTGCGGAACGGAGTAGGCGAAGTCCACCTCGCCGGCGTCGTCGAACCGCTGCACGCGGTCGGCCGGGATGATCGCGGCCGCGATCGCCGAGGTCTCGTCGGGCATCAGCGCCGTGCGCTCGAGCGGGACGAGGCGGCCGGCCTCGCGGATCTTCGGCGGCGTTCCGACCTTGAGATGCAGATCCGACGCCTGGCGGCGAACGACGTCGGCGAGCCAGGCGTGGAACTCTTCCACCAGGCCGGACGACGGGGCCAGTCCTCGCTCCATCTCGTCGGCCGTCAGCACGTGCGCAACCCCCTCGGTCGGATCCGGTGGATGACGCCCCGCCGGCGCCCGTTGCTCTATCGGACGCGGCGGCCGCGACCCTGAGCGCCGCGGCTCACCGCGCCGGCCGCGCGACGATGCGGCAGACGGCGCGCTCGACGAGCGGCTGGTACGACGTGAGCCGGTGCGGCGGGTTGAGCGCGCCGAGCATCCCCTCGAGCAGCCCTCGGTGCACCGCGCACACCAGGTCGCGGTGATCCTCCAGCAGCTCGCGGAACGGGCAGTCGCGCATCGAGACCTCGACGTCGCCGCCCGCGTCCCGCCGGAAGCGCGGGTCGAACCCCGCGGCCGCCATCGCCTCCTGCAGGACGGCGAGGTTGCGGCCGCCGGCGCGGCGGGTTCCGGGCCGGGGCTCGCCACGCCCGACGAGATACCGGCCCCACTCCGCAGCCAGCGCCTCGGATCGCTCGCGGGCCCGCTTGCCGGTGCTGACGCTCGCCAGGATCTCCGCGAGCAGGCGGTAATCGCGCCGGGCCTCGTGGTCGCCTCCGACCGCCGCGTAGAGCGTCTGCGGGCGTCCGACGCTGGACGACCCTCGCCGCACCTCGCGATGGACGAGCCCGACCTCCTCGAGCCGCCGCAGATGCGGCCGGAGCGTGTTCGGATGCAACGAGAGGCGCGCCGAGAGCTCCCGGATGGACACGGCCCGCCCCGACAGGCCGAGGTACCGGTACAGCCGGTACCGCGTGTCGTCGGCGAGAACCTTGTGGATCTCGAGCGGGCCGGCGGGGCGGCCGGTCATCGGAACCACCGCGCGGCGCGCTCGTCGACGCCTACGGGAGGCCGCCGTAGCATGGATGGAGCATCGCACGCGCGACCGGCGAGGTCCGGCGTCCCGCGCGGCGTTCCGACCGACGCTCCGCCGAAACGGCGCGCGTCTCGACCGGAGGGGATCCGTTGGCGACCGTCACCGAGGACCAGGTCCGTCAGGCGCTGCGAGGCGTGCTCGATCCCGAGATCGGGCGCCCGATCGAGGACCTCGGCATGCTCGACCGGATCGAGATCGAGGACGACGTCGTCCGCGTGCACGTCCTGCTCACGATCGCCGGCTGTCCGCTGCAGGAGCGCATCACCGGCGACGTGAACGCCGCGCTCGCGCCGCTCGGCGTCGAGCGGGTCGACGTGCGGATGACGCCGATGAGCGAGGAGCAGCGCGCGCAGCTCGTCGGCACGCTCCGCGGGCAGGCGGGCGCGCCGCAACAGCAGCGATCGTTCTTCACCGACGGCTCCACGTCGGTGATCGCCGTCGCATCGGGCAAGGGCGGCGTCGGCAAGTCGAGCGTCACCGTCAACGTGGCCGCGGCGCTCGCCGCCGAGGGCCACCGCGTCGGCGTGCTCGACGCTGACGTGTGGGGGTTCAGCGTGCCGCGCATGCTCGGCGTGCACGGGCAACCGGTCGGCTTCAACGACATGATCCTGCCGCTCGAGGGCCACGGCGTGAAGGTCATCTCGATGGGCTTCTTCGTTCCGGAGGAGCAGCCGGTCATCTGGCGAGGACCGATGCTCCACAAGGCGATCGAGCAGTTCCTCGGCGACGTCTACTGGGGCGACCTCGACTTCCTGCTCTGCGACCTGCCGCCGGGAACCGGCGACGTGTCCATCTCGCTGGCGTCATTCCTGCCCGGCGCGTCGATGCTCGTCGTCACGACGCCGCAGGAGGCCGCGCGAAAGGTCGCGGAGCGCGCCGGCAAGATGGCCGAGCGCACCAACCTCCGCCCGATCGGCGTGATCGAGAACATGTCGTGGTTCGCATGCCCGCACTGCGGCGAGCGCACGTCGATCTTCGGCGAGGGCGGGGGCCGCGAGGCGGCCGACACGCTCGGCGTGCCGCTCGTCGGGCAGATCCCGATCGAGCCGACGCTGCGAGCGGGCGGCGACGAGGGCCGGCCGATCGTCGTTCGCGAGCCCGACTCGCCCGCGGCGACGGCGCTCGTCGAGGCAGCGCGGCGCGTGGCGCAGGCCACCCGGACGAGGGTCGGCAAGCCGCTCACGCTGTTCGCTGCCGGATCGCCGGCCGCCGCGGCGGCCGGTGGCCACGCGGGCCACCACCACTAGTCCATCGTGGACTAGTCGCGCTCGTCGATCGACGACGCACCGAGTCGGTCGCGAAGGCTCGGCTCGGTCGGCTCGACCCTCGGGGCGCGCGGGGCGCGGATCGCCCACACCGCCAACGTCAGCAGACAGAGGACCGAGACGGTCAGCCCCGTCCACTGGCTCCCCGTGAGCCCGAAGAACCGCTTGTCGACGCGCAGGAAGTCCTCCACGACGCGCATCGCGCCATACCACGCGCCGAACATCAGCGTCAGCACGCCCTGGCGACGAAGGCTCCTCGAGAACACATAGAGCACGAGGAACAGCAGGGTCACGGAGATCATGTCGTACAGCGCCGTCTGATGCAGTCCGGTCCCCGTCGCGAGAACCCGCCCCGTCGCGGACAGCAGCTTGGCGCCCGCGCGCGTGTACTCGACCTCCTGACCGCCCTGCAGCGTCTCCCGGCACACGCCGCCCCCGCAGCCGAAGCCGGCGGGCGTTCCGCCCTCGTACGCGAACGACAGCAGCCACGACGTCGGCTTTCCCAGGTGATCGCCGATGATGAGATCGCCGATGCGCCCGAACGCGATGCCGAACGCGAGCCCGATCACCGCGCCGTCCATCACCTGGAAGAACGCGTAGCCGTACCGCCGCATCAGCGGCACGTTGATGAGGATCGCGCCGGCGATCCCGCCGAGCAGGCTGATGCCGCCCTGCCAGATCTTCAACGCGTCGAGCGGGCTCGAGAACTCCGACCAGTGCGCGATCACGTAGAACAGGCGCGCGCCGACGATGGCGCCGATCAGCGCCCAGAACACCATCTGGTTGACGTGGTCGAGCAGCACCCCTCGACGCTGCGCCTCGCGCCCGAGGATCCACGCGCCGAACAGGAACCCCACCGCGATGCCGACGCCGTGCGGCGAGATCGCGAACGTGTCGCCGATGTGGACGCGGTCGAGGATCGGCCACCCGATGGTGGCGAGGGCAGGGAGCATCGCCCGAGTCTATCGGCGGCGCCGTGCCGGTCCGTTCCGCTCGGCGCGCCGATGCCGGCGGCGCCGCCGGATCATCCGCGCGGGCTCGACCACAGGTCGCCGATGGCGCGCCCCAGCAGCAGCCCGCCGACTACGTCCCCGGGATAGTGCACGCCGAGATACACGCGCGACAGGCCGACCGCGCCGGAGAGCGCGTCGAGCGATCCGCGTGCGAGGCGGCCGAGCCCCAGCTCGCTGCCCGCCGCCGTGACGAACGCGACGAGCACGGCCGGGTGACTGCTCGGCCACGAGGTCCCGTTCGGCGGACCGATCAGCAGCCGGGTGCCGGACTCGTTCGCCAGATAGGGCCGCTCGCGCAGGAACACCTTCTTGAGCGCCTGCCCGGCGGCCCACGCCGTCGACGCCGCGGCCAGCCCGCGAACGGCCGCGCGCCGGTTACCCGACGCGACGAGGACGCCGGCCGCGCCGACCGACGCCCAGATCGATCCGAGCTCCGTGATGCCCGCCAGGACCGCGTCGGCGCGCGGGCCCCGCTCGGCGTTGATCAGCGCGAACGCGCGCTCGTCGAGCCGACGGCCGCGCGTGCTGACCGCCACGCCGACCGCGAGCGCCGCAGCCGAGACGGCGGCGAACCTCCGCATCCTGTTCGCCGAGGCATGCTTCGACACGCGCGAAGGATATGCGACGATCGAACGCGCTCCGGTGAGACCCTGCGGAGCTCGACGAGGACCAGGCGATGGATCGCGACGACGAGCACCCGGACGCGTCACCGCCCAAGGCGGACGGCGCCGGCGAGGATGCCTGGCTGGTCAGTCGCACGGGGCCCAACCCCCGCCTCCTGATCGCGCTCGCCGTCGTCGTCGTCCTCGTGATCTTCGCGGTCGTGAACTTCAAGTCCGTCCGGGTGAGCTTCGTGCTGTTCGAGGCGCGGGCGCGTGTCGTGACGGTCATCGCGATCGCCGCGGCGCTCGGGTTCGTCGTCGGATGGTTCGTCGGGCGTCCGGCGCGCGAGGAGCGACGTCACCTGCGCGACTGGCGCTCGGGTCGCGATCGCGGCGAGCGCCCCTAGCCGGTTGGCGAGCCCGATTCGATCTGCCGCTTCTGCGCGAGCGTGCCGAGCTTCAACGCGAGCTGCGCTCCGCCCACCACCTGGAGGCTTCGGGCCGCGAGGTCGCCGAGCGCGCCACCGCGGAACGAGTAGTCGACGTCGTGCTCGAGCCGGCTCCGCGCGCCCCCGAGCGGCATGATCGTCGTGCGCACCGTCGCGTCGAGGAGCCCCGACAACCGGACGGCCGAGTATCCCGGCGGCGACCATTCGAGCACCTCGGCGTGGACCCTCGCGCGAACGGCCACGAACCGCATCACGACGGTGTAGCGCGCGCCCTTCGACAGCCCGTCGGACGGAACGTCCTCCACGGAGACGATGTGCCGCTCCCACCGCGGCAACCGGCGCGGGTCGGCCACGACCGCCCACACCCGCTCGGGCGGCGCGTCGACCTCGATGCTCACGCTCGCCGTGGTGCGGCGCCCGTCCCGGCTCATCGGATGTTCGCGCTTCCGCTCATCCAGCCCTCCCACCACACCACCCGGGACGGGCGCAGCCGGGCGAGCGCGCCGTTGTGCGGATCGCCGCCCGTCGACTCGATCACGGACGACAGCGACCGCGCCCCGGAGCGGACCGACCCGGGCTCGAACAGCTCCGCCACCGCTTGGACCATGCAACCAAGCATGCAGCGCGCCCGCCACGACGACGGCCGGTCGAGCTCCAGCGCCACGCGCGCGAGGTCGCTCGCGCCGGTCAGCCGAAGGACCGGCCCCGGCACCGAGGCGACGAGCCGGTCGTTCGTGACGGCCCATCGGGCCGGCACGACGACCGGTCCGCCGTCGACCTCGAACGCGAGCGCCGCGTCGCCCCGCTCGCCGAGCTCGGCCCGGACGGGGCCCGGCAGGACGGCCAGCGCGTCGGCCGCGCGCGCCGATCGGAACGACGTCCGGGGCGGCCGGTCCGTCTCGAGCGGCCAGTCGCCGACGCGTTCGCGAACGTCGCCGCCGACGAGGAGCGCGGCCCGGTCGATCTCGACCTCGGCGAAGACGCGATTCGGCGGCGTCCAGGCGAACGGTACCCGCCGGGCGTCGACGGCGTAGCCGGCGAAGAACCGTGCGTTCTTCCGCGTGAACCGGAGCGAGGCCGCCGTCACGACCGGCGAGCGCAGCAGCGCATCCGGCCACGTCGCGGCGTCGAAGACGTCGTACGTCCGGACCCGCCCGGTGAACGTCACGGCCTCGTTCCCGTCGCGCACGAGACCGCCCACGCTCGGGTCGAGCCGCCACGCCCGCGCCTTGACCGACCCGCGAGCCGTCGTGACCCAGACGCTGCCGCCCCATGCCGCGAAGACCGTCGGCGTCACGTGCGGCCCGCGCTCGGTCGTCGACGCGAGGTGACAGAACCGGCCGCGCGCGAGCACGCGCTCGATCGCCGCGCCGAGCGTCATCGGGGCGCCCGGTCGACCACGGGCCGGGCGAGCATCAGGAGCGTCCAGCCGGCGTGCGCGAGCGCGCTCGCGAGGACGCCGCCCGTCCACCAGGCGAGCGCGCCCCAGGCGGCGCTGCCGACGAGCGCACCCGCGAGGATCGCGCGGTTCCGTGCGAACGCGTCGACGCCCGCGTACGCCGCGAGCGTCACCACGGCGCCGAGCGCCGCGTCGCCGAACCGCCGCGCGAGCTCCGGCTGCGCGACGCCTCGCCAGAACAGCTCCTCGGCGGCGGCGACGACTCCGATCGTGATGAGTTGCACCGCCGACATCGAGTCGTCCCGGTTCGCGTAGATCGAAACCGCGTCGTCGGTGAACGCGCGCCATCGACGCCCGACCAGCGCGACGAACGCCGCGGTCGCGACGTACAGCGCCACGCCGGTGACGAGGCCGGCGACGATCGCGGTCGCCGGGCCCACGGAGCCGGAGACGACGGGCGGACGGATGGCGGCCGCGACCACCGCCGTCGCGACGTTGACGGCCCCGACCGTCGTCCAGACCGATCCGCGTCGGGAGGCGACGGCCCACCAAGCAGCCGCCTGCGCCGCCGCACCGATCGCGATGACCGCGAGGATCATGCTCGGCTCGATGCGCGTTCCGACGCGAGCGTCGCCCGCACGGCCGAGCTCCGTCCGGTAGCAGCCGTCACGGAAGGAACCGGACCTTCGCGGCGAACTCGGCGGTGAGGGCCGTGATCACCGCGAGATAGAAGAAGCCGGTCGCCGCCTGGACGGCGGAGGCACGCGTCCCGCGGAGGGCCGCTCGGATCAGGATCGCGATGAGCGCCGTCGTGCCGACCATCCCGAGGGCGATCCACGCCGCCAGCCCGACCGACGTGAGGAGCGGATTGATCTGCGCCGTCGTCTGCGTCGGGCCGAACCCACCGGAGATCACCGCCGCCGCCTCGAGCACCACGGCCGCGATCAGCAGCGTCGTGTACCGGTTGATCGGACCGCGCGACAGCCCGCGATCGGTGAGGTACCAGTGGCCGAGGAGCAGTCCGTCGAGCACCGCGCCGAGGAACGCGGCGCCGGCCAGCAGCTGAAACAGCGCGACCACGTACGACCCCTCCGAGGTGCCCGCCATCGCGGCCAGCAGCGCGATCGCCACCGGAACCGACGCGGATCCGACCACCCGCGCCGCCGCCTGCCGCCGGGCGAGCAGCAGCAGCAGCCACGCGAGCGTGACGGCCGCGAGCGCGGCCGCCAGGCGGACGCTCCACGCGCCGGCAC
>JBKPTC010000162.1:0-35087 GCA_046735355.1 bacterium
ATGACGGACCCTGCGGACGACGGAGCTACCTCGTTCATGGAGTGGATCCGGCTGGGCCAGCCCGACGACTGATCCCGCTTTGATGACCGTCGTCACCCCCTCGGCGTCCGGGTAGCGGACCTCGAGACGGCCGGCGACGAGGTAGCCAGCGGCCTGCCTGCGCAACGTCACCCGCGACGCATCGGGACACGACGACCCGGACCCGCTGGCTCACCGTCGCCCGGCGCGCACAAACGACCTATCCTTCGATCATTCAAGATCGATAGGGAGGAACGGGTGCTGTCGACGTCGGTGTTCATGCTCGTGTTCCGGTTTCTGCACATCGTGTCCGGCGTTCTGTGGGTCGGGTCGTCGTTCCTCTTCGTCGGATTCATCGGACCCTCCGCTGCCGAGGTCGGACCCTCGGCCGGCCCGTTGCTGTCCGCGGCGGTGAAGAAGCGGAAGGCTGCAAAGGTCATCGTCGCGCTCGGCGGGATCACCGTCCTTGCCGGTTGGATCATGTGGCTGCACGACATGAGCGCCTATGGCGGACTGAGCAACTGGCTCGGGACTCGGTTCGGGATCGGTATCACCATCGGCGCCGTCCTGGCGACGTACGCCGGATTCGAGGGTGCGGTCCACATTGCCCCGAATGTCGAGCGATTGGTTGATCTTGGGGACGAGGTCGCAGCCTCCGGTGCGCCGCCGACTGCCGAAGTTCAGGCACGGATTGCTGAGGTGAGCGGCCGTCTGGAAACGCACGGCAAGATCGACCTGATCGCGCTCTTCTTGGCCGTGACCGCGATGGCGACGGCTCGCTATTGGTAGCCGAACCCGATTCGGCTTCTCGTTCTCGCGGCCGGTGGATACGAGCCAGAGTTGGAGCGTGCGGGGAGAATTGGGTAGGTCGCTTGCACCGCGGATCCGTCCGTGGCGCGAGCGACCCGCTGCAGCGAGGAGTGACGACCGGTGCACCACCATGACTGCGAACTCCCGATGCGGGGACCAGCGTGGACACCGCAGGTGGGTGAGGCGTGGACATGCCCGGAGTGCGGTGATGTCTGGGAGCAACGCTGGTATCCCGAGCCCGGCGCGGGCACGTTCGAATGGCTCCGGATCGGCCAGCCTGACGACTGAGGCGACCGTCACGTCTCGCTCCTCACCGTGACGCACATCAGCGCGTGCAAGTGACAGCACCGTCCGCGTGCCGGACAGCTGCAGAACCAACCTCCTCGCCGGTATCCGAGCTCGTACCGGTCGCCGGTCGTCTCGGCAGGTGGCCACGACCGCTCGCCCGTCTCTCAGCGTCGCGCCACCGGTTCGCAAGGTGGCGTGCTGCCCGTTGGACGCTGGAGGTACGTGTAGAAAATACTTGCAGACGAACTGGTCACGACCTGCGGAAACAGCGGCTCACCAGTTCGCCAGTTCGCCTGTGTGTGCACCCCTACAGGGAAAGGCGAACTGGTAGCGGCGAAGCGGGTCATCTCAACCCCACCGGGAAGCGCCAGACGTGTTCCACGATCCAGCCGTTCTCGTCCTGCTTCGGTGCCGTCAAGATCCCGAGCTTCAGCCGGCCTTCGACATGACGTCTTTGCTGAACCGGTTGCCGATGGCCGAGAACTCGTGGACGCCGCCGAAGCTCGACCGCACCGAACGCGAGGTGTGGAACGAACACGACGTCCGAGCGTTCCTCGAGGTGGCATCGATCGACCGGCTGTATGCGATCTGGCGTCTTGCGCTTGCGACCGGGCTGCGTCGTGGAGAGCTTCGGTGTTCAATGGTCCGACATCAGCGACGGGACGGTGACCGTGCGACGCCAGGTACTGCTCCCGGGTCCGTACGTGCGGCCGACCACCAAGAGCCGGCGGGAGCGGACGGTGCGCCTTGACTCCGAGACGGCCGTCGGGCTGAGCAATGGCACAAGGCGCAGAAGGAGGAGCGAATCGCGTTCGCCGGAGCATGGAAGACCGACGGCGGGTGGCCGATCTCGATCGAGGCACCATGGATCGTGACCGAGCCCGACGGCCGTGTGCTGAACCCCGACACGCTGCTACGTCGCTGGCGGGCGCTTGTGAAGGCCGCTTGGCGCTCGAGTTAAGGCATCCACTTCCTTGGTCCAACCGATGAACTTCCCGGTCGGACCTTCAACTTCGCATAGGAAGCCCGGCAGCGCCTCGTCGTTATCCGAGGCGACGACGAGCCCCGCATCCATCAGGGTCGCCGCTGCACCAGCCTTCCACCCCGGTCGATCCGAATAGTGGCGTCGCTGCCACCACCGTCGAGCGATTGTGAGGATTCCGATCCTGGCACTTGACGGCTTGGCCGAGCAGATAATCGCGACCGCGACCAGGATGCCAGCAGCGACGAGCCAAGGCCCCGGAGCCGCATGAGCCGCGTCCATGTGCGCGGCGACGGCCGAGCTCAACCCGGCGGCACCCAGGAGGACGATGACTCCGTCTTGACGGCGGCTGTCGTTCATCTCGGCTGATGCTAGACCGATGCTCCTGGGGAAATTTGGGGGAATCCAAAGCCCCGGAGGCCAATGGGCTTCCGGGGCTTCTTGTATCTCTGCCTGGTAGTTGGGTGTCGGAGGGGGGATTTGAACCCCCACGGGCTATGCGCCCACTAGGCCCTCAACCTAGCGCGTCTACCTAATTCCGCCACTCCGACGTGGTGCGGTTCCGGATTCTACCAACGCGCGGAACGCCGCCGGAGCGCCTCAGAGGCCGGCTGGCTTGCCCCAGCTGTACGAGAGCCAGAACGTGGTGATGGCGAAGACGATGGCGGTCACGACGGTGATCCGGTCGAGCCGCCGCTCCAGCGCGGTACCGCCGGAGAGGCTGCTGGTCCCACCGAACATGTCCGACAGGCCGCTCCCCTTGCCAGAGTGCAGCAGGATGAACACGATCAGGAACAAGGCGGAAACGACATTGAGTACGAGCGCCGCGACGTCGAGCATCGGTCGAGTCTACCCGGTCACCGACGCGTCCACGACGGCGCGGTCCTCCAGCGGGAAGTGGCACGCGGCCAGCTGTCCCGGGTGCTGCGGCGACAGCAGCGGCTCCTCCTCGTAGCACCGCGGATGCGGCCCTTCGGGCTTGCCCTCGGCGCGTGCGACGGCTCGGCTCTGCGGGCACCGCGGGTGGAACCTGCAGCCCGCCGGCGGGTCGATCGGCGACGGAACGTCGCCCTCGAGGATGATGCGGTGCCTCTTGGCTGCGAGATCCGGGTCCGGGATCGGGACCGCGGACAGCAGCGCGCCCGTGTACGGATGCTTCGGCGTCCGGTACAGCGTGTCGCCGCTCGCCATCTCGACGATCTTGCCGAGGTACATCACGGCGACGCGGTCGGACACGTGCTTCACGACCGACAGGTCGTGCGCGATGAACAGATAGGTGAGGTTGAACTCCTCCTGAAGGTCCTCGAGGAGGTTGAGGATCTGGGCCTGGATGGAGACGTCGAGCGCGGACACCGGCTCGTCGCAGACGATGAGCTTGGGCCGGAGCGCGAGCGAACGCGCGACGCCGATCCGCTGCCGCTGGCCACCCGAGAACTCGTGCGGATACCGGTTGTAGTGCTCCGGGTTCAGCCCGACGAGCTCCATCAGCTGCTGGACCTCGGACTTGATCTTGTCCCGCGGAACGGTCCTGTGGAGATGGTACGGCTCGCCGATGATCGAGCCGACCGTCTTTCGGGGGTTCAGCGACGCGAACGGATCCTGGAAGATCATCTGCATGTCGCGGCGCAGCTCGCGCAGCTCGCGGCCCTTCAGCTTGGTGACGTCGCGGCCCTCGAACTCGATGGTTCCGGAGGTCGCGTCGTACAGCCGCATGACGACGCGCGCGAGCGTCGACTTGCCGCATCCGGTCTCGCCGACGAGTCCGAGCGTCTCACCCGGATAGATCTCCAGATCGACGTCGTCGACGGCGTGCACATCGCCGACGTGGTGCTGGAAGATGATGCCCTGCGTGATCGGGAAGTACTTCTTGACACCGGTCAGCCGGACGAGCGGACGGCGCTCGGTCTGGGGGTGCAGGTCCGAACGCTCGGTCACCTCGACGCTCATGTTCGCACCATCACCTCCTCGTGGAAGATCCGCTCCTTGTCGGCGAGCGACAGGTGGCACGCCGAAGCGTGGTGGCCGTCCGCCGGGATGAGCGGCGGCACCTCGGAGCGGCACTTGTCGAACACGTACGGGCACCGCGGATGGAACGGGCAGCCGGGCGGAACGAAGATCAGCGACGGCGGCAGCCCCTTGATCGGCTCGAGGCGCTCCTGGCCGGACGCGTCAAGCCGCGCGATCGACCGCAGGAGCCCCCATGTGTACGGATGGTGGGCGTTGTAGTAGATGTCGCGCGCGTCGCCGAACTCGACGGCCCGGCCCGCGTACATCACCTGGATGTTGTCGCAGTGCTCGGCGACGACGCCGAGGTCGTGGGTGATCATCACGACGGCCGCGTTGAACTCCTCCTTCAGCCGATCGATCAGATCCAGGATCTGCGCCTGCACCGTCACGTCGAGCGCGGTGGTCGGCTCGTCCGCGATCAGGAGGTCGGGGTTGAGCGAGAGCGCCATCGCGATCATCGCTCGTTGCCGCATGCCGCCCGAGAACTCGTGCGGATACTGGTCGGCGCGCTCCTCCGGACGCGGGATGCCGACGCGCTTGAGCATCTCGACCGCCTGGTCGTGCGCCTCCCTCTTAGAGACCTTCTGATGCGTGCGGATGGCCTCGGCGATCTGGAAGCCGACCTTGTAGAACGGATGCAGCGAGGTCATCGGGTCTTGGAAGATCATCGAGATGCGCGACCCGCGGATCGTCCGCAGCTCGTCCTTTGGCAGCTTGAGCAGGTCCTGTCCCTCGAACAGCACCTCACCCTCGATGACGGCGCCGCCGCTGGTGACGAGGCCCAGGACCGTCAGGAAGGTGACCGACTTGCCGGATCCGGACTCGCCCACGACGCCGAGCGTCTCGCCGGGTTGGATCGTGAAGGACACGCCGTCGACGGCCTTGACGAGGCCATCCTCGGTTGGGAAGTGCACCTTGAGGTCCCTGACCTCGAGGAGTGGCTCAGGCACGGGCGAGACTCCCGGGACGACGAAGCATGGAGGTCAAGAGTACCGCACCCTGGGGTCGAGGAAGGCGTACACGATGTCCACCACCAGGTTGGCGAACGTGATGAAGAACCCGGCGATCAGGGTCACGTCCAGCGCCGCATACAGGTCGCCCGAGCTCGCCGCCCGGATCGCATAGTTACCGATCCCGGGAAGGTTGAACACGGTCTCTGTGATGAAGGCCCCGCCGAGCAGGGCGCCCAGATCGAGGCCGAACATCGTGACGAGCGGCGTCAGGCTCGCGCGCAGCCCGTGCTTGAGGACGACCCTCTGCTCCGACAGTCCCTTGGCGCGGGCGGTCCGGATGTAGTCCTGCCCCATCGTCTCGATCAGGTTCGCCCTCGTCATGCGCGCGTAGAAGGCGGCGTACAGGAGCGCGAGAACGACCCAAGGCATGATGAAGTGCTGGAACCACGCCACCACACCGAACTGCCCGACCGACTGGTATCCACTGCCCGGCGCCAGATGGAGCTTGAACCAGAACACGTATAAGAAGACCGGGCCGAGGAAGAAGACCGGAGCCGAGACGCCGACGAGCGCGAAGCCCATGGCGAGCCGATCGAAGACGGAGCGTGGGCGCAACGCCGACAGGATCCCGATCGAGACGCCGGCGACGACCCACACCACTGCCGCTCCGACGGCCAGCTGCACGGTGACGAGCAACCGGCTGACGAGGATCGGCTTCAAGCACGATCGCGTGTTGAACGAGAACGCGAATCCCGGCCAGCCACAGTTGTCGCCCTTGACCAGCCGGCCGATGAACAAGCCCATCTGGTACAGGAGCGGCTTGTCCAGACCGAACTGGCGTCGCACCTCCGCGATGGTCTCCTTCGTCGGCTGCTTTCCAGCGAAGATCACCGCGGGATCGGTCGGGGGCATCACGAAGAAGATGAGGAACGTGATCACCGTCAGGATCAGCAGCACGAGAACGACCCACAGCAGTCGTCGCACGACGTATCGCCCCATCGGACCTCGTCTCCGGATGCGAGCGGCGGGGCCGCCGTCGAGCGGCCCCGCCGCAGCGCTGGTACTACGGACTCGGCTGGCTCAACCGACCGGAACCTCGTTCGGATCCAGTCCGTTGTTCACGGCGATGTGGGAGTACGAGACCGCCCCCGAGAACTGGTCGAACTCGAACTTCGTCACGCTGTCGGCGTTGATGTCGATGACCGTGGCCCACAGGTACGGAACCCACGGCACGACGTTCTCCATCAGGTTCTTGTCGAACTCCGCCCAACACGCGTTACGAGCGTCCGGATCAGCCTTGCTGCATTCGTCGAACTTCGTGTCGACACTCGGGATCTCGTTCTTCACCGCGTTGTACTGGTCCGTGACGCCGCACTCCTTGGCCTGATCGGCCGTCATACCGACGTTCGAGTAGTTGATCGCGCCCTCGCAGAGGATGCCGGAGCTGTCGAACAGCACGCCGAACGTCGATGGATCCGCGTAGTCCTTGCCCCAGCCGGCGTTGAGGGCGATCGGGATGAGCTTGTCGACCGTCGCGATCGTCGTGTACGCGGTATCTGAGTCGATCTCGCGCATCTTGATGTTGATGCCGATCTCCGCGAGGTTCTGCGTGATCGTCGGCGTCATGTCGCTCCACGGCGGATAGTTCCGGTTCATCATCAGCACGCCGTCGCACGAGGGATCGTCGCACTTCCCGTCGCCGTCGGAGTCGTACTTCGATTGCTTCATCTCATCCATGGCGGCCTGAACGTCGCCTTCGTGATTGGGCGTGGCGTACGGGTCGTAGGACTGGGTGTCCGGAAGGACCGTCGGCGGCTCGATCGACGTCGCGATGTCACCGTGCGTCTCGCCGCCCCACGCCTTCTGGAGCGCCGCCTTGTCGACGACGTAGTTCACCGCCTTCCGCACATGGATGTCGTCAAACGGCGGTGTAAGCAGGTTCATCGTGATGTACCACGTCCGGTCGCCGGAATTGACGTGGAGCTTGTCCTTGAGATTCGGATCCGTCAGGTATTGCCGAAGAATCGGCGCCGGCGGCTCGCCGGCAGGATAGCCATTGCCGTCGAGGTCACCGGTCTGGATCTTGTTGTAGATGTCCTCGGTGTTCGTGTCGATCGTGATCACGACGCCGTCGACATTGTTCTCCCGTACGTCGGGCGAATCCGTCGACGAGTCGTAGTTCGGGTTCCGCACGAACACCATGAACTTGTCCGGATCGAAGCCCGAGATCGGCTCCAGCGTGTCGCAGGACGAGATGTCGAGCTCGTCGGTGCCCTTGATCATGTACGGGCCCGACGAGATGACGTACCGGCCGTAGTCGCCGGCCTTGCTGAAGCAACCTGCGACCTCCTTCGGCACGGCGGCGGTCGCAGGCATCGCGAGCCTGTACAGCAGATCGCCCGTCGGCTCCTCGAGGTGGAACACGATGGTGTGGTCGTCCGGCGTCTCGATGCCCGAAACGGGCTTCGGCGACTTCTCCTGGCCGGTCATCCCCTTGATGACCCCGTCGTAGTAGAAGCCGTATTGCGCGACGAGGGACTTGGTGTTGATCCGCTCGAACGCGTACTCGAAGTCCTTCGACGTCACCTCGCGATCGACGGGCGGCGCGAACTTGACGCCGGACTTCAGGTTGAACGTCCACGTGAGGCCGTCCGCCGACGTCTGCCAGTCCGATGCGACGTCCGGAACGATCTCGTCGCCCGGAACCCCAGCGATGTGCTTGTAGGTCACGAGGTTGCGGACCAGCAGGTCGGAGAACAGTCCCCACGCCGACCCGAGGTACTCGCCCGTCGGGTCGAACCCGCCGTTGAAGCCGAAGTCCTCGACCGCGGTTCGATACGTCCCGCCCTTGGTGACTGCGCCCCCGCTGTTCGACGCGCTGGAACTCGGCTCGGCACCGCCACCCCCTCCGCACGCGGTCAGAACGATCGCGAAGCTCGCGACCAATGCCGCGAACCGTATCCCCGTTCGTACGTTCACTCCGTTCTCCCCTCTCTCGTGATTCGGTCGTCGTCCGATCGAGCGTTTCTGGCGCCTCGTGCGCCGGGTTGGCCGTTCACCCGCCCATACGCGGATCCAGCGCGTCGCGCAGGCCATCACCTACCAAGTTGAATGCCAGCGTCGTCAGCACCAGGGCGACGCCTGGGGCGGCGAGCATCCACCACGCTGCGGTGTACAGCTGCCCGCTGGAGGCGTCCGCGATCATCCGACCCCATGAGGGCGTCGTCGACGGGATGCCGACGCCCAGGAACGACAGCGACGCCTCGAACAGGATGTTGTTCGGGATGATCAGCGTCGTATACACGATGATCGGCGCCACGACGTTGGGAAGGATCTCGCGGAACATGATGCGCATGTCGGAGGCGCCTTGCGAACGCGCCGCCTCGACGAACTCCTTCTCGCGAAGCGTGAGCACCTGGCCTCGCACGATGCGTGCGATGTAGGGCCAGCTGAACAGCGCGATGATCACGACGACCAACGAGATGCCGGGCTGGATGACTCCGTTGAGGCACCCCTCCGCCGTGATCGAGCACGCTCCGGCGATACCGATCGCAAGCAACAGGACGGGAAGGGACAGCACGATGTCGATCAGCCTCGAGACGGTCGTGTCGACCTTGCCTCGGAAGAACCCGGCGAACGTCCCCAGCACGACGCCGATCACGACAGAGAACGAGGTAGCGATAACGGCGACCGTGAGCGACGTACGCGCTCCGTACGCCGTACGCACGAACACGTCCCTGCCGACCGTATCGACGCCGAACCAGTAATCCTTGCTCGGTCCCACTAGCGGAAGGCCGAGCGCGTCCGTGAGATCGGTGTTGGTCTCGTTCGGGCCACGGTGGGCGACGTGCTGTGCGATGAGCGGCGCGCAGATCGCGACGGTGGTCAGTAGGACGATGAAGGCGAAGCCGACGAGCGCCACCCTGTCGCGACGGAAGCGGAGCCAGAAGATCTGCCAGGGCGTTCGACCGACGACTGCCGGAGAGGTCTCCCCCTCGCCGCCGGCCGGAGCGAGTTGACCGGTCAGCGGCTCCGATGCCACCTGGCTCATGCCGTGTGCTTCCCTCCGGGCCGACGGCGCAGTCTATGTCAGGCCATTTGGGCGCACAACGCGCCCGTCGAGCGGTGGACCATCACGTAGATACGGGCTCGAGCAGGACCCGGGATTGCCCGCCGCCGCCGGCTCAGGTGTACCGGACCCGGGGGTCGAGGATCGCGTAGACGACGTCGACGACGAGGTTGGCCACGACGATGAACAGCGCTCCGAGCACGGTCACGCCCATCACGCCGGGGAAGTCGGCCCTGACCAGGGAGACCAGGGCGTACTGGCCGAGCCCGGGAAGCTGGAACACCGACTCCGTGATGATCGCGCCGCCGAGCAGGAAGGCGACATCCAGTCCGAACATCGTCACCACCGGCGTGAGCGCGCTGCGCAGGCCGTGCTTGTAGATGACCTTCCGTTCCGAGAGTCCCTTCGCTCGCGCGGTGCGGATGTAGTCCTCGCCCATCGTCTCCATCAGGTTGCCGCGGACCATGCGCGAGTAGAACGCGGCCGACGTCACCGCCAGCGAGATCCACGGCAGGATGAAGCGGCCCTTCACGATCGCGGTTCCCACGGACTCGCCGAACGGGATGCCGCTCGACGGCAGCCATCCGAGCTGGAAGTGGAAGACGTAGAGCAGGACGAGCGCGAGCCAGAACACCGGCGCCGACACGCCGATCAGCGCGAGGACCATCGAGACACGGTCGCGGACCGAGCCGGGCTTGACGGCGGACACGATGCCGATCGGGATGCCCATCGCGAGCCAGATGACGGCCGAGCCGAGCGTGAGCACTGCCGTGATCGGCAGCCGGCTGTAGATCTCCACGCTGACCGCCTGCCGGCTGTACCACGAGTAGTAGACGTCCTGGTTGAGGAAGAAGCCCGGCAGCGGGATCAGGCCCTTGGCGAACTTCCAGTACTGCACCCACAGCGGCTGATCCAGGCCGAACTTGTGCCGGATCAGCTCGAGCAGCTGCGGGCTCGGATGCCGGCCGGCGGCGCGGATCGCCGGATCGAGCGCCGGCAGCTTGACGAAGACGATGAACGTGAACAGCGACACGGCGAAGAGGACCAGGATCAGGAACAACAGGCGCCGGATCAGGTAGTGGAGCACGGTCCCCTCCTCGCGGTCACCGAACCTCCCTCAACGGGGAGCGGGAGCCGGCACGGATGCCGGCTCCCCGCACTCCCTCGATGCTGCCGACGTGCGTTCGTTCGATCAGGCTCCTCCGCCCTCGAGCCACATGTGCTCCCACGACGGCGCCTGGTCCACGGCGCTGTACTGGAAGCCACGAACACGGCTGGAGACGATGTTCGTGACGTTGCTGAAGATCAGCGGCACGACGGGCACGACCTGCTCCATCATGTACTTGTCCACGTCGGACCAGCACTGCAGACGCTCTTGCCCCTCCTTCGGGAAGCAGGCCTTGATCTGCGAGTCCATGCTGGGGACGTCGGTGACGTCGGTGCCGTACTTCTTCAGCTGCTCCGGCGTCGCGCCGACCAGCGAGTAGTTCGAGTTGTACTGGTCGAGGATGCTCGGTCCGTACATCAGCGGATAGAACCACGTGTACCCGTCCGGGTAGTCGTGGATCCAGCCGGCGAAGGTCTGGAACGGGATGTCGTTGGACGGGTCCAGGACCTTGCCGTACGCCGCCGAGTTCTCGAGCGACTTCAGGTCGAGCTCGAGCCCGATCTTCTTGAGGTTCTGGACGATGAGGGCGTCCTGCGCCTCGTAGACACGGCCGACGACTCCGATGGTCAGGATGTTCTTGCACTCCGGCGCGTCGCAGATGCCGTCCTGGTTGGTGTCGTAAGCCGACTGCTTCATCTCGTTCTTGGCGGCCGTCAGGCCCTCGGGCGAGTCGGCCCCACGTGCGTCGGGCGTCTCGTAGGGGTTGTAGTCCTTGAGGATGTCGCCCTCGTCGACGTCCGGCACGAAGTGGTTCGCGATCTCGCCTTGGACCTCGCCACCGGCGAGCTTGCGCCACCCGTCCTTGTCCATCGCGTAGTTGACCGCCTTGCGGACGTGGATGTCGTCGAACGGCTTCATCGCCAGGTTCATCGACAGGTAGTAGTTGCTCGGCGCCGGGTTCGTGAAGATCTGGTCCGCGAGATCCTGGTTGGTCTCGAACGTCCGCTGGGTCTGCGGCTCGACACCGTTGGCCATGATCGCGTCGATCTCGTCGTTCTGGACCTTCTTCTCCAGGACAGCGCCCTCAGCGCCCGGCGAGATCGTGATGTCGATCCCGTCCAGGTACGCGGGCCGCAGGTCGTCCGTCGACGAGTCCCACGACGGGTTGCGGACGAGGCTGAGGTGCTTGGCCGGCTCGTAGCCCGAGATCGGCTTCTGCTTGGCCGCCGGGACCGAGAAGTCGAGCTGGTCCTGGCCATCGATCATGTAGGGGCCGGTGCCGACGAAGAAACGGCCGAAGTCGTCGTTGTGCCCCTCGGCGATGCCGAACGGAGCCTTCGGGTCGGCCGGGTTCGGCGGCAGTGGCGCCATCGCCGCCAGCGCGAGACGGTACGGCAGGTCGCCGGCGGGACCGGTCATCTTGATCTGGAGCGTGTGATCGTCGACGGCCTTGACGCCGGAAACGGTCTTGGCCTTGCCGTCGACGACGTCCTGGAAGCCCTGGATGTCGGTGTAATAGAAGTTGTAGCCGACCGCCACGTCCGGGCTTGCCTCACGGTTGATCGTCCGGACGAAGTCGTCCGCGGTCACCTCGACGTCCTGCAGCGGCGGGGCGTAGTGGATCCCCGGCTTGATCTTGAAGGTCCACGTCAGGCCGTCGCTTGACTGCTGTCCCTCGCCGTCCGCGAGGTCCGGGAAGACGCTGGTGCCGTCCTGGTCGGACGACAGGCCGTTGTAGTTGTAGAGGTTCCGGGCCAGGCAGCAGCGATAGATCTGGAACGACAGCTGCCAGTACTCGGCCTGGTAGTCGAAGCCGGACGTCGCGATGTCGGCGTTGGTCTCGACGAGGAGCGTGCCGCCCGGCTGCGGGCTCCCGCTCGCGCCGGCGGTCGGGTTGCCGCTGGCGCGCTCGTTGCTGCTCCCGCCGCTGCACGCGACGGCGCCGAGCGCCAGCACCCCGACCAAGGCGACCACCTTGGCATATCGAAGAACCATCGTTCCCCCTTCTCTCCGGATGCGATCCGTTCTGGACCCTAGGGCGTCGCCGCCGTCGCAACAGCGCCGTCGGACACCCCGGCGCTTGAGCGCCCGCGGGATCCCTTCTGCTTCTTCCGCGAACGTCTATACGAAAGCGCGGCCGCCCGAGGATCGAACGCGTCGCGAAGACCGTCGCCCACCAGGTTGAACGCCAGCGTCGTGAGCAGCAGGAAGATGCCCGGGAAGAACATCGTCCACCAGGCCGCGTCGAAGATCTGCGAGGCGTCCGAGATCTCGCGGCCCCACGACGGGGTCGTGGCGGGCACCCCGATGCCGAGGAACGACAGGGACGCCTCGAACAGGATGTTGGTCGGGATCACGAGCGTCGAGTAGACGATCAGCGGCGCGACCAGGTTGGGAAGGACCTCGCGGAACATGATCCGCATGTTGGACGAGCCCATCGCCCGGGCGGCCTCGATGAACTCGCGCTCGCGCAGCGAGAGCACCTGGCCGCGGACGATGCGTGCGATGTAGGGCCAGCTGAACAGCCCGATCACATAGCTCACCAGCAGGAGCCCGGGCTTGATGATCCCGCCGAGGCAGCCGTTGTCGCTGATGCCGCACGCCGAGACGAGGCCCAGGGCGAGCAGCAGCACCGGGAGGGACAGCACGATGTCCATCACGCGGGAGATGACCGTGTCGACCTTGCCGCGGTAGAAGCCGGCGATGATGCCGAGCACGACGCCGACGACGAGCTCGAGGCCCGTCGCGAACACGGCGACGATCAGCGAGGTGCGCGCTCCGTAGAGCACGCGGACGAACAGGTCCTGCGCGGCGCCGTTGGCCCCGAACCAGAACTTCGTGCTCGGACCCTTCGGCAGGCTGTAGTCGTCCAGCATCGTGAACACGAACTGCTGGTTCGGGCCGTGGTGCGCGAGGTGTTTCGAGAGCCACGGGGCGAAGATCGCCACGAGGACCAACAGCGCGATGAAGACCACGCCCGCGATTGCGATCCGATCGCTCTTGAACCGGCTCCAGAAGATCTGCCAGGGGCTTCGTCCGACGACGGCGTGGTCTTCGACCGGCGCGTTCTCATCCCCGCCCGACGTCGCCTGGCGTTCGGTCGTGATCTGCTGCGCCACGTGCCCTCTTTCGTCCGCCGGCGCGCCGACGCGGCCGCCGGTCCGGCTCCGGCTCCCGCGAAGTATACGTTGCGGGCACCGGCGGAAGTTTCCGCCCTCGACCCTATCCTCGCAGCGTGCGCACCAGCAACGGGACGATCTCGGTGCCCCGAAGCCGCCCGATCGAGCCCTCGGCCGCCGCCCGCTCGCCGAACGACTCCGAGCCGTCGGGCTGCACGCCCGCGCCCGCGACGACGAGCGGGACGGGCTCGGCCGTGTGTGCCTTCCGGACGCACGACGTCGAGTGGTCGGCCGTGACCGCGACGAGCGTTCGTCGGAGCTCCAGCCGGCCCAGCACCTCGGCGAAGAACGCGCGGTCGATCAGCGAGATGACGTCGCGCTTGTCCTCGGCGCGCCCGTCGTGCGCCGGCACGTCCGGTCCCTTGATGTGCACGTACAACGCGTCGAACCCTGCGAGCGCCTCGGCGGCCAACTCGGCCCAGCGGGCGTAGTCGGCCTCGGCGTGCAGCCGCGGCGCGTCGACCGGCTCCATCCCGAGCAGGATCGCGATCCCGCGCTCGACCGGCATCTCGACGAAGCATCCCCAGGCCGGCCCGAACCGGTCCTCGATCGGCTGGAGCCGGGGGCGATGGTCGCCGCCGTCGCGCGTGAGGATCACGTTGCCCGGAAGCTTGCCCTCGGCGCGGCGCCGCGCGTTCGTCTCCGACGCGTCGAGGATCGCGGCCGAGCCCCGGACGAACAGGTTGGTCAGATCGGCCGCTCGGCGAGCCGCCTCGGTGTCCTCGAGCGGCTCGGCCGTCGCGACCCGCGGCTCGAACGTCTCGAGCGCGACGCCGAGCGACCCCTCCTTCCGGTAGGCCGGATCGGTGTTGCTGACCTCGGCCGAGAGCGGTCCCTCGGTCGACCGGATCACAAGCGCCCCGCGATGCTCGACGGTCGCGCGCAGCTCGAACGGCGCGTTCGGCAGCCGCAGCGTGCGGTTGACCTTATCGGCGAGGGCGTGCGCCTCGTCGGACGTCAGGTCGCGGCCCACGCGGCGGTCGACGATCTCCGAGCCGTCGGCGGTCGCGAAGTTCACTCGGTAGGCGAGGTCACCGTCGCGGAAGTCCATGCCGACACCGACCGCCTCGACGACGCCGCGGCCCGGATGCTCCTCCCGCGGGTCGTAGCCGAGGATCGCGAACACCGCGATGTCCGACTCGGGCGCGACGCCGTCGCCGACGGTGACGACCGTCCCCGTCCTGCCGACCCGTGCGAGCCGGTCGAGGTTCGGCGTGACCGCGGCCTCGAGCGGCGTGCGCCCGTCGAGCTCCGGCACCGGGTCGTCGCCGAGCCCGTCGAGGCAGACGTAGAGGAGCCGGCTCATCGGTACTTCACGATCAGCGCGAAGTCCTCGGGATCCAGGCTCGCGCCGCCGACGAGGGCGCCGTCGATCTCGGGGTGCGCCATGAAGTCGCGGATGTTGCCAGCCTTGACGCTTCCGCCGTACTGCACGCGGACGGCGTCGGCGAGCTCCTTCGAGTACAGCTCGGCGATCGTCGAGCGGATCAGCCCGATCGTCTCGCCCGCGTCGGCCGGTTCGGCGTTGCGGCCGGTTCCGATCGCCCAGATCGGCTCGTACGCGACGACGAGGCGGCGCGCCTGCTCCTCGGGAACGCCGCGGAGATCCGCGCGGATCTGACCCGACACCTTCTCCTCGGTCCGAGCCAGGTCGCGTTCCTCGAGCGACTCGCCGACGCACAGGATCGGCGCCATGTCCCGCGCGAGCACCGCGCGCACCTTCTTGTTGATCAGCTCGTCGGTCTCACCGAACAGCTGCCGGCGCTCCGAGTGTCCGACGATCACGTACGCGACCTTCAGCGCCTCGAGCATCGGAGGAGACACCTCGCCGGTGAACGCGCCGGAGCTCTCGGGATGGACGTTCTGCGCACCGAGGCCGAACCGGAGGCGGTCGCTCTCGATCAACGTCTGAACGGCGCGCAGCGCGGTGAACGCGGGGCAGATCACGACCTCGACGCGCTCGGTGTCGTCCGCGTCGAGGAGATACGACAGCTTCTGCACGTCGCGGATCGCCTCGAGATGCGTCTTGTGCATCTTCCAGTTCGCGGCGATGATCGGGCGCCTCGGCACTCATCCCTCCTCGAGGACGACGATGCCGGGAAGGTCTCGGCCCTCGAGGAACTCCAGGCTCGCTCCCCCGCCCGTCGACAGGTGGTCGAAGCCGTCGGCCAGGCCGAACCGCTTGATCGCCAGCAGGCTGTCGCCGCCGCCGGCCACCTTGTACGCGCTCGCGCCGGCGATCGCCGTTCCGACGCCGCGCGTTCCGGCCGAGAACGGCTCGAGCTCGAACACCCCCATCGGACCGTTCCACAGGATCGTCTTCGCGTCGGCCAGCGTCCGGGCGAACTCCTCGACGGACCGGGGGCCGATGTCGAGGCCCTTCTGGCCCTTCGGCACGTCGGTCGCGCGGACCGTCTCACGGCGTGCGTCGGCGGCGATCTCGGGCGCGGCGACGACGTCCTCGGGAAGCTGCAGGACGACGCCGCGCTCGTCGGCGCGGGCGCGCGCCGCGCGCACGTCGTCGAACCGGTCGGGCTCGACCAGGCTGTCGCCGATCTGCCCGCCGTCCGCGGCGAGAAACGTGAACGCCATCGCGCCGCCGATCAGCAGCGCGTCCACTCGCTCGACGAGCGCGCCGATCGTCGAGAGCTTGTCCGAGACCTTGGCGCCGCCGAGCACCGCGACGTACGGGCGCTCGGGCTCCTCGAGCAGTCGGGAGAGCGCCTCGACCTCGCGCTGCAGCAGGCGACCGGCCGCGATCGGCCGCTGCCGCTCGCGGAAGACCTGCGGGAGCGCGGCGACGGATGCGTGCGCGCGGTGGACGGCGCCGAACGCGTCGTCCACGTAGACCTCCGCGAGATCGGCGAGCTGCTCGGCGAAGCCGGCGTCGTTCGCCTCCTCGCGCGGATCGAACCGGAGGTTCTCGAGCAGCACGAGCTCGCCCGGGCCGAGGTGCGAGGTCACGGCCGTGACGTCCTCGCCGACCACCTCGTCGAGCACCTGCACCTCGGCGTCCAGCAGCTCGGCGAGGCGGTCGCCCGCCGGCGCCAGCCGATACTCGTCCTTGACGTGCCCCTTGGGGCGGCCGAGATGCGAGGCGACCACGAGCGACGCGCCGGCCTCGAGCAGCTCGCCGAGCGTCGGAACCGCGGCGCGGATGCGCGCGTCGTCCTCGACGCGACCGTCCGCGAGCGGAACGTTGAAGTCGACGCGGACGAAGACCCGCCTCCCGGCGACGTCGCCGAGATCGTCGAGCGTGGGAAGCGTCACGTCAGAGCTTGCTCGCGACGAGCTCGACGAGATCGACCAGCCGGTTCGAGTACCCCCACTCGTTGTCGTACCAGCCGAGCACCTTCACCATGTTGCCGATCGCCATCGTCGACAGCGAGTCGAACGTGCACGACGCGGGCGATCCGACGATGTCGCTCGAGACGATGGGGTCGTCGGCGTACACGAGCTTGCCGACCAGGGGCCCCTCGGCGGCGGCGGTCCGGAACGCCTCGTTGACCTCGTCGACGGTCGCCTCGCGCTTCAGCGTCGCGACGACATCCGTGATGGATCCGTCGGGCACCGGCACGCGGAGCGAGATCCCGTCCATCTGCCCCTTGAGGTGCGGCAGGATGACGCCCGTCGACTTCGCCGCGCCCGTCGACGTCGGGATGATGTTGACGGCGGCCGCCCGCGCCCGGCGGAGGTCCTTGTGCGGGAGATCGAGGATCTGCTGGTCGTTGGTGTAGGCGTGCACGGTCGTCATGAACGCGTGCTCGATGCCGAACGCGTCGTCGAGGACCTTGGCCATCGGCACCACGCAGTTGGTCGTGCACGACGCGTTGGAGATGACGTTGTGCTGCGACGGGTCGTACGCGTCGTCATTCACGCCGAGGATCACGCTGAAGTCCTCGCCCTTGGCCGGAGCGCTGATGATGACCTTCTCGGCGCCCGCGGAGATGTGCTTGTCGGCGTCCTCGCGCTTGGTGAACAGGCCGGTCGACTCGATCACCACCTGCGCGCCCAGCTCCTTCCACGGAAGGTTGCCGGGATCCCGCTCCGAGAGCACCCGGAGCTCGTCCCCGTCGACCACGATCCCGTTGTCGCTCGACGAGACCGACCCGGGAAACGTGCCGAGAACCGAGTCGTACTTCAGGAGATGTGCCAGGGTGCGGGCGTCGGTCACGTCGTTGACCGCGACGAAGTCCCAGTCCTTGCCCTGCTTCTTGGCGGCGCGGAAGAAGTTGCGGCCGATCCTGCCGAACCCGTTGATGCCTACCTTGACGCTCATGCGAGTCCTCCTCGCGCGGGGGTGATCCCATCCTAGCCGACGCGGTCACGGCGGCCGCGCGCCGCGTCAGCGGTCGAGATCGCGGTGCTCGATCGAGACCGGAAGCCCCTTCTCCCGGAAGAAGGTCGCCAGCTCGTCCGCGATCACGACCGAACGGTGCCGGCCTCCGGTGCAGCCGACGGCGACGGTGAGGTAGGACTTCCCCTCGGCGACGAAGCCCGGCACCATGAAGCCGAGCAGCGCGCGGAGCCGGCGCATGAACTCCCGGTACGTCTGCTGCCCCTTCACGTACGTCTTGACGCGCTCGTCCGTGCCGGGCAGCGGGCGGAGGTCATCGACCCAGTGCGGGTTCGGGAGGAAGCGGCAGTCGATGACGAGGTCGGCATCGCGCGGCGTTCCGTGCTTGTAGCCGAACGACATCACCGAGACCTGCAGGCCGGCCTCGGGCGGCGCCTCCGAGAACGCGTCGCGGATCCTGGCCCGGAGCTCGTGCGGCGTGAGGCCGGACGTGTCCATGATGAGGTCGGCCTCGCCCCGGAGACTCTCCATCATGATCCGCTCCTTGCGGATGCCCTCGACCACGCGGTCGGCGGGCGCGAGCGGGTGGCGCCGGCGGGTCGCCTCGTACCGCTTGACGAGGTCCTCGTCCGCGGCCTCCAGGAACAGGATCCGGTACGGAACCTTCGCGTGCTGCAGGTCCTCGAGGCTCTTCGACAGCTCGCCGAAGAAGACGCCGCCGCGGGCGTCGACGACGATGGCCAGCCGTCCGGGCCCGCCGGGGCGGCCGGCGAGCTCGGCCATCTTCGGCAGCAGCGTCGGCGGCAGGTTGTCGACGACGAAGTACCCGAGGTCCTCGAGCGCGCGGGCGGCCTCCGAGCGGCCGGCGCCCGAGAGGCCGGTGACGATCAGCAGGCCGCGGCCGCCGTCGGCCATGGGGTCGCCGGTCGGTCGGTCGGGCGCGCGCTTGGCCGTCTGCGCCATCAGGCGCTCACCCGATCCGAGCTCGTCACGCCGTGGAGGTGGCCGGCGATCGTGCGCGCGAGCTCAGGTCCGATGCCGGGCGTCGACGCGATCTCGTCGGCGCTCGCCTGCCGAAGCTTCGCGAGCGATCCGAACCGCTTGAGGAGCGCCCGCTTGCGCGTCGGCCCGACGCCCGCGATGTCGTCGAGCGGCGAGGCCAGCGCCCGCCGCTCGCGCTTCTGCCGGTGGTACGTGATCGCGAAGCGATGCGCCTCGTCGCGCAGGTGCTGCAGCACGAACAGCGACTCCGACCCGCGCGGGATGAGCAGCGGGTCGGGCCGGTCCGGGAAGTAGATCTCCTCGAGCCGCTTGGCCAGGCCGACGGCCGGGACGTGGACGCCGGCCTCCTCGAGGACGCGCATCGCCACCGACAGCTGTCCTCGACCGCCGTCGACGACGATCAGCGACGGCGGATAGGCGAAGCGCCTCGGCCGGCCGCGGCGCCGCGCGCGCGAGTCCTCGTCGCCGTCGGCCTCGGGCGTGCCCTCCGGCGCGGATGCGGCGCGGCCATCGGAGGCGGTCTCGGCGCGGAGGCGGGCGAAGCGGCGGCGGAGCATCTCCTCCATAGACGCGAAATCGTCCTGCCCGGCGACGCCCTTGATCTCGAACCGCCGGTAATCCGAGCGCTTGGGCAGCCCGTCCTCGAACACCACCATGGAGCCGACCTTGTCCATCGGTCCGAGATTCGAGATGTCGAAGCACTCGATCCGGAGGGGCGGCTGCTCGAGCCCGAGCACGCTGGACAGCTCAGCGAGCGCGCGCGAACGCGCGCCGAAATCGGATGCCCGCCGCAGCTTGTGGCGCTGGAAGTCCTCGCGCGCGTTCTGCGTGGCGACTTCCAGGAGGCGCCGCTTGGCGCCGCGTTCGGGGACCGAGATGCGCGCGCGTGATCCACGGCGGCGCTCGAGCCACGCCGACAGCAGGTCCTCGTCCTCCGGCGGCACGGGAACGAGGATCCGCGGCGGCACCTCGTCGCGCTCCATGTACAGCTCGCGCAGGAACGACGCGATCAGCTGCGGCCGGTCGAGCTCCTCGACGCGATCGACGATCCATCCCTTCCGGCCGGTCATGCGTCCGCGACGCACGAAGAACACCTGGAACGCCGCCTCGAGATCGTCCTCGACCATGCCGACGAGGTCGAGGTCCTCCGGCTGCGTCAGGACCATCTCCTGGTTCTCCATCGCGCGCCGCGCTGCGGTGAGCTGGTCCCGGAGCTTGGCCGCGAGCTCGTACTCCTGCCGGTCGGCCGCGTCGTGCATCTGCCGGTCGAGCCGCTGCAGCACCGGCCGGTCGTTGCCGGCGAGGAAGTCGGCGAGGGCGTCCACGTGCGCTCGGTACGACTCGTGCGTCGCGCCGGTGACCTCCGGAACGCACGGCCCGGCGCACCGGCCGATGTCGTAGTACAGGCACGGACGGCGCGCTCGCCGCCGCTGGTCGAAGAACGCGTTGGAACACGTCCGGACGGGGAACACGCGGGTGAGCGCGTCGAGCGTCTCGCGGATGGCGTACGCGTGCCCGAACGGCCCGAAGTACCGGACCTTCTTCCGCTTGGTGCCGCGCAGGACCTGCGCGCGCGGCCACTCCTCCCCCACCGTCAGCGCGAGGTACGGATAGGACTTGTCGTCTCGGTACCGGATGTTGAAGCGCGGGCGGTGCTCCTGGATCAGGTTGTACTCGAGCATCAGCGCGTCGACCTCGCCGGAGGCGACGATCCACTCGACCGAGCGGGCGGCGGCGATCATGGCCTCGGTCCGCGGGTGCAGCGGCTTGCTCCAGTACGACGCCAGGCGCTTGCGGAGCGAGCGGGCCTTGCCGACGTAGACGACGCGCCCGTCGCCGTCTCGGAAGAGATACGCGCCGGGCGCGTCGGGGATCGACGAGGTCTCCGGGCGCGGAACGCTCACCCAGGCATCGTAACCGTGGCTCCGGACGAGGACGGGAGCTCGGCGGGACTCCGCGCCGATCGGAGGTGGGTTCGAGCCGGCGTCAGCCGGCCACGACGACGGACCCGTTCATCGTCGGGTGGACGTCGCAGTGGAAGTAGTACGTCCCCGCGTCGAGCGCCGGGATGTCGTACACCTGCTTGGCCGGGCCGGTCACCAGGTCGCCCTGGAAAAGCGCCGCGTCGGCCGAGATCTCGGACTCGCTCGGATAGATCGCGATGTTGTGCGGCGTTCCGGCGTCCTGGTTGTCGAACGTCAGCTTGGACGCCTTCCCGGCGACGAGGTCGATCTCGTCGGTGTCGAAGGCGATGTTCTGCGCCGTGACCGTCGTCGTGACGGCGCCCCCGCCGCCACCGCCACCGCCGCCACCGTTGGAGCCGCCGCCGCCACCGCCGTTCGAGCCCCCCTCGACGACGCGGAACGTTCCGTTCATGTTCGGGTGCACGTCGCACTGGAAGTGGTACTCGCCGGCGTCGAACGGTCCGACCTCGTAATCGGCCGTGTCCGGTCCGGTCACGAGGTCCCCCCGGAACATCGGGTCCGACGTCGCGTCGGCGCTCGGATAGACGGCGACGTTGTGTTGCGTTCCCGAGTCCTTGTTGTCGAAGTGGATCGTGACCTTCTCACCCGCCGGGATCTCGATGCAGTTGGTGTCGAACGCGATGCCCTCGGCGACGAGATTCACCTCTCCGTTCTCCGCCGTCGTGCAGTTCTCGGGCGGCGTCGAGGAGGCCGCGGCCGTCGGCGACGGACCGGTCGGCGTCGGGCTCTGCACCGCGAACTCGAGGTCGCCGACGTCGCCGTACGCGCCGAGCATCGAGTTCTGCTCCGTCTCGTCGTACCAGGCGACGTAGACCGTGCCGTCACCGTTGACGGCGAGCGCCGGCAGCTCGCCGGCCGACGTGCCGCTCGTCCGGATGCTCGAGAAGTCCGATCCGGTCGCCGACGCCAGGCGCACCTCGTCGGCGGCGGGGTCGTACCACGTGACGTATGTCGTGCCCTTCGAGTCCACGCCGATGCCGGTCGAGCGACCGTCGGGATTGTCGCCGCTGCCGACTCCCGACACCGTCGCGGCGGTCCAGTTGGTGCCGTCGGTCGACGTCGCCTCGTGGACCTCGTCGTTCGCGTAGTACGCAGCGTGCAGCGTGCCGTCGGCGTCGGCCGTCGCCGACAGACCGGCCCCGTCGACGCCGGACTCGACCGGAGACGTCGTCCAGCCGTTCTCGCCGTCGTTCGACGCGGCCTCGACCTTCGAGCCGTCGGAGAACAGCACGACGGGTGAGCCACCCTCGGTGGCGACGATGGCAACGCGCCCGGGCTGGGCGCCGCCGGCGCGCAGCGGAACCGTCGCGATCGTGTCGGTGCTCCACGAGGTGCCGCTCTGCGTCGCGACGATCACGTCCTGGCCCTTGGCCGTGGTCTTCGCGTAGGCGATCCACGGCGCGCCCTGCGCGTCGAGCGCGATCGCGGGCTGTCCGATCGGGCCTCGCTCGGTGACCTTGTCCTTCTCGATCTGAGCGGCGGTGAACGACGTTCCGTCCATGTTGTGCCCGTACCAGACGCCGGTGTTGGACACCCAGACCACGTTCAGCGCGCCGTCCGAGCCGAGCGCGATCGCCGTGCCGTTGACGCTCTCGGGCTTGGCGGACGCGATCTCGGGGACCGCGGCCGGCCCGTACGCGATCGTCACGCTCGGGATGTCCTTCTCCATCGCGACCGCGCCGCGCGTCCAGACGCCGTCGCTGACGCTGGTCAGGAGGACGGACGGAACGGACGGCGATCCGACGGGGCGCGGAATGGCGACCTCGTCCTTCGCGAGCTGCTCCGGGAACCCGTAGTAGGCGACGTAGGGCTGTCCATCGGCCGTGACGGCGACCGAGGGGAACAGGCCGACGTCATCCTGCGCGTCGGCGACCTGCGGAACGAACTGGGTTCCCGAGCCGAACCCGATCGTCGCCTCGTTCGTCTTGGCGCACCCCACCACGACGAGCGCGAGGACGAACGCGAGCGGAAACACCCGTCTGCCCATGAGCGGGCGCAATCCTAGCAGCGAGGTGTGTGCGACCCGGGGCCGTCTCCGATGCAACGCGCGCACGTATGTGACGGCGAGGACGACCGTCGCCGAAGGGAGGGGCTCGTGCGTCGAGAGGTCATCGCCGGCGTCGCCGCGTTGCTCCTGCTGTCAGGCTGTCGGAGCGGCGACGCCGATCCGGGCGCCTCGACGGCGTCCCCGGCGCCGCCCGAGTCGCCGACCAGTCGCCCGCCCGATGAGCGCGTGCGCGTCGGCGGCGAGCCGATCGGCGCGACGGCGTTCGGCGGCGAGGTCTGGGTGGTCGTCTCGAACGCCGAGCACGTCCGCGACGGCCGGGTCGTCGCCGTCGACGCGTCCGACAGGCGCGTGACCGGATCGGTCGGGGTGGGTGCGATCCCGCTCGAGGTCGCGGCCGGCGAGGGATCGCTCTGGGTGTCGAACTCGGCGGACGACACGGTGAGCCGCGTCGACCCGGAGCGCCGGCGCGTCGTCGCGACGATCGACGTCTGTGCCGCGCCCGAGGGGCTCGCCGCGCTCGACGGTCGGATCTGGGTGGCCTGCGAGGACGACGGCGTCGTCGCGCCGATCGATCCGGCGCGGAACCGGATGGCCGCGTCGACCGTCGCCGTCGGGGCGCAACCGAGGTTCGTCACGGCCGCGTTCGGCGACCTGTGGGTGAGCGCATATGCGAGCGGAACGGTGTCGCGCATCGCACCGGACGGCACCGGTCCTCGCGACCATCGAGACGCGACTCGGGCCGCAGCAGATGGCCGAGCACGACGGCGCGCTCTGGGTCGCGTGCACCGACGACGGCACCGTGCAGCGGATCGATCCCACGACCGACCGCGTGACCGACACGGTCGCCATCCCGGCCGGCACGCCCGACGGTCTCGCGTCGACGAACGGAACGCTCTGGGTCGCGAGCGAGGAGGGGCCGGTGCTGACACCGGTCCGGAACGACGCGTCCGGGCCGGCCCTCGCGCTCGGCGACGAGCCGCTCATCAACGCGAACCAGGTCGTCGTGGAGGCCGGCGGTGCGCTGTGGCTTCCGATCCTCGGACGCGACGAGATCGTCGCCGTGCGACCGGCGAACGGCTAACGCTTCGCGCCGGCGGTGGCCGCCTCGAGCGGCAGCGAGCCGAGGACCTCAGCGAGGAACCGCCCGGTGTGCGACGTCGGATGCGCCGCGAGGTGTTCGGGCGTGCCGGTCGCGACGATGGTGCCGCCGCCGTCGCCCCCCTCCGGCCCGAGGTCGACGATCCAGTCGGCCGTCTTCACGACGTCGAGGTTGTGCTCGATCACGAGGACCGTGTTGCCCTGCGCGACGAGCCGCTGCAGGACGTTCAGCAGCTTGCGGATGTCCTCGAAGTGCAGGCCGGTGGTGGGCTCGTCGAGCACGTACAGGGTGTTGCCGGTCGCGCGCTTCTGCAGCTCGGACGACAGCTTGATCCGCTGTGCCTCGCCGCCCGACAGCGTCGGCGCCGGCTGCCCGAGCTTGACGTAGCCGAGCCCGACGTCGCTCAGCGTCTGCAGGTGCCGCGCGATCGTCGGGATGTTCCGGAAGAACTCGAGCCCCTCGTCGACGCTCATCTCGAGCACGTCGGCGATCGAGCGGCCCTTGTATCTCACGTCGAGCGTCTCACGGTTGTACCGGTGTCCCTTGCATACCTCGCACGTGACGTACACGTCGGGCAGGAAATGCATCTCGATCTTGATCTGGCCGTCGCCGGCGCAGTTCTCGCACCGGCCGCCGCGGACGTTGAACGAGAAGCGTCCGGGCTTGTAGCCGCGAACGCGCGCCTCCGGAACCTGCGAGAAGAGCGTTCGGATGTGATCGAACACGCCCGTGTACGTCGCCGGATTGGACCGCGGCGTCCGGCCGATCGGCGACTGATCGATGTCGATGACCTTGTCGATCTGCTCCCATCCGACGAGCCGGCGGAACTTCCCGGGCAGCACGCGCGAGCGGTAGAGCTTCTGCATCAGCGCGCGCAGGAGCACCTCCTCGACGAGCGTCGACTTCCCCGAGCCGCTCACTCCGGTGACCGCCACCATCAGCCCGAGCGGGATCTCCAGATCGATGTTCTTGAGGTTGTGCTCCTTCGCGCCCAGCACCTTCAGCCACCGGTCGCCGGGCGTCCGGCGAACCTCGGGCGTCGGGATCACGCGCCGGCCCGACAGGAACATCCCGGTGAGCGACGTGTCCGACTCGAGCAGACCCTTGAGGTCGCCCGAGTAGACGATGTCGCCGCCGCGCTCGCCCGCGCCCGGCCCGATGTCGACGATGTGGTCGGCGGCGTGGATCGTCGCCTCGTCGTGCTCGACGACCACGAGCGTGTTGCCGAGGTCGCGCAGCCGGATCAGCGTGTCGATCAGCCGGCGGTTGTCGCGCTGGTGCAGTCCGATCGACGGCTCGTCGAGGATGTAGAGCACGCCGACGAGCCCCGACCCGATCTGCGTGGCCAGCCGGATCCGCTGCGCCTCGCCGCCCGCAAGCGTCCCGGCCGCCCGCGCGAGGGTCAGGTAGTCGAGCCCGACGTCGACGAGGAACCCCAGGCGCGCGCGGATCTCCTTGACGAGGCGCTCCGCGATCATCTCCTCGCGCTCGGTCAGCCGGACCTCGTCGAAGAACCGCAACGTCTCGCGGATGGACCGGTCGGTGAGCTGCGCGATGTTGATCCCGCCGACGGTCACGGCCAGCGTCTCGGGCTTGAGCCGCGCGCCGCCGCAGGTGCGGCACGGGATCTCGCGCATGAACTGCTCGAGCTTGTCGCGCTGCGCGTCGGAATCGGTCTCTTGATACCGGCGTTCGAGGTTGGGGATCACGCCCTCGTACGACGTCCAATACGACCGCGTCCGTCCGTACCGGTTCTTGTAGCGGACGAAGATGTCCTCGCCCGAGCCGTACAGGATGACGTCCTTTGCCTTCTTGGAGAGCTTTCGCCACGGCGTCGACGTGTCGAACCGGTTGGCGTCCGCGACCGCATCCAGCACGCGGTCCCAGTATTCGAGCCGCGAGCTGGCCCACGGCGCGAGCGCTCCCTCGCGGATCGAGAGGTCGGGATCCGGAACGATCAGCTCGGCGTCGACCTCGAGCCGGGTTCCGAGGCCGTCGCACGTCGCGCACGCCCCGTACGGCGAGTTGAACGAGAAGTTCCGCGGCTGCAGCTCGTCGAACGACAGCCCGTCGTACGGGCACGCGAGGTGCTGGCTGAACGTCTGCACGTCCTCGCCGTCGTGCGTCTGGACGGCGACGGCGGCCATCCCCTCCGCGAGCTGGAGCGCCGTCTCGATGGAGTCCGCGACGCGCCTGCGGATGTCCGGGCGAGCGATCAGCCGGTCGACGACGACCTCGATCGAGTGCTTGACGTGGCGCTCGAGCCGGATCGGCTCGCTCAGCTCGCGCACTTCGCCGTCGATCCGCGCGCGGGGGAAGCCCTGCTTGGCGACGTCCTCGAGCAGCTTCTGGTACTCGCCCTTGCGGCCGCGGACGATCGGCGCGAGGACCTGGAAGCGGGTGCCCTCGGGCAGCTGCATGACCTGGTCGACGATCTGCTCCGGCGTCTGCCTGCCGATCGGGCGGCCGCACCGCGGGCAGTGCGGATGCCCGATGCGCGCGAACAGCACCCGGAGGTAGTCGTAGACCTCGGTGATCGTACCGACGGTCGAGCGCGGGTTCCGCGACGTCGACTTCTGGTCGATCGAGATCGCGGGGCTGAGCCCCTCGATGAAGTCGACGTCGGGCTTCTCCATCTGGCCGAGGAACTGCCGCGCATACGACGACAGCGACTCCACGTAGCGCCGCTGGCCCTCGGCGTAGATCGTGTCGAAGGCGAGCGACGACTTGCCGGAGCCGGACAGGCCCGTGAACACGATCAGCTTGTCGCGGGGAAGCTCGAGCGTGACGTTCCTGAGGTTGTGTTCACGGGCACCATGGATCACGAGGGAGTCGGTGCCCACACGCCCATGCTAACGGAGGGGGTGACATGCCCCGCCGGCCGGCGGAGCCGGCGGTTCGACCCGGCGCCGGCCCGTTCCGGCCGCACGCCGCGGTAGGCTTCCGCCCCGATGGCGACCGAGGCCGAGCTCCAGCACGTTCCGTCCAACGAGCTGCACGATCGCGCCACCCGCCTCGCGTGGCGGCGGCTGGACTTCGGGTTCCTCTGGGACCTGCTGAGGACGATCCCCGAGGCCCGCGCGGCGGCCGGCGACGAGTGGCGCAGCGAGACCGACATCATGCGCCCGATCGCGCTCCTCAACGACTTCGTCGACGCGGACGAGGGCCGGCTCGCGGACGCGCTCCGGCCGCTGTACATCGACTACCTCAGCAAGCACGACGAGTCCGAGGTCGACGACGGCGACGACGGGCCGTGAGCGCACGCTCGAGTCCTACCGGGACGAGCTTCCGGTGCTCTCGCGCAAGACATACCTGATCAGCGCCTCGCTCGGCCCGATCCCGAACCGCGGCCGGGGGCTCGCTCATCTAGTCCACGATGGACTAGTCCGGCCGCGCGGGCGCCGCGCATGCGAACGCGTCTCGGGGGGTAGAGGCGGCCCGAACGCCCAAGGAGGCCTTCCGCGATGACGTCGCCGTTCCGAGCGCTCCCCGAGACGATCCAGCGGCTGAAGCAGCTCGACAGGCTGTCGGATCCGGTCGCGAAGGCCGTCGAGGACGTGCTCGGACCGGGGCGCGCGAAGGACGCGCTGGCCGGAACCTGGCTCGGGCACCCGATCCATCCGGTCCTCACCGACGTCGTCGTGGGCGCGTGGACGTCCGCGTTCGCGCTGGACGCCGTCGGCGGCGAGCGGACCGCGGCCGCCGCCGACACGCTGGTCGGCCTCGGCGTGCTGGCCGCGGTTCCGACCGCCCTTACGGGCCTCGCCGACTGGGTCGACACGTGGGGTCCCACCCGGCGCGTCGGAACGGTGCACGCGGCCGGCAACCTCGCGGCCGTCGCCGTCTACGGGCTGTCGTGGATCGCTCGCAAACGCGGCGCTCGAGGGCTCGGCGTCACGCTCGGGATGGTCGGCATGGGGATCGCGAGCGGAACCGCGTATCTCGGCGGGCATCTGGTGTTCGGCAAGGGCGTCGGCGTCGACGCCGGCGTGTTCGAGCACGGCCCCAAGAGATGGACGGCCGTCGCGGACGAGGCCGATCTGTCACCCAACGGCGCGCTCGCGGCCGAGGCCGGCGACGCCGAGATCGCGCTGTTCCGTCAGGACGGGTGGATCTGCGCGATCGCGGAGCGGTGCACGCATCGCGGCGCGCCGTTGCACAAGGGCGTCGTCGAGGGCGGTGTCGTCACCTGTCCGTGGCACGGAAGCCGGTTCGACGTCTGCAGCGGCTCCGTCCTCAGAGGGCCGGCGACGGCGCCCCAGCAGGCGTTCGAGACGCGCGTGCAGGACGGCAAGATCGAGATCCGCCGGGCGCCCGAGTGACGCCGGCCGTCAGCTGCCCGACACGGTGCGGCCCGCCCGCATCACCATGCGGAGATCGCCGATGGCGGACAGGTCCTCGAACGGGTCCGCCCGCAGCGTGACCAGGTCGGCGGGCGCGCCCGGACCGATCGGACCGGCCGTCATGGCGCTGAGCACGTCCTCGACCGGCATCCGGCACGCCTCGTGCAGGAGGAACGCCTCGCGGACGTCGATCCCCGGCGGGATCGCGCCGTTGCCGAGGTCCGTTCCGTACGCGACCGTCCCGCCCGCGTTGCGGAACCGCGTGAGGTTGTCGCAGGCCACGCGCAGCTCCTCCGTGATCTCGCCGAACGACCAGATGTCGAGCGTCGACACGATCCGGACCGACCTCGCGAGGCCCTCGATCGTCGACTCGGGCAGCCGGTGCGTCCACGGCGTGTGCGCGAGCTCGTCGACGCCCGCGCCGAGCGCGCGCTCGGGCTCGCCCTTCCCCTGGGCGTGCGCCGTGACCGGGATGCCGCGCGCGTGCGCCGTCTCGACGACACGTGAGAGCTCGGCGTCGCTCGGCGTCGGTCCGTCCTCGGCGTTCAACGACACCTTGATGGCGGCGGCGCCCCGCGCGACGAGGAGATCGACGACGGTCACCGCGTCGTCCGGGCCGTGGAGCTCCCGGGCGGCGAGCGGCGGCGCCCATCTCGCTCGCGTCGGATAGCCGCCGAGACCCGTCAGCATCGGGCCGACCGCGCGGATCAGCGGCCCGCTGAACGAAGGCACCTCGGAGGCTTCGGCGAGCGGGAAGATCTCGTCCGGGTCCCACGCGAGATCGCGGACCGCCACGACGCCGCCCATCAAGACGGCGCCCGGCTCGGACAGGCGCACGTGTACGTGGCGGTCGGCGACGCCCGGCATCAGGAATCCGTCGAGGTGGCGGACCTCCTCGGCCGCCGGCGCGTCCGCGCGGGATCCCGCGTACACCACGACGCCGGCGTCCACGACGACGGTCGCCGGACGGGCCGCGCGCCCGACGCCGAACCACCCCGCCGGCGCGTCGAGGCGCAGGGATGCGACCACGCGCGAACTGTAGACGTCCCGCCGACGCGAACCGGCGGAGCCGGCCTCAGGCCCCGACGCCTGCCTCGCGGAGCTGCTTCAGCTCCTTGCGCAGGTCGACCACCTCGTCGCGGATCCGGGCCGCGTATTCGAACCGCAGGTCCTTGGCGGCCTCGTGCATCTCCTCCTCGAGGCTTCGGATCAGCCGCTCGAGCTCCTCGGTCGGCATCTCGGGATGCGACGCGCGGCGGCGGCGCTCCTTCTTGGGCGTCGTCTGCCGGCCCTCGGGCGCCATCGTGAGCAGGATGTCGGAGACCTTCTTGCGGATCGACTGCGGGTCGATGCCGTGCTCGCGGTTGTACGCCATCTGGATCTTGCGCCGGCGCTGGGTCTCGCTGATCGCGGCGCGCATCGAGTCCGTCACCTCGTCGGCGTACATCAGGACGGTGCCGTCGACGTTGCGCGCCGCACGGCCGATCGTCTGGATCAGCGACGTCTCGGAACGGAGGAACCCCTCCTTGTCGGCGTCGAGGATGGCGACGAGCGAGACCTCGGGCAGGTCGAGACCCTCCCGCAGGAGGTTGATGCCGACCAGCACGTCGAACTCGCCGAGCCGGAGGTCTCGGATGATCTCGATCCGCTGGATGGTGTCGACCTCGGAGTGCAGGTACCGCACGCGAACGCCCATCTCGAGCAGGTAATCGGTCAGGTCCTCGGCCATCTTCTTGGTGAGCGTCGTGACGAGGACGCGCTGACCGGCCTCGGCTCGCTTGCGGATCTCCTCCATCAGGTCGTCGACCTGGCCGCGCGTCGGCCGGATCTCGACCTCCGGATCGATGAGCCCGGTCGGCCGGACGATCTGCTCCGCGACACGCTTGCTGACGCGGAGCTCGTAGTCGCCGGGCGTGGCCGACATGAAGACCGCCTGATCGACCTTCTTGACGAACTCCTCGAACCGCAGCGGCCGGTTGTCGAGCGCGCTCGGCAGCCGGAACCCGAAGTCGACCAGCGTCTCCTTGCGCGTCTTGTCGCCCTCGTACATGCCGTGGATCTGCGGCACGGTGACGTGCGACTCGTCGAGGACGCACAGCCAGTCGTTCGGGAAGTAGTCGAGCAGCGTGTACGGCGCCTCGCCCGGCTGCCGGCCGTCGATGTGGCGGGAGTAGTTCTCGATGCCGCTGCAGAACCCGACCTCGCGGAGCATCTCGAGGTCGTAGTTGGTCCGCATCCGCAGCCGCTCGGCCTCGAGCAGCTTGCCGTGCCCGTCGAGGTACGCGAGCCGGTCGTGCAACTCCGTCTCGATCGTCGAGATCGCGCGCGACATCCGCTCGTGCGAGGCGACGTAGTGCGTCGCGGGATAGATCCACAGTTCGCTGAGCTCGCCGACGACCTCGCCGGTGATCGGATCGAAGCGCGTCATCCGCTCGACCTGGTCGCCCCAGAACTCCACGCGGTAGCCCGTCTCCTCGTACGCGGGCTGCACCTCGAGCGTGTCGCCCTGGACGCGGAACTTGCCCCGGGACAGCGTCACCTGGTTGCGGTCGTACTGGATGTCGACCAGGCGTTGGATCGCGAAGTCGCGGTCGATCTGCACGTCCTTGTGGAGCCGCAGCACCTGGCCGAGGTACTCCTCGGGCGTGCCGAGGCCGTAGATCGCGGACACGCTGGCGACGATGAGAACGTCGCGGCGCGTGAGCAGCGCGGCGGTCGCCGAGTGGCGGAGCCGCTCGATCTCGTCGTTGACCGACGAGTCCTTCTCGATGTACGTGTCGGTCTGCGGAACGTACGCCTCGGGCTGATAGTAGTCGTAGTAGCTGACGAAGTACTCGACCGCGTTGTCGGGGAAGAACTCGCGGAACTCGTTGGCCAGCTGCGCGGCGAGGGACTTGTTGGGCGCCATCACGAGCGTCGGCCTCTGGACCCGCTCGATGACGTGCGCGATCGTGAACGTCTTGCCGGTCCCGGTCGCCCCGAGGAGCGTCAGCCGGTCCTCCCCCTGCAGGATGCCCTCGGCGAGCCGGTCGATCGCGCTCGGCTGGTCGCCGGACGGCTCGAACTCGGCGCGGACCTTGAAGGGGGGCATCGACCCATCGTACGAGAGGCCGGCGACAGCGTTTCCGTGCCCTACGCCGAGCCGTCGACGAACGCCCGCAGGTCGTTCAGGTGGGCTCGATCGTGCGTGAAGAGCCCGTCGTCGCCCGCCAGATACCCGCCGATCCGTGCGCCGAGCGGCTTGCGTGCGCGCCGAGTCGCGGGAGACCGCCAGCGGTCGTCGGACATGCGCTCGATCAGCGCGACGAGGTCCGCGTGTGTTCTCGCAGCGCGGCGGCGCGCCCGCGCCCACGTCAGGTGCGCCGCCGCGGCGACGCCCTCGGCGTTCACGGCCGGCGTGCTCTTCGACCAGATCAGGCGGTCGACCGGCGAGCCCTCGCCCCGGTCCCACGCCGCGACCGAGTCGAGCGCGAACCGCTCCCACTGCTCGAGGTGGGTCACGAGATCCTTCGGCGACCACGCTCCCCCGGCCAGCCCCGGTCGCGTTCGGTCGCGTGGCGCCAGCCGGTCGAACAGCGCGTCGATCTCCGCGCGCTGTCGGTCGAGCAGTCGGAGCGCCTGCGTGCGAGACGGAAGCTTGGGATCGTCGGTCACGCCAGCCGTCCCGCCGCGATGATGCTCTGGAGGAACTCGGCCGTCCGGGGCTGCTCCGGCGAGGTGAAGATCCGCTCGGGCGGCCCCTCCTCGAGGATCCGCCCCTGATCCAGGAAGCACACGCGGTTCGCGATGTCGCGCGCGAACCCCATCTCGTGCGTCGCGATCACCATCGTCATGCCGCTCGTCGCGAGCTCGCGGATCACGTTCAGGACCTCGGCGACGAGCTCGGGGTCCAGCGCGCTCGTGACCTCGTCGAGGAGCATGACTGTCGGCTGCATCGCGAGCGCGCGCACGATCGCGACCCGCTGCTGCTGCCCGCCGGACAGCCGGTCCGGATAGTCGTCGCGCTTGTCGGCCAGGCCGAACCGGCGGAGCAGCTCGTCCGCGCGCGCCTCGGCGTCCGTCCGCGAGAGCCGAAGCGCCTCGGTCGGCCCGAGCGTGATGTTGCGGAGCACCGTCATGTGCGGGAACAGGTTGAACGCCTGGAACACGATGCCGATTGAGCGCCGGACGGCGTTTGCGTCGGTGCCCGTGGCGGTCGCCTCGCGACCGCCCACGACGATGCGGCCAGCGTCGACCGGCTCCAGCAGGTCGATGCACCGCAGCAGCGTCGACTTGCCCGATCCGGACGCGCCGATCAGGCACACG
Organism: bacterium; assembly: GCA_046735355.1. Classification (GTDB taxonomy): domain Bacteria; phylum Actinomycetota; class UBA4738; order UBA4738; family HRBIN12; genus DATAEU01. The sequence goes on from JBKPTC010000162.1 coordinate 32,454, forward strand.
ACCTCGTGCTCGGCGATCGACAGATCGATCCCGCGCAGGACCTCGAGCGCGCCGAACGACTTGTGGAGGTTCTCCACGCGCAGAGCCTCCGTCACAGCAACGCTCCGGCCTGTCGTCGGACACGTTGCCGCGCGAGCAACCAATCGACCAGTCGCGTCAGCGGGATCGTGATCGCGAGGAAGATCAGCGCCGCGGCGACGTACGGCGTGAAGTTGAAGTCCGCCGCCTGACGGATCTGCGCCATCTTGAAGGCCTCCGGCACCGCGACGATGAACGCGATCAGCGCCGTGTCCTTCTGAAGCGCGACGAAGTCGTTGAGCAGCGGTGGCACGACGCGCCGGACGGCCTGCGGGATCACGACGAACCGCAGGGACTGCCACCGGCTGAGCCCGAGCGATCGTGCGGCCGCGACCTGACTCGGATGGACGGTCTCGATGCCGGCCCGGTACACCTCGGACACGTACGCCGAGTAGCTGAGCACGAGCGCCACGACGCCCCAGAACGCCGGATCGATCGGCACGCCCGGCAGCTGTAGGGCCGGAACGCCGAACCCGAGGAGATACACCACGAGGATCGTCGGGATGCCTCGGAACACGTCCGTGTAGACGATGGCCATCGCCCGCAGGGGGAAGAAGACGGGGCCGGGCAGGCTCCGTATCACCGCCAGGACGAGCGCGAGCGCGAGGATGAAGACCTCGCCGATCAGGAAGTACTGCACGTTGAGCCGGAAGCGCGCGAGGATCTCCGGGAACGTCCGCGCGAACTCCTCGCGGTTGAAGAACGCGTCGCGAACGACCGGCCAGTTGGGCGAGCGGACCACGAACCAGACGGCGAGCCCGAGCACGACGATCGTGCTCGCGATCGCGATAGCGACACCCTTGGCGCCCTCGGCCCGCAGCGGGTCGAGGATCCGGGACGGAGCAGGGTCGTGGTTCGGCAGGCGGGGACCTGCCTCGACGTCCTGCGAGAGGCGCGCGATCTCGCCGCCGCCTCCTGTACTCACGATGCGACGGCCGGGACGGCCACTAGCTCAGGACGGGCACCTTGCCGACGTTCGTCTTCTCGGACAGCCAAGTCGTCTGGATCTGCTCGAGCGTCCCGTCGCTCTTCATCTCGTCGAGCGCCTGATCGACGCACGCGACGAGCGGGCTGCCCTTCGTGAACGTCGTGCCGAAGTACTCGCCCTGCTCCGACGTCTGGAACTGCCCCACCACGACCCCGTTCTTGACCTCCTGCACGAACGGGTCCGCGAGGTACAGCGCGGTCGGGAGGTCGACCACGATCGCGTCGACCTGACCGGCGTTGAGCGCGGCCACGGAGTCCGCGAGCGAGTTGTACGCGCCCGGCTCCTTGTTGGGCTGGATCACGTTCTGGATGAAGTCGTAGCTCGTCGTTCCGATCTGCGTGGCGATGGAGTAGTCCTTGAGATCCGCGATGCCGGTCGCCTTCGTGATCGGGTTGCCCTTGACGCTCACGATCGACTGGTTGACGTCGTAGTAGCTCTGGCTGAAGTCGACCGCCTGCGCGCGCTTGGCGGAGTACGAGATCTGCTCGATCGCGAAGTCGTAGTTCTTCGGACCGGGCTTGTAGGTCTGCCCGAACGGCGCGACCGTCCAGTCGACCTGATCCTTGGAGAAGCCGAGCCGGTCGGCGACCTCGTACGCGACGGCGTCCTCGAACCCCTTGCCCGTGTACGGGTCGTTGAACTTCCAGTCCTTGTGCGCGTCCGTCTCGCCGCCCGCGAAGTACGGCGGATACGCCGGGTTGTCCGTTCCGATCGTCAGCCGCCCGTCCGCGTAGAACGAGCCGCCGTTCTGCTGCGCGCATGCCTGCGCGGTCGCCGGCTTGGTCGGCACGGCGCCGGTGCCCGATCCGCTGTCGCCACCGACCGACGGGTTGTCGCTGGCGCACGCGGTCAGCGCCAGCAGCAGCGTCGCCGCACCGATGACGAGCTTCCGCATCCTCGAGACCCCCTGGGAACGACGTGACGTGCGCGTTCGAGCGGCGAGCCTAGCACACGGTCTTGCGTTCGATCGGGCGTTTGCGCAGGTCGGCGGCCTACCGCCGCGGCTCCCACGAGAAGAACCGAGCGGCCAGCACGAGGCCGACGACCCCCCACGCGGCCACGACGAGGACGTCCGACCACCGGAACGGCAGCGGGGATCCGTAGAAGGAGCCGCCCATCGCCTCGGCGAAGTGCCGGACCGGGAAGAAGCGGCCGATCGTCCTGATCCACAGCGGCGCGTCGTCGCCGATCGGGATGAAGATCCCGGACAGGAACAGCAGCGGCAGGATGATCGCGTTGACGACCGCGGGCGCCGCGTCGGCGTTCGGCACGGCGGCCGTCGTGGCCAGGGCCAGCGCCGCGAAGCTCGAGGCGCCGACGAGCACGGTGACGACGAACCGGAAGAGCCCGACCCCCGTGGGCAGCGCGACGCCAAAGACGACGAGCCCGAAGAGCGACGTGATGATGACGAGCAGCACCGCGATCGTCATCGCGTGCAGGACCCGACCGCCGAGGTAGACCCACCCCGGAAGCGGCGTGCCGCGGACGCGCTTCAGCACGCCCGAGTCGCGTTGGAACGTGACGCTCACCGCGATGTTCGTGTACGAGGCGGTGATGACGGCGAACGC
>JBKPTC010000163.1:0-12246 GCA_046735355.1 bacterium
GGTTCGGTGACATCATCTGATCTCCTCTCATCGGTCCTGACGCGTTCGGCGGCGATCTGCAGTGACGTGCCGAGCGCCATCCGCGTGATCCACGTCTCGAGCGGCTCGGAGCTCCACCGGTACTCGTTCGCTCGCCGCGCCAACGCGACGAACGTGCGCTCGACGAACACGGCGGCGCCCTCGCCCGGCCCGAACAGCCGTACGCCGATCCCGTAGACGATGCCGCCGAACTCGCGGATCAGCTCGTCGAGCGCCCCCGGTTCGCGCCGGGCGAACGCGGCGACGAGCCGGTGCTCGTCGTGCGCCTGCCCCTCGGTCCTCCTCCGTCTGCGCATCGCGCCCTCCTCCGTGTACGTGCTTCGAAGGTAGGAGCCGGCCGGCGTTCAGCAATCGACGGAACCCACACCATTAAGTAGCGGCTGCGAGATCCTCAGTCGCTCGTCGAGGACAGCCGGTGCGCGAGCTCGGTCCGCGAGCGCACGCCGAGCTTCCGATACGCGCGACGAAGGTTCGATTCGACCGTGCTCACGGTCACGAACAGCCGCGCCGCGACCTCCTTGTTGCTGAGGCCCGTGGTCACGAGCTGCGCGACGCGCTCCTCGGTCTCGGTGAGCTGTGCCAGGTACGGCGAGCGCCCGCCGATCCGGGCGAGCTCGGCGCGCGCCCGCGCGCCCCACGCGCGCATGCTGGCCTCGTCGAACACGTCGGCGGCGCGCGTCAGCGATTCGCGCGCCGCCGCCCACCGCTTGGCGCGCCGGAGCGCCATCCCCTTCGCGAGATGCGCCCGGCCCGTTTCGAGCGGCTGACCTACCTTCTCGGAGGTCGACAACGCGCGGTCGAACGCCTCGACGGCATCGTCGACGTCGCGGCGGGCCGCGGAGATCATGCCGCGGCAGCGCGCGGCCGCGCCGATCGCCCACGCGCGCTCCAGCGCGGCGGCCGTCGCCTCGTACGGAGCGAGAAGGCGCTCGGCCTCCTCGAGCTCGCCGATCGCGACGAGCGCCTCGACGTCGTCCGGAACGAACCGCACGGACGCCGGCTCGACCGAGACGTCGGCTCGCCAGCGCTCGGTGAGCGGCGACAGCCACCGATGCGCGTCGGCCGGGTCGCCGCGGGACAGGCCGACGAACCCGAGGACCGTCCGCCCGAACTCGCCGGGCTGGTGCGCGCCGGTCATCTCCGCCACGACGAGGCTCTCGCGTGCCAACTCCTCGCCGCGGTCGAGATCGCCGCGCGTCGCGGCGACGAGCGCCTGCGCATACAGCGCGAGCACCAGATACACGCGCTGGCCCGTCCAGTCGGCGACGCGCTTGGCCTCGTCGGCGAGCGCGCCCGCCAGGTCGAGCCGTCCCGACCACGTCTCGACCTCCGCGAGAAGCGAGAGCAGCACCGACAGCGAGCTCTCGTCGCCCTCCTCGCGCGCGCTCCGGACGAGCGTGGTGAGGAGCGCGCGCGCGCCGTCCACGTCGTCGGCGTACCGGCGCATGAGCGCCTCGTGGAAGCTCGGGCTCCGCAGCGGGCGAACGAGCGTGTCGTCGCGGCGGAGCGCATTGGCGCGCTCCAGGCCCTCGGACGGGAACCCACCGCCGGACAGGAACTCGTAGAACGCCTGGAGAGACGTCGCCTCGACCGCGATCGACCGGTCGTCCGATCGAGCGGCGAGCTCGACGGCGCGTCGGGCGTGCTCGGTGGCGCCGGCGTGATCGCCTGCGAGCTCGCTCGCCGCCGCGAGCTCGAGATGGATGCCCGCCTGCAACGCCGGGTCGTCGTCGGCCACCTCGAGCGCCTGCTCGACCAGCTCGGCGGCCGCCGCGGCGTCGCGCCGGTGGTACCGGACGCGCGCGAGGAACAGCAGCACCTCGGCACGCGTACGCCCGCTCGACGCGGGCACGGCGCGCTGGAGCAGCTCTTCCGCGCGCTCCACCTGGCCGGACTCGAACGCGTATCTGCCCGCGAGGGCCGATCGCCGGGTGCACGCCTCCGTCGCGTCCTCGTGCGTCGCGAGCAGCGCGAGCTCCGCCAGCTGCGCGGCCGAATCCGGCGCGCCGCGCCGGCGCGCGCCCTCGGCCGTCGCCTCGAGCAGCGCCGCGAGCTCCTCGTCCGGTCCTGCCGCCGCGTGGGCGAGATGACGAGCGCGCTCCTCGGGATCGGCGACGACGTCCGCGAGGACGCGATGCGCGTGCCGCCGCGACTCGGGGAGCGCCCGCGCGATCACCACGGCCGCGGTCAACGGGTTCGAGAACCGGAGCTCCTCGTCGGTCCGCTCGAAAAGGTCCGCCTCAACCGCGACGCGGAGCGAGCGCTCGAACGCGGCGCGATCGCCGATCGCGGCGGCGACCGTTCCGGCCGTCGGGCGCGCCGACGCGGCCACGAGCAGCAGCATCCACCGTACGTCGTCGGGCAGTTCGGCCAGCCGGTCGGAGATCAGGTCGGCGAGCCGTCTCGGAACGGGAAGCGGATGGCCGGGCTCGACGTCGACGCCGTGTCGCTCGAGCGCGCGCGCGAGCTCGAGCGCGAGCAGCGGATTCCCGCCGGAGGCCTCCTGGATCTCGACGAGCATCCACCGCGCCAGACGCGCGGAGATCCGCGCGGCGATCAGCTGTCGCGTCGCGTCGAGGTCGAGCGGACGGAGCGCGATCCGGGTCGTGCGCTCGGCGAGCGCCCCGTCGCCCGAAACGATCGACGGAAGGACGGCCTCGTCGTCGACCTGCGTCCGCGATGTCACGACGACGCCCAACGGCATTCCCTCCAGACGCCGGAAGGCGAAGGCCAGCACCCGCGCCGAGGCGCCGTCGAGCCACTCGGGGTCGTCGATCGCGACGATCGTCGGGCGCGCCTGCGCGAGCGAGGCGAGCGAGGCGAACAGCGCGAACGCGACCGCCCCCGGATCGGGCGCCGCCTCGGCGTCGGCCCGAAGCAACGCGGTCTCGAGCGCCGAGCGCTGCGGAGACGGAAGCTCCGCCAGAGCGTCGTCCAGGTCCTCCCGCAGCAGATCGGCCACCGCGGCGAACGCGAACGTCGCCTCGGAGCCGGCTGGGCGTGCCGTGAGAACCCGGAAACCTCGCCGACGCGCGTCGTCGAGGACGGCCTTCCAGACGGTGGTCCGGCCGGAGCCGTCGTCTCCCTCGATGATCAGGGCGAACGGTTCGGCCGCTCCCCGCTCGAGCGCGGCGGACGCCTCCGTGAGCTCCGCGTCCCGACCCCAGATCGCCGACACCCGACCTCCCCGCGAGGCGTTTCGAGGTCTCCGAGTCTCGTCGGTCTCGCCCGCTACGCCAAGCGCGCGAACGGCTGGTTTCTCCGCCGAGGCGGCGGGTACGGGCGCAGCGTCCGAATGCAGTCCGCCGTATTGTCTCCGGTGATCCGGAGGGAAGGAGCCCTATGTCACGTCGCACCCCATCGATCCGCACGGCGATCCTCGCCGCGCTCGTCGCCGGGCTGACGCTCGTCGGCCTCGCACCGCAGGCCGGTGCGCTTCCGGCGAGCTTCAAGTTCTCGGGGCCGGTGTTCGGTCTCAAGGCGCGCGGCGCAACGCTGTTCGCCGCCGACTCGGGCGCCGGCATCTGGAGGATCAGCTCGACCGGTACCAAGCAGAAGCTCATCCAACGGCTGCCCGGCGTGACGGACGTCGCGCCGCTTCGCCACCGCCGGATGTGGGCGCTCACCAGCGCGCCGCGCGACAAGAGGCTGTACTTCATCAACAAGCGCGGTCGGATCCGCGAGGTCGCCAACCTCGGGCTGTACGAGAAGCAGCAGAACCCCGACGAGGGTGCGATCGACTCGAACCCGTTCGATCTCCAGGCGATCGCCGGCGGGCGGGTGCTCGTGACGGACGCCGGCGGCAACGACCTGCTGGTCGTGAACCGCAAGGGCAAGGTCGACTGGATCGCGACGCTGCCGAACCAGGACGTCTCGACGCAGGACATCAAGGACCTCGTCGGTTGTCCGAGCCCGTCGGACCCGGACAATCAGCAGATCTGCGACCTGCCGGACACGATGCCGGCGGAGCCGGTCGCGACGAGCGTGGCCGTCGGTCCGGACGGCGCGTACTACGTGACGGAGCTGAAGGGCTTTCCGGCGCCGCAGCAGCGTTCGCGGGTGTGGCGGATCGAGCCCGACATCCGGAACGTTCACTGTCGCGGCAGCATCACGACCAACGGCTGCACGGTCGCGGCGCGCAACCTGACGTCGATCGTCGACATCAACTTCGACTCGACGGGCAACGCGTACGTGGTCGAGCTCGACGAGGCGACGTGGTTCGCGGTGGAGGCCGTGCCGAGCGCGATGCAGGGCGGCACGGTCGACCAGTGCGACACCAGCGTCACGCCGTGGGACTGCACCGTGTTCAGCGGCGACCTGACGGAGCCGATGGCGGTCACGTTCACCGCCGGCGGCACGCCGTACGCCGTGGTGAAGGCGCTCAAGCGGCATCCCGAGGTCATCGCGCTGACCTAGCTCCGCGCGAGCCGACGAGCGTCGAGAGGGGCCGGGCGACCGGCCCCTCTCGCGTGTCCGGCGCTCCCACCCGGGTGCAACCTTTTCCGCCGACCAAGGCGTCCTGATGCCGTGGCCGGGTGGATGCTTCGAGAGATGGTCCAGGATCGCGAGGAGCCGCGGGCGGGTCGCCTCGGCGACCTATACCTGCGGTACGCGGACGGCGCGGTGCGCCTCGCGTACCTCATCACCGGCGACCGCGCGCTCAGCGAGGACATCGCGCAGGACGCGTTCGTGCGGCTCGCGGGGCGACTCGCGCATCTTCGCGACCCCGGCGCGTTCGAGGCGTACCTGCGGCGAACGGTCGTCAACCTCGCCCGCTCGCACTACCGGCATCGCAAGGTCGAACGCGCGTACCTCGAGCGCACCGGGCCGGCGGAGCGCTCCGCCGGAACCGTTCGGATGCCCGACGTCGAGGATCGCGACGCTCTGTGGCACGCGCTCGCCGAGCTGCCGGTCCGGCAGCGGACCGCGCTCGTGCTCCGCTTCTACGAGGACCTGACCGAGCGCCAGATCGCGGACGTCATGCGGTGCCCCGTCGGCACCGTGAAATCGCTGGTGTCGCGCGGCCTCGCGGCGCTCCGAACGCGGATGGATGGTGAGGAACGATGAACGACGTCGACGACCGCCTGCGCGAGCTGTTCGACCGTAAGGCCTCGGAGGTCCCGCCGCACGGCACCGTGCCGCGGACGCTTCGCCGGCGCGCGCGCCGCCGGATCGCGCTGAACGGCATCGCCGTTGCCGCGGTGGTCGTCGCGCTCGGCGGGGGAGCGCTCGGAACGCTCAGCGTCCTCGACCGGGCGACGACGAACGAGCCGAACGCGAGCTCGAACCCCAAGCCCGCCGTGACCGCGACCGGTCCGACCGCGTCGGCGCGACCGGCGACGAGCCCGACGCCCGCAACGTCGCCGGCGTCGTCCGGACCCGTGCTCGCCGCGTGCGCCGCCGGGCAGCTGCGGGTCGACGCCGAGCTCGAGGGAGCGATGGGATCGCTCGACGGGCGGCTCGTCGTGTCGAACTACTCATCCGCACCGTGCACGCTGCAGGGCCGGCCGACCCTCACGTTGCTCGACGACCAGCGCCACGCCGTCGACGGCGTCGACTACGAGCGGACCGCGCCGTACTGGAAGGTGAACCGAGAGCCGACGCCGAACGCGTGGCCGGTCGTGACGCTTCGACCCGACGGCGTCGCGCGGGTGCGCCTCCGGTGGTCGAACTGGTGCGGCACCTCGGCGCCGCTGTGGCAGCTGTCGGTTCCCGCAGGGCAGATGACGCAGGTCTACGGCATGGACGCGTACGGAACGCCTCCGTGCAACGGCCAGGATCAGCCGTCGACGGTCGAGATCGGCCCGTTCGAGCCGCAGCCGTGATCTTTTTTCGGTCGGCGCCGCGGCGCGCCCGCCCCGTATGCCATGCGCCGCAACGCCTGCGACGCCGGGCTCGAAAACGTTGCGGCGCAAGGTCCCGCGACGCGTACCTCTCGGGTGCGTCGGGTAGGAGACATTCGAACGACCACGAAGGAGGTGCTCGAATGAACACCGAGCTCTGGACGTATCGCACGGAGGTGCTCGGAACCCAGGCGCTCGACCTGACCGGGTACCACATCGAGGCCCGCGACGGGTCGATCGGCAAGGTCGACGAGGCGAACAACGAGACGGGCAGCTCCCGACTCGTCGTCGACACCGGCCCGTGGATCTTCGGCCGCAAGGTCATGATTCCCGCCGGAACGATCGAGCGGATCGATCGCGACGACCGCAAGCTGTTCGTGAGCCTGACGAAGGATCAGATCAAGAACTCGCCCGAGTTCGACGAGAGCCTCGTACGGGACGACGAGTACCGCACGCGGCTCGGCGAGTACTACGACCGGACGGGTTGGACGAACGCCGCCTGACCGGCAACGACGACAGTGAACGAAGGAGGGGCGGCCCGCCGCCCCTCCTTCTTTCATGGTGCGCGTCCGCGCGTAGCCGCTACGCGCGTCGGCGCATCATGCCGTCGAACCACCACGGCGTGAAGCCGCGGTCGTTCTCGTCGACGACGGTGCCGGGCGGAACGAGCGCGTCGATCGCGTCGAGCGTCGCGTCGTCGAGCTGCACGTCGGCGCCGGCGAGCAGGTCCTCCAGCTGCTCCATCGTGCGCGGGCCGATGATCGCGGACGTCACGGCCGGATGCGCCAACGTGAACGCGATAGCGAGATGCGTCATCGAGACGCCCGCGTCGGCCGCGACCTTCACGAGCTCCTCGACTAGATCGAGCTTGCGCTGGTTCTCGGGGCGCGACTCGTCGAACTGCGCGCCCATGCCGCGCTCGCTTCCGCGTGTGGCGCGCGACTGGGGCGAGCGGTCGAACTCGTTCCGCCGGTAGCGGCCGCTCAGCCATCCGCGGCAGAGCGGGCTCCAGATCAGGACGCCCATGCCGTACCGTTCCGCGACGGGGAGGACGTCGTGCTCGATCCACCGCACGAAGATCGAGTACGGCGGCTGCTCGGTCCGGAACCGCGACAGCCCTCGCCGCTCGGCCGTCCAGTGCGCCTCGACGAGCTGCCATCCCGGAAACGTCGATGATCCGAAGTACCGGATCTTGCCCTGGCGTTGGAGGTCGGTGAGCGCGCCGAGCGTCTCCTCGACGTCGGTTTCGGCCTCCGGGCGGTGGATCTGATACAGGTCGATGTGATCGGTGCCGAGCCGCCGCAGGCTGTTCTCGACCTCGCGCACGATCCACACGCGCGAGTTGCCTCGCTCGTTGCGGCCAGGCCCCATCTCGCCGTGCACCTTCGTCGCGAGCACCACGTCGTCGCGCCGGCCCTTCAGCGCCCGGCCGACGATCTCCTCCGACTCGCCCGCCGAGTACACGTCGGCCGTGTCGACGAAGTTGACGCCGCCGTCGAGCGCCGCGTGGATGATCCGAACGCACTCGTCGACGTCCGTGTTTCCCCACGAGCCGAACATCATGGCACCGAGGCAGTGGGTGCTGACCTGTACTCCGGTTCCGCCGAGCGTCCGGTACTCCATGGCGTCCCTCCGTTTCGGATCGTCGGTCCAATCGAGCGTATCGTCCGGCGCCGGTCGAGCCGAGCGCGCTTGACGTACCCCGTCCGCCGGCGATACGACCGATCCGTCGACGAGAGGAGGGACGGCATGATCTCTCGATTGGTTCTCGCGGTGTGCGTCGCCGCGACGTTGGTCGTCGCGCTCGCGGTGCCGGCGAGTGCCGCGCGTCCCGCCGCCGGCTGTCCGCCGGCGTTCACGCAGATGACGTTCGAGCAGGTGCTGACGACGTGGCCGCCGCCGCCGGGCGTCGACGGCGAGGCAGCCCTCGCGTTTTGGGACCGGAACGGCGACCGCTCGCTGTGCGTCCAGCTGGTGGCCGACCCGGTGCCCGGGCCGGGTCTGAACGTCGTCGACAACGTCGCCGCGACGTAGGTTTCGCGCGCCCCTTCGTCCGTCGACGAGGCGTTCGCGCGGCCCGTGATCAGGCTGGCTCGGCCGGCGGCTCGGCTGGCGGCACGTCCGGTTTCTGCGCCCGAACGGGGATGCCGACCGCGAGGTGCACGAGCGAGGCGACGCCGACGCCGATCGCGGCGCCGCCCATCACGTCGAGGGGCAGGTGCGCGCCGACGTAGACGCGCGCGAACGCCACGACGACCGGGATTGCGATCAGGGCCGGACGCCAGCGCGCCGGAACGAACGGAAGCGCGGCGACACAGATCGCCGCCGACACTGCCGAGTGGCCCGACGGAAAGCCGAGCCCGCCGATCGTGTCCCGCACGTGGACGTGGTCGAGCAGCGCCTTCGGGCGCGGCTCGCCGATCCAGTGCTTCGCGAGCCTGGCGGCGAAGTACGCGCCTGCGCTCGCGACGGCGACGGACACCGCCATCGGGAACCGGCGGAACAGCAGGCACAGACCGGTCGCGACCGGCACGGCGAAGAACGTGCCGCACCACATCACCGCGACGATCGGCGGCGAGATCGCGCTCGGCAGATCGTTGATCGCGCGGAAGACGGCCGTCTCGACGCTCGACACCTCCTGAACCGGACCGACCATTCCTGCCGCGAGGAGGAACACGACGAAGGCGGCGACGGCCACCGCGGCGTCGGCCGGCCGCCGATATGTGCGGCGCAGCGGGCCGGCGACCGCCGGAGACGGAACGGAACGGGTGCTCACGGCACGCGTTGATACCCGAACGGACCCGTTTGCAGACGCGGACGAGGGGGCATCTTGCCTGCGCCGCAGGCAGCGCGAGCCGAGGGGGGCCGCCACGGGCACGGAGACCGGCATCGACGAACAGCGCCCGAGCGACGTCGAGGAGCACGAACCGCTCACCGTCGTCGCCGAGGAGCGCGAGGGGATCCTTCCCGATCTTCCGATCGGCCGCCGCCGGCGGCCGGCCGGCGACGCGCGCCCGTATCCGTTCCACCTTCGTCGCACGGGCTGGATCTGGCTCGGGCTCGCGCTCGGCGTCGCCGGCGTCTGGATCTGGCTGTTCTGGAACGGCGCGCCGGCGCCGGCGATCGAGCGGTTCGACCGGGCGATCGTCGTCACGATGGTCCGCGCCCGCACGCCGGTGGTCACCACCTTCATGCGCGCGTTGGCGGCGTTGGGCGGCGTCTGGACGCTGCTTGCGATCCGGTGGGCGACGCTGCTGGTGCTGGCCGTCACCGAACGGCTGCGTCACCTGGTCGCGTTCCTCGCGTCGGCGCTGGTCGTCCGGCTCGTCGCGCTGTACGCCTCGGAGGCGATCGGGCGGCCGCGGCCGCTCGGTCTCGCGTACGCCTACGGATGGGAGGGATACAGCCATCCGTCGCGGCCCGTCGCCGCGTTGGCGGTCGCGACCGTCGGCGCCGCGTTCGCTCTCGCGCCGATCGGCCGGTGGCGGCGCGGCGCCTTCGGCGTCGCCGGCGTCGCCGTGGCGCTGGTATCGATCTCGCGGGTGTACCTCGGCGTCGACCATCCGACCGACGTGATGTTCGCCGCGATCCTCGGCGTCGCGGTTCCCGTCGTGATCTTCCGCGCCGTCGTTCCGGAGGCGATCTTTCCGGTCCGTTACACGCGGGGGCGCGCCGCCCATCTCGAGGTCACCGGCGTGCGCGAACAGCGGCTGCGCGAGGCGCTCGAGGAGCAGATGCAGCTCGAGCTCGTCTCGGTCGAGCCGTTCGGCGAGAAGGGCTCGGGCGCGTCGACGCCGCTCAAGCTGACCGTTCGGCACGCAGACGGCGGCCGCGAGGAGGAGCTGTTCGCAAAGCTCTACGCGGAGTCGCATCTCCGCGCCGACCGTTGGTACAAGCTCGGGCGGACCATCAGGTACGGCGCGCTCGAGGACGAGCACGCGTTCAACTCGGTCAGGCAGCTCGTCGAGCACGAGGACTACATGCTTCGCGTTCTGAACGACGCGAACATCCCGACCGTTCCGCCGCGCGGCTTCGTCGAGCTCGAACCGGAGCGCGAGTACGTCATCGTGATGGGCTTCCTGCGCGGCGCCGACGAGGCGGCGCCCGACGCCGACGTCGACGAGGCCGTGATCGACGACGCGCTCCACGTCGTCGAGACGATGTGGTCGCGCGGGATCGCGCACCGCGACATCAAGCCGTCCAACGTCATGATCCGTCACGGCAAGGTGCACCTGGTCGACGTCGCCTTCGCCCAGATCAGGCCCTCGGCGTGGCGGCAGGTCGTCGACCTGGCCAACATGATGCTGCTCCTCGCGCTCGCCAGCGACGCCGACGCCGTCTACGACCGCGCGACACAGGTCTTCGAGCCCGAGGAGATCGCCGAGGCCTTCGCCGCCAGCCGCAGCATCACGATCCCGCGCGAGCTGCGCGAGCGGCTGAAGGAGGACGACCGCGATCTATTGGGTCGGTTCCGAGAGCTCGCGCCCGACGCGGAGCCGATCGCGATCCAGCGGTGGAGCGTCCACCGCGTCGCCGTGACGGTCCGAACGATCGCCGCCGTGATCGCGCTCGGCGCGCTCGTCGTCGCGAACCTGGCCAACCTGCACTCGCCATGAGCCGTCGAACCGTGGCCGCGTTGCTCCTCGCCTGCCTCGCGAGCGTCTCGTGCGAGCGGCTCGCCGAGAACCACCATCCGGTCTGCGACGTCCGGCCGCCGACCGTCCTGATGGCTGAGTCGGTCAGGACGGCATCGTTGATCCCGTGCGTCCGAGCGCTGCCGGCGGGGTGGCGGTTCGAGACGTTCGAGGCGCACGACGGCGAGGCGACCTTCTCGCTCGACACGCCGACGGGCGGCGACGGCGCGATCACCGTGACGCTGCATCGGCGATGCGCCCCGGTCGGCGCGCTCGCGGCGTCGACGGCGCAGGGCGCACGGCTGACCGAGGACGTTCGCTCGCGCGATCCCTACGTCGCCCGGTGGACGTACGCCTTCGACGGCGGCTGCGCGCTCGTCGACCTGTCGTTCGTCCCGGGCGCGCCGGTCGCCGGGCTGCTGCGCGATCTCCGGGGCGGGCTGTCGTTCCTGCCGCGCGAGGAGATCGCGCGCACGCTGGAGCAGCGATCCGGCGGCCGGCTCGATCCGGCCACGGCCTGACCGTCCGCGCGGCGCGCGTCGGAGCGGCTCGGTAAGGTCGCGGCCATGGCGAAGCTGTCCGCCGCCGAGCGCGCGAAGTTGCCCGACCGTGCGTTCGCGTACGTCGACCCCGCCGGCCGGCGACGCCTGCCGATCCACGACGAGGCGCACGTCCGCAACGCGCTCGCTCGGTTCGACCGGGTCGAGTTCGAGGACGATGCCGTGCGCGAGCGGGCGCGCCGACGCCTGCTCAACGCCGCCAAGCGGTTCGGCATCCTGCCGGTGGGGTTCGTGGCCTCGCAGCTCCGCGCGGACCGTGGCTCGCCCGACTTTTCGACGCTTCCGACCGGCTCGGTCACGTTCGTGATGACGGACATCGAGGGATCGACCCGGCTGGCCGAGCGCCTCGGCGACGGCTACGCGGACGTGCTCCGCAAGGTGCGGTCGACGATCCGCGCGACGGCGAAGCCGCACGGCGGCAAGCGCGTCGACGCGCACGGCGACGAGTACCTGTCGGTGTTCGAACGGCCGGACGCGGCGCTCGGGGCGGCCGTCGATCTGCAGCGAGCGCTCGACGAGCGGTCGTGGCCCGACGAGGTCGAGTGCCGGGTGCGCGTCGGCATCCACACCGGCCGGCCGACGCTGACCGAGAACGGCTACGTCGGCGTCGCGCTCAGTACCGTGGCGCGCGTCTGCGGCGTCGGGCACGGAGGACAGGTCGTCGTGTCCGGCGCGACCAAGACCGCGCTCGGGTCGTCGACGCCCGAGGGCGTCACGCTCACGAGCCTCGGCCGGCGCCGGTTGTCCGGGCTCAGCGAGCCGGTTCCGCTGTTCCAGGTCGTCGCCGAGGGCCTTCGCGCCTCGTTCCCGCCGCTGCGCGAACGCTGAGAACGGGCCGCGGCCGACGATCGGCTGCCCGTGCGGCCGAGCCGCGAGGCCGGCGCGCGCCGTAGTCCATGGGACGGATGGTCGCGGCCGCCCGGGGGTGCCGCCGAAGGTCCGGCCGAGAGGCGAAACGGCCTTGCGATCGATGCGCCGGCCGTCGGCGCGCGCCGATGCAACACAGGTGGGGGAAGACCGCTTCGTCGTCGTCGCCGGCGACGTTCTCGATCTCGCCAACGACCCCGACCTCCAGGTGATCGACCGCCTGGAGGTCGTGCTGCTGCTTCGGACCACGCCGGAGCGCTCGAGCGAGCTGTCGTCGCGCCCGGGCGTCGTCGTCAGCGTCTA
>JBKPTC010000164.1:0-8900 GCA_046735355.1 bacterium
ACACCGGACCGCGCATCTCGATCGACTCGGACGGGGTCTGGCGGAGCTATCTCGAGGGCGGCGTCAACCAGCCCGCCTGAGCAACCGCGACAGCGATCGTCGCGCGAACAGCAGGTACGCGAACGCGACCGGGCCCCACGCGTCGATCGTGACGAGGCCGAACCCCTCGTCGACCTGATGATCGACGACGATCGCGAACCGGCCGAGCCGGAGCTGCCGCGTCCACGCGGGGCCGCGGTCGTCGACCTCGAGCACGTCGAATCGGACGCGAACGCCGCCGCGCAACACCAGCCGACCCTCGAGCCCCGGTCGCAACGCGCCGCGCGCATCGACCTGTCGAACGAGCGCCATCCACTCGGGCCAGCGGCCGGGGTCGCGGCAGCGCGACCACATCTCGTACTTGCCGGCGGGACCGCGGCGCGCGACGCGGATGTTCACGCCGCTCCGACGCGTCCGGGCGTCAGCCCGAGATGTGCTTCAGGACGAAGCCGAGCACCGCGCGCCACTGCGCAGTCTCCTCGTCGACGACGTACGACGAGTGGCCGGTTCCGTAGGTGTAGACCGTCGGCTCGCCGCCCGCGCGCTTGTACGCCTCGACGTAGTTGAAGGCCTGCCCCGGCACGCACCGGGTGTCGTTCTCGCCGATCAGGAACATCACCGGCGCCTTGACGCGGTCGACGTACGTGATCGGCGAGATCTTCTGGACGAACTCCGGGATGTCGTGCACGACGCCGCCGATCAGCGAACGGTCGTACGCCTGCAGCGACGGCGCAGACCCGTCGTAGGACTCCATGTAGTCACCGACCGGCACGCCGGCCACGCCCGCGCGCCAGCGATCCGGGTGCAGCCCGACCGCCATCAGCGTCACGTAGCCGCCCCACGACCATCCGCCGACGACGGCTCGGTTCGGATCCGCGATCCCGCGCCCGATCAGGTCGTCGAGGCCCGCGACGGTGTCCTCGACCTCCGGGAACCCGATGTTCCGGATGATGTGGTCGCGCCATCTCGTGCCGTAGCCGGTCGAGCCGCGGTAGTTCACGATGCCGACCGCGATCCCGTGGTCGACGAACATCTGCACGTCGGGCCACCACTCGTCGCAGTACAGCCACGACGGTCCGCCGTGCACCTTCATGTACACCGGCCACGGCCCCTCGCCCGGCGGGGTGACGACCCACCCGTGGACGGTCTCGCCCGCCGGATTGGTGAACGTCCAGGAGCGGTACGGCCGTCCGCCGGGCGCGCGCTCGCCCTCGGGGACGAGGATCTCCACGCCCTCGTCGTCGAGCAGCCTCGACGCCCGATGCCCGCTCGAGGTCCGCAGCCACACCTGCCCGTTCGGGCGAACGCCGGCCCCGTACACCACGCCGATCGGATGCGGGATCTCGACGAGACTTCCGGTCTCGATGTCGTACCGGTGCAGCCGGTCGCGACCGCGGAACCGCTGACACACCAGCAACGACCGCGCGTCGGGATACCACTCGATCGGCCAAAGCTCGCCCGGAACGTCGAGCGCGATGTCCGTCCGCTCGCCGGTCGTCGGGTTCCAGATCCCCGGCCGATGCAGGTCCTCACGCTCGTGTGCGATCGCGAGGCGTTGATCCCCCTCGATGGGCGACCACGCGTACGCGTACAGCCCGAGCCCGCGGTCGGCGAGCTCCGCGACGACGCCTCCGGTCGCCGGGTCGAGCACCACCAACTTCCGGTGGATGTTGTCGCCGTCCTGCGCGACCTGGATGCAGAGCATCGACTCGTCGGCCGAGAGCCCTGACAGCTCCGAGCCCTCCATCTCGTAGTCGTGCTGACCGATCGAGACCGCGTCCACGTCGCGGTACAGCTCCTTGGCCGGCCCGCCGTCGGTCGACACGTACAACGCGAAGCCGCCGCGGTCGGCCAGGACGGCAGCGATGACTCGGCGACCGACGGCCAGGCCGTCCGGCCACCCGATGGGCGCCTCGGGGAGAAGCGGCTCGGCGCCGCCCCCCTCGAACGGCGCCGAGACCCAGACACCGGACTCGTCGCCGGTCTCGTCGCGGAACCACACGGCGCGCGATCCGTCCGCCGTGACCGTGGCGTACATGACGCCGACGGCCTCGTCACTCACGATCCTCCGCTCACCGGTGGCGACGTTCCACACGTGCGCCTGGAACGCGCCGCTCTCGTCGGACGTGACGACGACGCGGTCCGGCGAGCGCCTGGACCATGCGGGAAAGGTGACGGACGGGGCTCGGAAGCGCCGTTCCCACAGCGGGGCATGACCGTCCTGCGGGCTCATCGGCGCGGAGGCTAGCACGGCGGCGCGCGACGACGCGACCGGACCGTCCCTCGCGTGTCGTTCAGGCGTGGGCCGTAGCGCCTCGAGGAGACGGGCCGCCGTGTGTCGGCGATCCGCGATCCGTTCCGGCGTTCGAGCCGGGATCGGCGCCGCCGTTCGTGTCGTTTCCGTGGTCGCCGTCGTGGCCGTTCCCGTGGATCACGTCGACCCCTCCGGACCCGTCCGAGCCGCCGCCCGCTCCGTCGTTCGAGCCGCTCGTGCCGTCGCGTCCGCCGCCCGCGTGATGGTGAGCCGACGGCGCGTGGCCGGTCGGCTGGCCGCCATGCGACCCGAGCGGGGGTTGCGCTCCGTTCGCCTGGGCGGACGCGTGATCGGCGACGAGATACCCGATCGCCGTCGCGAGACCGCCGCCGTCGCCACACCGTCCCACGACGTGGATCGCGTGGGCGAGCGGCTCGTGTGAGGTCGCCCAGCCGGGCACCGGCGTCACCGGGTCGCATCCGGCGGAGCTCGCGTCCGCACCCGAGCCGTCGCGCGGTGGAGCGGACGACGACGACACCTGGGCCGGGGCGGATGACTCGGTCGCCGTCGCGGCCGGCGAGCGGTGCGTGCCCGTCCGGGCCTCGTGCCCGGCGGGGCTCGCCATCGCCAGCCCGGCGCCCAGCAGCACACCGAGGGCGATCAGGACGGGCAGCGTGCGGTGCTCGTGTCGGATCATGACTATCTGGAATGGTTGTCGGCTCGGGCGCCCGCGGACTGGAGTCCCCCGGCCGGGGGACGCGTCAGGCGCGAGCCGCTCGGATCGCCCGACAGATCCGCTCCGGCGACAGCGGCATGTCGATGTGCCGGACGCCCAGATGCGCGATCGCGTCGACGACCGCGTTCTGCACCGCCGGCGTCGAACCGACGGTTCCCGACTCACCGATCCCCTTCGCGCCGAGCGGATTGAGCGGCGTCGGGGTCTGCGTCTGCGACGTCTCGAAGGACGGGAGCTCCGCGGCGGTGGGCATGAGGTAGCTGGTCAGCGTCGTGGTGAGCGGCGTCCCGAGCTCGTCGTACTCCACGCCCTCGAACAGCGCCTGTGCGATCCCCTGCGCGAGTCCGCCGTGAACCTGCCCCTGCGCGAGCATGGGGTTGAGGACGCGTCCGCAGTCGTCGACGGCGACGAGCCGCAGCAGCGCGACCGCGCCGGTCTCGGTGTCGACCTCGACGACCGCGACGTGCGCCCCGAACGGAAACGTGGCCTCGCGCTGCTGGAACTTGCCCGCCGCGACGAGGCCGCGCCGCCCGGCGCCGTCGCCGGTCCCGTCCTCGTCCGCGTCGGAGCCGAAGCGCGCGAGATCTCCCCACGCGATCGCGGTGTCCGGCGCGCCGGCGACGCCGAGCCCGACGCCCTCGTGCACGACCACGTCCTCCTCGGCGACCTCGAGCTCCCGCGCCGCGACCGACGTCGCCATGCGGAGGACCTGCTCGGTCGCGTCGTACACGGCGCTGCCGCCGAGCTGCAGCGATCGCGAGCCGAACGTTCCCTCGCCGCGCGGCACGACGCCCGTGTCGGAGTGGATCACGCGGACCCGTTCGATCGGAACGCCGAGGATCCCGCCCGCGATCTGCGCCAGCGACGTCTCGTGACCCTGCCCGTGCGGCGAGATGCCGGTGAGTACGGTCACGTTGCCGTTCGTGTCGACCCCGACGGAGCCGAACTCGCCGCCCGCCCACGCCGTGATCTCCACGTACGTGCTGAGGCCGATCCCGAGCTGGAGCCGGTCGCCGCGCGCGCGCCGATCGACCTGCTCGCGGCGCAGCTCGTCGTATCCGGATGTCCGGAGCGACGCGTCGAGCGCGCGTTCGTAGTCCCCGGTGTCGTACGTCGTGCCGACGGCGGTCTCGTGCGGGAACGCCTCGGGAGGGATGAGGTTCCGCCGTCGGACGTCCGCCGGATCCATCTCGAGCTCGGCGGCGAGCAGGTCCATCGCGCGCTCGAGCAGCGCCGTCGCCTCCGGCCGTCCGGCTCCGCGGTACGGCGCGACCGGCGTCGCGTTCGTGACGACCGACCGCCCGCGCGACGCGATCCTCGGAACGCGGTACACGCCGGCGAGCATCATCCGCGTCGTCGAAGCGAGGTACGCGCCGATCGGATAGGCGCCGAGATCGGCGAGCAGGTCCACGCGGAGCCCCACGATCGAACCGTCGCGCCGAGCGCCGAGCTCGACGTGCTGCACCTGCGCCCGGCCGTGCGTCATCGCGACGAGGTTCTCGGACCGCGTCTCGATCCAGGCGACCGGGCGGCCGAGCCGGCGGACCGCGGCCGCGACGACCAGGTACTCCGGCGAGACGACGAGCTTGGCGCCGAAGCCGCCACCGACGTCGGGAGCGACAACGCGGACGTCGTCGTTGCGCATCCGGAGCGCGTCGGCGATGTCGGCACGCACGTCGAACGGAATCTGCGTGGACACCCAGACGCGGAGCCGGCCGTCCTCCGGCGCGACGGCGATCGCGTTGGTCTCCATCGGCACCGCGGCGACCCGCTGGTTCACGAACCGGACGCGCACGACGATATCGGCGCCCGCGAGGACGTCCTCGTCCCAAGCGTTCTCGAACTCGTGGGCGACGTTGCTTCCGGCCGCGGGGAACAGCAGCGGCGCGCCGGCAGCGACCGCTGCCTCGGCGCCGACGACGACCGGCAGCGGATCGAGCTCGACCGTCACGAGCTCGGCCGCGTCCTCCGCCGCGGCGACGGACTCCGCGATGACCACGGCCACGGGATCGCCGACGTACCGGACGACGTCCGAGGCGAGGACGGGCCGCGCGAACGGTCCGCGCACGTTGCCCGACGGCGGCTGCGGATCGAGCGGCAGGTCGGACGCCGTCATCACCGCGACGACGCCGGGGGCGTCGAGCGCGGCCGACGCGTCGACGGAAACGACCCGCGCGTGCGCCGTCGTCGAGCGGACGAAGGCGGCCCGAAGGACGGCTGGATCCCCGGCGGTAAGGTTGTCGACGTACCGAGCCCGCCCCGTGAGGAACCGCCTGTCTTCGGTACGGTGGACCACGCTGCCGAAGATCGAGCTCGTCATCGCGGGCCAACTGTAGAAGGAGACTCCCGATGCGACGAACGA
The DNA here is from genome assembly GCA_046735355.1 of bacterium. Lineage (GTDB taxonomy): Bacteria > Actinomycetota > UBA4738 > UBA4738 > HRBIN12 > DATAEU01. Next base: position 5,392 of record JBKPTC010000164.1, read on the forward strand.
TCGTCCGCTCCGTCATCGCGCTGTTCGTCGGTCTGATCGCGAGCGCCGGACCGCTCGCGCGATCGGCGTCGGCCGACATCACCGCGCATCCGGTCATCCCCGGACTCGACGTCCCGACGGCGTTCACGTTCGGACCCGGCAACGTCATCTGGTACGTCGAGAAGGCCACGGGCGAGATCCGGACGTACGACCTCGACACCGATCACGAGTCACAGTTCGTCTCGATCGACGGCGTGAACGCCGACGGCGAACGAGGGATGCTGGGCATCGCGCTGCATCCGGCCTATCCCGCGCGTCCGTACGTGTACGTCTACGTCACACGGACGACGGGCGGGCGGCTGAAGAACCAGATCCTTCGCTTCACCGACTCCGGCGGCACCGGCACGGACCGGACCGTGATCTGGAGCGTTCGCGCGAGCGACACGCCGTATCACAACGGCGGGCACATCGCGTTCGGCCCGGACGCCATGCTGTACGCCGTCGTCGGCGAGGGCCACCAGCCGAGGAACGCGCAGGACACGACGCACAACGACCGCGGAAAGGTCCTCCGCATGAAGCCGAACGGCCGTGTTCCGCGCACCAACCCGTTCGGGAACCGGATCTACTCCCACGGCCTGCGTAACTCGTTCGGGTTCGCGTTCGACCCCGAGACGGGGCGCCTGTGGGAGACCGAGAACGGTCCGTCGTGCAACGACGAGATCAACCGCATCGTCAAGGGCCGCAACTACGGCTGGGGCCCGCACGAGACGTGCGCCGGCACGGCGCCGCGGAACACCAACCAGGACGGACGGCATCCGGCGCTGCCGAAGCTCTGGTACACGCCGACCATCGCGCCGACGGGCGCGGCGTTCTGCGACGGCTGCCGCCTCGGCAAGCGGAGCGACGGGGCGCTGTTCTTCGGCGCGCACAACACCGGACAGATCCGTCGGGTGCGGTTGAACGCCAAGCGCACGGACGTCCGCGGACAGGGGGTCGTGTACACGAGCGGCGCCGGGATCCTGTCGGTCGAGGCCGCACCCGGCGGCCGGCTCTACTTCAGCGACGACACCGGGATCTATCGGCTGGCGCGCTCCTAGGCCTCGACGCCCGGCACCTCGGCAGCCCTATCCGCCGGCGCGCCGGGCGCGTACGCTCGACGTCGGAGGCCGCCCGTGCAGCTCGAACCGGTCGTCGCGATGCGCACCTGGTGGCTGGGTTGGCGCGCGCGAGCAGATGCGCCGGTCCTGCTTCCGGTGATCGCAGGCGGCGGCCCGTGGCCCGCCCGGCGCCCGACGCGCGCGGTGTGCCGACGCCGCCGCGGGCACGAGGTGCCGGGTGAGGGATGCCTGTGCGGACTCCACGCCACGACCGACGAGGCGCGCCTGCGGCGGACGCGCAGCCCCGGCGTCGTCGGAACGGTCGCGATGTGGGGCCGCGTCGTGCAGCACGAGCGCGGCTATCGCGCCGAGATGGGCTATCCGCAGCGGCTGCGGCTCACGTGCTTCCTGTGCATGGTCGAGCACGGGCTCGCATCGGAACGACCGCGGTTCGTCGCGCGGCTGCGTCGAGGCAGGTTGATCCCGCTGTGCGGCGAGCACCTCGACCTCGCGCGGCGATACGACCTTCCGATCATCGAGGTGCTGTCGGGCGCCGCCGTCGAACGCGCGCTGCTCGACGCGTACGCCGTGGACCCGCTCGCGGTCTGAGCGTCACCGCTCGTCGCGGTCGGTCGGAGTCGTGACCCGGTGGCGCGCCGCCGCGGCGCGCGTCAGCCGCTCGCGGAGCGATAGACCCTCCGGCGAGACCTCGATCGGCGGCTCCGCGGCCTCCGGCTCCGGCTCGGCCGGCACCTCGGCGGCCGGCTGCCACCGATCCTCGGGCTCCGGGATGCGCGGCGCGTTCCGGCGCTTGCGGAACGCCGTCAGACGCGATCCGACCGTCGCCTCGTCGGGCGGGTCGAACACCGGTGAGCCGTCGGCGGGTGTCGCGTCGGCGTACGCGGGGAGCATCTGACCGTCGTCGGTCGCGGGCGCCGCGGCTCCGACCGAGGCCGCCGCGAGCTGATCGCGCATCGACTCGATCCGCTGACGCGCCTGCTTCAGCTCGAGCTGCGTGTTCGCGAGCTGTTCGTGCGCATGCTGGACCTCGGCGATGTCGGTGCGTCGCGCGTCCTCGAGCTCGGCGACCCGACGGCGAAGGTCGTCGACGTCCGCGTTGCCCGTCGGCTCGACGGTCGCGGCGCTGACGGCCTCGAGCTGCGCCCGGATCTTCGACACCTCGGCGTCCCGGTCCGCGACGGCGAGCCGCAGGTGCTCGAGCTCCTCCTCCTTCGAGCGGAGCGTCGCCCGAGCCTGGATCAGCTCGTCGTCTTTCGAAGTCATCTCGGTCTGGAGCCGTTCGACGTCGCCGTCGTGCCCCCCGGTGTCGGCGCGGACGCGGTCGAAATCGGTGCGAGCGGCCTCGAGCGCCGCCCGAAGCTGCTCGAGCTCCGTCGTCGAGCCGGCGGCGTCGGCGCGGAGCTGCTCGATCTCGTCGACGCGCGACGCTGTGTCGGCGCGGAACGCCTCGAGCTGCGCGTCCTTGCCGGCTGACTCGGCACGGAGCGCCTCCACCTCGGACGCGTGTGCGGCGGCCTGCGCGCGAAGCGTCTCGAGCTCGGACGCGTGTGCGGCGGCCTGCGCGCGGATCGTCTCGAGCTCCGAACGGTGCGACGTCGCCTCTCCGCGGACGGACTCGAGCTCGGCCGTCCTCGCGTCGGCCTCGGCGCGTGCCGCCTCGAGCTCCGTCTTGGTAGCGGCGGCGTTCGCGCGGAGCGTCTCCAGCTCGGTCCTGTTCGCCGTCGCATCGGCTCGCAGCGCGTCGAGCTCGGCGTTCTTGGCGACCGCCTCGGCCCGCAGCTGCTCGAGCTCGGCGGTCTTGGCCGCCGCCTCGGCGCGGGCGTGATCGGCCTCGCCGGCGCGCTCGCCGAGACCGCTGCGCAGCTGCTCGAGCTCGGCGTTGCGCTCGAGCACGGTCCGCTGCAGCTCCTGCAGCTGCCCGTCGCGCTCCACGATGGTCGAGCGAAGCCGCTCGACCTCCTCGTCGCGCTCGCCCGTGGCCAGGCCCACCAGCTCGAGCTGGGCGACGGCGTCCGCCTTGTCCTGTCGCGCCTGCTCGAGCTCGGCCTGCATCCTGGTCAGCCGGTCCGTCGACTCGGCGAGTGCAGCGTGGGTCTCGCTCAACCGGATCGAGATGCGGTCGAGGTCGTTCTGCGTCTCTGCGCTCGACGTCTTCGCGCGCTCGTCCGCCTCGGCGATCCGGCGGTCGGCGTCTGCGGCCCGCTGCTCGGCCTGAGCGGCGCGCGTCTCCGCCTCGGCCATCCGCTGCTCGGCTGCGGTAGCGCGCGCCTGCGCCTCGAGGACCCTGCCCTCGGCGTCGCCTCCGCGAGCCTCGATCTCGGCAAGGCGCTGCTCCAGCTCGGCCTGGCGGGCCCGCGACGCGTTGCCGTCGCTGAGCGCGATGTTCATCCGCTCGATCTCACTGGCCAGGCG
>JBKPTC010000165.1:0-8406 GCA_046735355.1 bacterium
CTCTTCTACGGCGGGCCCGACCTCGTCGTTCGGACCGTCGAGCAGCTCACGCACGTTCACATCGACGGATACCTGTTGACCGGGTTCAACGGCTTCCGGCGCGTGATTGACGGCATCGGCGGCGTCGACATCCGCGTGCCGTATCCGATGGACGACGCGAACTCCGGCGCGCACTTCGAGCGAGGCCGCACGCACCTCAACGGCCGCGAGGCGCTGTCGTTCAGCCGCGACCGTCACGACGTGCCGGGCGGCGACCTCGGGCGGTCGATGGATCAGGGTCGCGTTCTCCTGGCGACCCTCACCAAGCTGCGGCAGCAGCTCGCCGTCGATCCCGGACGGGTGATCCCCTGGCTGGTCGACGCGATGCGGTTTCTCAAGACCGATCTGTCCGTCTCGCAGATGACGGAGCTGCTCCTCGCGGCATCCACGTTCGACCCCGGGCGGATCCGCAACGTCGTCGCGTACGGCAGCGGCGCCACGGCGGGCTCCCAGAGCATCGTCCGGCTCGGGTCGAAGGCGTACGCGATCTTCCGCGACGTCGCGCGCGACGGCGTGATCGGCCACTGACCGAGCGGTCGCCGGACCGGCGGACCGCTCAGGGGATGACGCTCAGCCGATCGATCGAGACGAAGGCGCCCGCGGCTCCGGTCCGCGCCCGTCCGAGCGCGACGATGCGGACGGTGTGGATCCCGATGATGAGATCGTCGATCGTCCGGACCACGCCCGGCGTCGTCGCGTCCGCGTAGTCGTCGACGACGCGCACGAGCCGGCCGTCGACGTAGACCGCCGCGCGTCCCTGCTTCGGACCGCGGATCGTCGTCCACCGCACGCCGGTCCCGCTGAACGTGAACGACGCGGACGCGCCGGCCTGCTTTGTGGTCGACGCGCTGCCGGCGGACGCCGACGGGAGCTCGAGCGTGCGCCACGGATCGGGACGCGTTCGCGGGCCGCGCCAGCGATAGGCGACGGCGGAAGTGTCCTGCTCGAACGCCGACGGCGTCACGAAGGCCGTGTGCGCCTCGGCCGCCGCGTTGCCGGCCGCGTCGGTGATCGAGCGCGCCGCCGCGCCCGCCCCGACGAGCAGCGAGTAGCGCTGCGCCGCGACGAGCGGCTCCCGCGGCTCGACCGCGACGGTGCTGACCGGCCCCGAGGCGCAGTCGACGGCGGCGCCGAGATCGTCGGCGCAGGACAGGGCGAGCGGCACGAGCTGTGCGGTGTCGGGCTGCGACAGCAAGACGTTGTCCGCGCCGACGCCGCGAACCGGCTCCGAGAACGAGATCACGGCGGGCCGGCCGACGTCTGCGTCCGACGAGATGGTCGCGATCGGCGGCGTCACGTCCGGAACGGCGATGCGCAGCTCGTCCAGCGACGCCCCGCCGAACCAGTCGCCGTCGACGCAGCCCTCGATGCCGGGGACGAACACGCAGTCGCTGAACTGCCAGAACGTCCATCCGTCGCCGCCCCATCCGAGACCCGGAACGGTGGGCTCGGGCACGTCCCAGTGCGCGAGCCACAGGACGGCGTAGCCGGCGTCGGCGACGGCGCTCGTGTCCGCCGTGCGGACGCTCCAGCCGTTCGGGCTCGTGTACACCATCGGGCGAACGCCGGTCAGCTCGGTCACGCGGTCGAGCCATCGGAGCACCCACCGCGTCAGGTCGACGCTCGACAGGCCGCCCGTGCGCTCGAGGTCGAGCGCCGGAACCAGGTTGCCGGGCCCGAGGCCGGCGACGGCCACGAAGTGATCCGCCTCGGCGACGGCGTCGTGCGGCGTCGCGTCCGGCTCGGCGAAGTGGTACGCGGTGAACGCGATGCCGGCGGCCTCGGCGCCCGCCTTGTTGGTCTCGTACGTCGGGTCGACGTACGAGCGGCCCTGCGTCGCCTTCGCGATCGCGAACGAGATGCCGGCGTCGGCGACCTGCTGCCAGTCGATCTCGTCCTGCCAGTGCGACACGTCGATGCCCGGCAACGCACCGGTCGGCGGGTCGGACGATCCGGTCGCCGGTCCTGCGCCGCCGGCGAGCGCGACGCTCGGCGCCGTCAACGAGATCGCGAGGACGACGAGCGCGACAGAACCGGTACGCAGGATCGTCTTGGTCGTCGTGGTCACCGCTTTCGGGCGATCGGGCGGATGGACCATCGAGCGTACCCGCGCGGTACCACCACGTCGACCGTCCGACGGCGTCGATCGCCGCGGAGCCGACCGATCGATCACTCCTCGGGACGCTCGTCGGGGCGTGTCACGTCGGCGACCTCGGCCTGCGTCGCCATGATCAGGTCGTCGCCGGCCAGGTGGAGGTTCACGCCGCGCGCCCCACCGCCGATCGCGACGCCATCCCGCCCGGCGATCGAGGCGTCCGCGACGACCGGCCACGCGCGGACGGAGCCGAACGGCGTGATCGCGCCGCGCTCGTAGCCGGTCGCGCGCCTGGCCTCGTCTTGGTCCGGCAGCGACATCCGGCTCACGCCGAGGTGGGCGCGGAGCTTCGGCCAGTCGATCTGCCGCCCACCCGGGACGAGCACGAAGACGTAGTCGTCGGCGCCGCGCCGAACCACGATCGTGCGCAGCAGCCGGTCGAGCTCGACGCCCTGCAGCCGCGCGCTCTCCTCCGTGGTGCTCGGGCGCTCGGTGCGGACGACCTCGAACGCGACGCCCGCCTCGCGCGCCGCGCGCGTCGCCGGCGTCTCCTCGTCCGATCCCTCCCCCGGCGACACGCGGCGGAGCCTACCGTCCGGCCGCGCACAGCCGACATGCGAGGACCGGCGGCCGAAGGCCGCCGGTCCGGTTCGGATCCGTGGATGTGGGTGCGGTCAGGCGTATCGGCCGCAGACGGCGCAGGCGTACCAGCTGCCGTTGCCGTCGCGGACGAAGGCCGCGTACTCGCCGCAGTGGGTGCAGGTCCGCATCGAGACCAGCGGAAGGTCCTGGCGCGGAACCACGAGCCTCAGCCGCGGGCGAGCCGGTGCGTCCTGGATCTCCCATTCGCTTGCCGTGCTGGCCATCGTCGTTCCTCCTTGTCCGACGCCGATTTCTACCCGTGGCGCGTCGGGCGCACGCCCCCGGCGTGCCTGCTATGGACCTTCGGCCGATACCCTTCGGCCGAACGGCGCGAGGCTCGGCAGAAGGCCATCGATCCGGGAGGAGCATGCGATGCAGACGTCGACGGGCAGGGATGGGACGTTCGAGCGCGGAGACGACGGTCGGTTCGCCGGCGAGGTCTGGCTCCGACAGACCGTCGCCGCCGACGACGGTACGAACGTCGGCGTCGTCCATTTCGCTCCCGGCGGGCGGACGCACTGGCACCGACATCCCGGCGGGCAGTTCCTGTTCGCCGTCTCCGGCCGCGGGCGGGTTCGGACGCGTGACGAGGCCGGCGTGCTGCTCCAGCCGGGAGACGTGGTCCACGTGCGACCGGACGAATGGCACTTCCACGGCGGCGACGAGACGTCGCCGCTCGTGCACGTGGCGGTGAACCTCGGCGGCGACGCCGTATGGGGCGACCCGGTGACCGACGAGGAGTACGCGGACGGGTTCTGAGCCGCGGCTCTCCGGACCGTTCAGCCCATCGAGGGCGGGCCCATCCACTGCCGGTACTCCTCGTTGAACCAGTAGAGGAACCGATCCTTCCGCGGATACACGCCGGTCTTGTAGGCACGCGACTGGATGCCGACCTGCGCGCGCTCGCAGACCTCCCAGTCCTGCTTGCTGATCAGATCCCAGAAGTCGACGACCGGCTCCTCGGACACATCGCGCTGCGCGATCGTCTCGGGCATGAACAGGTAGTCGCTGATCACCGTCGTGTGCCCCGGAGATCTCGGCACGAGGATGTAGTACTGGACGCAGTCCGGGTGCATGTCGAGCGCGATGTTCGGAAACTGGTAGATGCCGTAGTACCGGTTGACGTCCTCGTCGAAGATCCCCGGAAACCGCGGGAGCGTCGAGACGCCGGTCGGGTTGAAGCTGGTCGCGCCGTCCTTCATCTGCAGACCGTCGTCCCGGATCTCCTCGTCCCACACCTCGCCGAAGCGGAAGAGCGGCACCACCTGCACGAGCTCGGGATGGATCGTCGGGCAGTGCAGGCACTCGTTGTAGTTCTCGACGAGGATCTTCCAGTTGGCCTTCACCTCGTACACGATGCGGTGCCCGATCCGAAGGTCCTCCATCCCGAACCGATCGAACGCGGTCATCGTCTCGGCGCCCGAGCGCAGGAACTCGAGCAGCGGCATCGGCTGTCCCGTCGACAGGTTCACGAACAGGAACCCCGCGTACGTGTCGACGTGGACCCGGTGCAGCGGGAAGTCGGCACGGTCGAAGAACTCGTCCTGATCGACGTTCGGCGTGCCGATCAGCGTGCCGTCGAGGTCGTACGTCCATCCGTGGTACGGGCACTTGAACGCTTTGCGCACGGCGCCGGCGCCCTCGTCGAGGAACCGCGTTCCACGGTGCGAGCACACGTTGTAGAAGGCGCGCAACCGTCCCTCGGCGTTCCGCGTCACGAACACGCTCTCGCCGGCGACGTCGTAGGTCCGGTACGACCCGGTCTCCGGAATTTCCTCGGCGCGACCGACCGCGATCCAGGTCGAATGCCAGATCCGGTCGCGCTCCTCGTGCCAGACGGCCTCGTCCCAATAGTCACGGCCGGACAGCGTCGGCTTGGGACGCCAGTTGTCCGACTCGTCCCGCATCCGCTGTTCGAGCGTTCCGCGCGCGTTTCCGTCCACGGCTGCCTCCTGCACGGGCGCCGGCGTGGGCCGGCGGAGTTTGAACGACGACTCAATAGCATAGAGGGCGTGAGGGAGGCTCCGCGACTCCGAGGCGGCATCGTCGTGCGGCTGATCAGCCTGTTCTTCGGACTCGCACTCTGCTCGGCGGCGATCGTGTCCGAACTCGAGTCGCACCTCGGCCTGCCGCCCTGGGACGTGTTGCACCAGGGCGTCTCGCGTCACACACCGCTCGAGATCGGACAGGCCAACGTCGTCGTGGCGCTCGTCATGCTCGTCGTCGCGTGGTCGCTCGGACAGCCGCCCGGATTCGGCACCGTCGCCAACGCCATCGTGATCGGAACGCTCGTCGACGTGTTCCTCGCGATCGGATGGGTGCACGGACTCGGCGGTGCGAGCCTCGGCGTGCGCGTGGCGCTGCTCGTGGCCGGGATCGCGTTGTTCGGGGTGGGTTCGGCGTTCTACATCGGCGCCGCGTTCGGCGCCGGGCCGCGCGATTCGACGATGCTCGCCCTGTCGAGGCGGACGGGGAGGCGCATCGCGGTCGTCCGCGGCTCGATCGAGCTCGCGGCGCTCGCGATCGGATGGACCCTCGGCGGAACGGTCGGGATCGGAACGGCGGCGGCCGCGCTCCTCGTCGGCCCCGCCGTCGAGGGGTCGGTTCTGGCTCGCCGTCCGGCTCGGCCTCGCGCGCCCCGGCCCGACGGCGCTCGAGGTGTCCCCGACGGCGCTCGGCGCCGCCGACTGAGAGGCACGGTGAGCTCGACCACCGCCACGCGAGCGAGTCTCCAGCGCCGGGCGCTCCGCCTGGAGTACGCGACGATCACGTGGAACGTCGGCGAGGCGGTCTTCACGATCACGCTCGGCGTCATGGCCGGATCGCTGGCGTTGATCGGCTTCGGCCTCGACTCGCTGATCGAGATCTTCGCGTCGCTCGTCGTGATCTGGCACGTTCGGCCGGCACACGCCGTCGACCGCCCCGAGCGGACGAGGCTCGCGCTGCGCCTCGTGGCGTGGGCGTTCGTGGCGCTCGCGATCGTGCTGTCGATCGCCGCGGTCCGCGACCTCGTCCTCGGGCGGCAGGCCGGCGAGTCCCCGCTCGGGATGGCGTACGTCGGCGCGACCGCGGTGGTCATGTTCGGGCTCGCGTTCGCGAAGCGCTCGACCGCGGGGCGTCTCGACTCCGCGCCGCTGCGATCGGAGGCGGCGCTCACGTTCCTGGACGGCACGCTGGCCACGCTGACGCTGATCGGCCTGGCGCTCAACGCGGTGCTCGGCTGGCGTTGGGCCGATCCGGGCGCGGCGCTCGTCGTCGCGATCGCGGCGGCGGTCGAGGCACGGGAGAACTGGACCGAGGCGAGCGAGCTGACCGCGCGGTCGCCGGCCGGTTGACAGCGCCGGCGCGACGATCGAGCCGCGATCGCCCGGATCAGTCGGGCTGCGTCACCGGCTGTGGAAGCCCCTCGATGGACGCGCCCGACGGGAACGTCGCAGGGCCGTCGCGGCGGATCACGGTGACGCCGCCGTCGCCGAGCGCGGTCCAGCTGCCGTCGCGCCAGAGCGCCGCAGTGCGCTCGTCGGGACCGACGAGGAGGACGTCGTCGCGCGGCGCCGACGCGAGGGCGCCTTCGACCCACCGATGTCCGAACCGGTCGAAGTGCGGAACGACGGCGACGCCGGGAACGAGCGCGAGCGCCGGCGCGTAGCGGCGGCGCTCGTCGCCCGGCATCCGCTCGCGGACGAGCGTCCATTCCCCCAGCGCCATCGCGCCCGCGGATGAGCCGGCGAGCGCCGCGCCACCTCGCCACGCGTCGACGATCGCGCGCCACACGAGCGAGCCCGACAGCGTCCGCGGCACGATGCCGGGATCGCCGCCGACGAGGTAGAAGAAGCGACCGCTCCGAGCGCGCTGGGCGATCTCCGGCGACGACACGTGCGATCGCTTCGTAGCCGGCAGCTCGTCGACGCGCAGTCCGAGCCGCGCGAACCACCGCTGCGCGTTCGCGACCGCGAGGTCCGGGCCATGGCGCGTCGCCGCCGTCGCGACGACGAACGCCGGTCCGCCGTCCGCCGCTTCGATCAGCACCCGATCCTGCGGCTCGTTGCCCGGGTTCAGCTCGTCGCCGCCGACGAGCGCGAGCGGGCCGGCGGTCATTCGTCGAGCGCGGCGAGCGTCTCGCCGAGCGAGCGGATCGACGCCTCCGTGATCGGGTCGACGACGAGGATCGCCTCGTCGGCGCCGGCCTCCGCGAGCGCGCGGAGCGAGGCCGCGATCTCCCCGGGCGAGCCCTCGACGGGCGCGAACCCGTCGGGCCGACGACGCCCGGCGGCCGCCCGGTCGAGCACGACCAGCACGCACGCGCTCCGCTCGATCTCGCGCGGCGCGCGGCCCACGCGCTCGGCGACCGCGTCCACCTTCGCCGACTCGCGCGCGAAGCCCTCCGGCGAGTTGCCGAACAGGTCGAACCACGTGTTCCACGCGTCGACGAACGGCAGCGTCGCGGTCAGCACGCGCTCGCCGGTGCTGCCGACCATGAGCGGAACGCGGCGCCCCGGCGGCGGCAGCAGCACGGCGTCCTCGAGCGATCCGTACGCCGATCGCGCGGTCACGCGTTCGCCGTCGAGCAGCCGACGGATCTCGTCGAACGCCGTCTCGAACCGCGCGACCCGCCGGTCGAACGGGATCCCGAACGCGCGGAACTCGGCCTCGTTCCAACCGGCGCCGAGGCCGAACACGAACCGCCCGCCACTGACCTCGTCGACCGCGGCCGCCATCCGCGCGAGGATCCCCGGCGGATGGAACGCCGCGCATGCGACGAGCGGGCCGAGCCGCACACGCTCGGTGGCGGCACCGATCGCGGAGAGCATCACCCACGCGTCCCACGGCCCGCGCTCCCGCCGGCCGTCGCCGCGATAGAGCAGGTGATCGCCGAGCCAGACGGAGTCGAACCCGACCTCCTCCGCGGCGCGCGCCATCGCGAGGTACTCGGGCCAGCGCATGTCGCGTTCGACCTCGGGGAGCTGCACGCCGACGCGGAGCGGCCTCGTCATGGCCGCGGAGTCTACGGCTCGACGCCTCGCCGCCCGGCGAGCGCGAGCACCTCGGCGAGGTGCATCGCGCGGCGCGCCGCGCCCTGCTCGATCTGCGTGCTGCAGCTGAAGCCGTCCGCGATCACGATCACGTCGTCGCCGGCGTTCCGAACGGACGGCAGCAGCGCGCGCTCGGCGATGCGGATCGACGTCTCGTACGGCCGACCGCGCTCGAAACCGAACGCGCCCGCCATCCCGCAGCACCCCTCCTCGGGTTCGGCCACGTCGATGCCGAGCGCGTCGAGCAGGCGCCGATCGGCATCGACGCCGATCACCGCCTTCTGATGGCAGTGCAGCTGGAGGATCGCCGGCCGCTCGAACGGCGCGGGGCGGTAGCCGCGGGCGTCGAGGAACTCGGCCAGCGTGACGACCTGCCTCGAGACGGCGCGCGCGTCCGGATCCTCGGAGAGCAACGACGGAAGCTCGTCGCGGAACGCGGCGGCGCAGCTCGGCTCGAGGACCACGATGGGCAGGCCGTCGCGAACGGCCGGCCGCAGGACGTCGACCGTGCGGCGGAGCAGCCGCTCGGCCAGATCGAGCATCCCGTGGTCGTACAACGGGCGCCCGCAGCATCCCCACCGCCGGGGCACCTCGACA
>JBKPTC010000166.1:0-16788 GCA_046735355.1 bacterium
GCGTACAACCGTCCGCGGCCCGTGCAGCGGCCGCGGCCGCCGATCTGGATCGGCGCCAAGGGCGGTGACCGCGCGCTCCGGCTCGTCGCGCGGCACGCCGACGGATGGAACTCGGTCTGGCGGTGGCGCGTCGACGCGTACGCCGACCGGATGCGCCGGGCGCGCGAGCTGGCCGAGGACGTCGGACGCGACCCCGCGTCCGTGCGGTTCTCGGTCGGGCTGTATCTGGTGCTCGGCGAGGACGAACGAGACCTCGCCCGGCGGTGGGACGCGCTCGACCGGTGGATGCGGGGCGTGCTGAGCGGCCAGTCGCTCGACGACTGGCGCGACGATGCGCTCGTCGGCACGGTCGAACAGGTTCGGACCCGGGTGGCGGCGTTCGAGGAGCTCGGCGTCGACGAGCTGATCGTCGCGCCGGCGCCCCTGCCCTTCGCGATCCCGGATCCGTCCATGGTCGAGCTCTTCGCGGCCGAGGTCGCGGCGGCCGCCTGACCGGCGTCGGCCATGGAGCCGCTCGAGGCCGCGATCGCCGTGCTGGGAGAGGAGGGCGCGCCGCTGCACTGGACCGTGATCCAGGATCGGGCGCTCCGCGCCGGCTATCTCGATCCGTTCACGACGCCGGACGTCCGCAAGCAGCTCCTCGCGGCGCTGTCCGAGGGCGCCCGGACCGGCGTGCTCACGCGCCGCGCGACGGGCGTGTACGCGCTCGCCGAGGGCACGCCCGGCGGATGAGCGGCTACCGGCGGTACGCGATCCCGCTGTACTGGTCGAGCTTCTCGAAGCTGTGCTCGGCCTCGACGTATCGAACCGTTCCCGAGCGCGACCGCATCACCATCGAGTACGTGACGGCGCCGGTGTCGGTGTAGCGCACACCGCGGAGGAGCGAGCCGTCGGTGATGCCGGTGGCCGCGAAGAAGACGTCGTTGCCGGAGACGAGATCGTCGGTCGTGAGCACGGCCTCGAGGTCGTAGCCCGCGTCGATCAGCTTCGCGCGCTCCTCCTCGTTCCGTGGATGCAGGCGACCCTGCATCGCGCCGCCGAGGCACTTCAGCGCCGACGCGCCGACGACGCCCTCGGGCGTGCCGCCGATCCCGAGCAGCAGATCGATGCCCGACCGCTCGGTCCGCGCCGCCGCGATCGCGCCGGCCACGTCGCCGTCGGTGATGAGGTAGACGCGCGCGCCGACCTCCCGGACGCGCGCGATCAGGTCCTCGTGCCTCGGCCGGTCGAGCACCACCACGCCGATCTCCTCCGGACGAACGCCCTTCGCCTTGGCGACGAGCCGGACGTTCTCCTCCGGCGGCGCGGTGATGTCGATCGCCTCGGCGGCCTCCGCGCCCGTGGCGACCTTCTCCATGTACACGGCGGCGCCGGGGAAGAACATCGAGCCGCGCTCGGCAAGCGCGAGCACCGCGAGGGCGTTCGGCATGCCGAACGCGGTCAGGCGGGTGCCGTCGATCGGATCGACGGCGACGTCGACGCCGGGTCCGTCGCCGTTGCCGACCGTCTCGCCGTTGAACAGCATGGGCGCCTCGTCCTTCTCGCCCTCGCCGATCACGACGGTTCCGTTCATCGAGACCGAATCGATCATCGGCCGCATCGCGTCGACGGCCGCTCCGTCTGCGGCGACCTTGTCGCCGCGGCCGACCCATCGGCCGGCGGCCAGCGCCGCCGCCTCCGCGACGCGCACGAGCTCGAGCGCGAGGTTGCGGTCCGGTCGTTGATCGCTCACGTTCGCGTCCCCTTTCGCCGCCCGTTCGGGCATCCGGCGGTCGATCGCGCGGCGCTCGCCGTTCCGCCGCTTCGCGGCCCGATGCTAGCCTCGCCCGTCCGGAACGGCCGCCGCCTACCGCCGGGCCGAGACCGGACCGAGGAGCGCCGCGGTTCACGGCCGGGCCGTCATCCACGCCAGGGTGCGGCGGATCGTCGCTTCGGGTGGCGTGTACTCGAGGCCGAGGTCGCGGACCGCCTTCGAGCCGTCGTACGCGCGGCCGTGGACGATCCCGGCGACGACCTCGCGGCAGATCGGGGGATCGCGGCGGAGGATGCGGAACGCGTCCTCGACCAGGCCGGCGACGACGGACGCGGCGCCGACCGGCGCGCGGAGCGGCCGCACGCGCCGCCCGCTCACGCGCCGGACGAGCGAGAGCGCCTCGTCGACCGTGAGCGTCGCGCCGCACAGGATGTATCGCTCGCCCGGCCGGCCGTGCGAGGCCGCGAGCAGGTGCCCGCGCGCGCAGTCGTCGACGTCGACGAACGAGATCATCGACCGCACCACGAACGGGAGCCGTCCGCGCGCCGCGGCCCGGAGCACCCGACCGATGACGTCCGTCCGGCCGGGGCCCTGCACGGACGCGGGATTCACGGCGACCACGTCGAGGCCCGCGTCGCGTCCGAGGGCGAACGCCGCCGCCTCGGCCTCGGCCTTCGACCGCTCGTACGTCGAGAGGAACCACCCGCGATGCCGGGTGTCCTCGCGGCCCGTCTCGCCGGCGCGCTCGCCGATCGTGGCGGCGGACGACGTGAGCACGAACCGCCGTGCCCCCGCGCGCGCCGCCGCCCGAACGGCGTTTGTCGCTCCGAATACGTTCGTCCGGATCATCGAGCTCGGATCCCGGCGGCACGCCCCGACGAGGCCGGCCGCGTGCAGGACGACGTCGGCGCCGGCGAACGCCTGCGAGAGCGAGGCGGGATCGAGCACGTCCCCCTCGACGATGTCGGCGTCCGCCACGGCGGCGCCGATCGCCGCGGCCGCGGCCCGCGAGCGAGCGGTCGCCCGGACGCGGTAGCCCGCGCCCGCCGCATGGACGGCGACCGCCCGCCCGACGAATCCGCTCGCGCCGGTGACGACCGCCAGCGGCGACACGTCAGCGCCGGCGGAAGACGGTGAGGCGGCTCGAGAACCGCGCGAGGTATTCCACGGCGGACAGGATCGTCACGACGGCCGCGCCCCACATCGCCCACTCGTCGAGATAGAACGGTCCGATCCGCGACCCCGGCCGCAGCAACGCCAGGAAGATCGCGACGAACTGCACGTTCGCCTTCAGCTTGCCCCAGATGCTCGGCGCGATGACGGTTCCGTCGGCCGCCACGACCCCGCGAAGCCCGAGGATCATCAGCTCGCGTCCGACGATGATCGACGCGACCCACGGCGACGCCCGCCCGACCGAGACGAGCGCGATCAGCACGCCGGACACGAGCAACTTGTCGGCCGTCGTGTCGAGGAAGCTTCCGAGGATGGTCGTCGCGGCCCACCGGCGCGCGAGGAATCCGTCGAAGAAGTCCGTCACGGCGGCGAGCGCGAACAGCGCGGCCGCGATCGCGTAGTGGTGCGCGATGCCGTCCGACAGGACGAGCCACATCACGACCGGAACCAGGATCACCCGGACGTACGTGATGCGGCGAAGGACCGACGCCGCCTTCAGGGCTCGTTCGTTGCCGATGGCGGACACCCTAGTCGCAGGCGACACGTCCGTCGGCGACCGTCTCAGTCGGCGTCGTCGAGGAGTGGCGCCTCGCGAACCTCCGCGGCGGTTCCGCTCACGCGCATGTAGGAGTAGAGGAGCCCGCCGAGGGCGCCGCCCGCCAGCGGCCCGACCACATAGATCCACAGGTCGGAGAACGACCCTGCCACGATCGCCGGCGCGAGCGACCGGGCCGGATTGAACGATCCGCCGCTGATCGGACCGATGACCGTCGCGGCCACGAAGATGAACCCGCCGATCGCGGCCGGCGCGAACACGCCGTGCCAGGCCGCGCGCTCATCGGTCGCGACCGCCGAGATCACGAGCAGGAACAGGAACGTGGCGATGATCTCGAGGACGAGCGCGTCGCTGGTCGACACGTTCGTCCCCGGCGCCGTCACGAGGGCGTCGCCGAGGTCGCCGAAGATCGCCCGAACCGCGAGCGCCGCGCAGATCCCGCCGACCAGCTGCGCGGCCCAGTACCCGGCCACCTCGACCCACGGGAAGCGGCCGCCGACGGCCAGCCCGAACGTAACGGCGGGGTTGTAGTGACCGCCGGAGATGTGCCCGAAGGCGAAGATCATCATCGCGAGGCCGAGGCCGAATCCGGCGGCGACGCCCCCGCTTCCGATGGCATCCGGGTGCGTCACCGCGGTCACGATGCCGACGAACCCGAGGAAGAAGAACCCGAACGTGCCGGTCACCTCGGCCAGCAGACGGCGAACGAACGACGGCTCCATCGCGACCCTTGCCTCCCACCTCCGGACGACGGCCGAACGCTACCACGCGTCCATCCGCCGGCCGGCCGCCGCTGCCATGATGCGGCCGTGACGCGTCGCCACCTGGTTCTGCTCGCGCTCGGCGTGACGGCGGTCGCGTTCTCCTCGATCCTGATCCGGCTCGCCGACGCGCCGCCGCTGTCGGTCGCGTTCTACCGGAACGCCATCGCGGCGGCGGTCGTCGTGCCGATCGCGGCGACGCGCTACCGCGACGAGCTGCGAACGCTCGAGCGCCGTCAGTGGGCGGTTGCGATCCTTGCGGGCGCGTTCCTCGCGGCGCACTTCGCCCTGTGGGTGCCGTCGCTCGGATACACGACGGTGGCGGCCAGCACGGTCCTCGTCACGACGCAGCCGGTGTGGGTCGCGCTCATCGGCCGCGCGCTCGGCGAGTCCGTCTCGCGCCGCGGGCTCCTCGGGATCGTCCTGTCGCTCGTGGGTGCGGTCGTCATCTCGGGCGGCGATCTCAGCCTGTCGAGGCGCGCCGCGTTCGGCGACGTGCTCGCGTTGCTCGGCGCGGTTACCGCGGCCGCGTACCTCGTGTCGGGGCGGAGCGTCCGGCGCCGGCTGTCGCTGGTGCCGTACGTCGCGATCGCGTACGCGACGTGCGCCGTCATCCTCGCCGTGGTCGTCGCCGTCGCGCGCCAGCCGTTCTCGGGCTTCGCTCCCGAGGTGTGGCTGTTGTTCGTGCTGATGGCGCTGATCCCGCAGTTCCTCGGGCACACAGTCTTCAACTATCTGCTGGCCGAGGTCGAGGCCTCCGTCGTCGCGATCGCCGTCACGGGCGAGCCGGTCGGCGCGACGATCCTCGCGTTCGCGTTCTTCGGCGAGGTGCCGAGGTGGACCGCGTTCGCGGGCGGTGCGCTGATCCTCGCCGGGATCTACGTGACGATCTCGGCGCAGTCGCGGCGACGGGCGGCCGGCGCCGTTGCCGAGCTCGCGCCGATCGAGTGAGTCGTAGAGTCCCGGCGTGACCCAGCCGCCGGAGCTCGTCACCGTCGAGGACTACGAGCGCATCGCGCGGGATCGGCTTCCGCCCGACGTGTGGGAGTACTACGCCGGCGGCGCCGGCGACGGATGGACGCTCGACGAGAACCGGCGGGCGTTCGACCGCTACGTGATCCGGCCCCGGATGCTGGTGACGCGGCGCGAACGCGACCTGTCGGTCGAGGTGCTCGGCGAGCCGGTCTCGATGCCGGTCCTCGTGGCGCCGTGGGCGTACCAGCGCTCGGCGCATCCGGACGGCGAGGTCGCGACGGCGCGCGCGGCGTCGCGCGCCGGGACCGTGATGGTCGTCTCGACCACGGCGACGGCGTTCGCCGAGGAGATCGCGGCGGCCTCCGACGCGCCGAAGTGGTGGCAGCTCTACGTCTTCTCGGAGCGATCGGCGACCGAGGAGATGCTCGAGCGCGTCGCGGCGCTCGGCTACCGGGCGATCGTGATGACGACGGACTTCCAGGAGGGCGGGCTCCGGTACGGGCTCATCCGGTCGGGGTGGGACCCGCCGCTCGACGCCGGCTACACCGACCTGGCGTTCGATGCCGAGATCTCGTGGGACGACCTGGCCTGGGTGCGCGAGCACGCGCCCGTGCCGCTCGTGCTGAAGGGGATCCTCACGGCCGAGGACGCGAAGCTCGCGGTCGACGCGGGCGTCGACGCGATCGTCGTGTCGAACCACGGCGGCCGCCAGCTCGACCACACGCCCGCCTCGTTGACGGTCCTGCCCGAGGTCGTCGAGGCGGTGGCGGGGCGGATCCCGGTCCTGCTCGACAGCGGCGTTCGGCACGGGGGCGACGTCTTCGTCGCGCTCGCGCTCGGTGCGTCGGCCGTCCTGGTCGGCCGCCCGCTCGTCTGGGGCCTGGGGGCGCGCGGCGAGGACGGCGTGGTCGAGGTCCTCGAGCTGCTGCGCGGCGAGCTCGACAACGTGATGGCGCTGGCGGGGTGCAACCGGATCGCCGAGATCACCCGCGCGCACGTCGCTCGCGCGGACTGACGGCGGCGCGGATGACGCTCGTCGAGCGCGTCTGCCACCATGACCCGCCGTGGCCGGCATCGATCTGCACGCGCACTCGAACCGCTCCGACGGCACCTTCACGCCCGAGGAGGTTGTTCGGCTGGCCGCCGAGCGCGAGCTCGACGTCGTCGCGCTGACCGACCACGACACGACGGACGGCCTCGACGAGGCGCGTGCGACCGGCGGCGAGGTCGGCGTCGAGGTCGTTCCGGGCGTGGAGTTCTCCGCCGAGTACCTCGGCACCAGCATCCACGTCCTGTGCTACTGGCCCGACGTCGAGCACCCCGCGCTCGTCGAGGAGCTCCGGCGCCTTCGCGACACGCGGCTTCGGCGCGGCGAGCTGATGGTCGAGAAGCTCCAGGCGCTCGGCCTGCCGATCACGTTCGACCGCGTCCGCGAGATCGCGGGAGGCGGCAACATCGTCCGGCCGCACGTCGCGCAGGCGATGGTCGAGGCCGGCATCGTCGAGACCGAGAAGGAGGCGTTCGACCGCTACATCGCCGACGGCGGGCCGGCCAGCGTTCCCAAGCACGCGCTCGATCCCGTCGACGCCGTCGCGCTGATCACGGGCGCCGGCGGCGTCTGCGTCCTCGCGCACCCGGGCATGTGGGGCGACCAGACCTCGGTGCCCGACGAGCTGATCGGGCGGATGGCCGAGGCCGGCATGGGCGGGCTCGAGGTCGACCACTGCGACCACTCGCCCGAGCAGCGCGAGTATTACCGAGCGCTCGCCGGGCGGCTCGGGCTGATCGCGACCGGCGGCTCCGACTGCCACGGCGCTCGATACGACCCCGTCCGGCTGGGCTCGGCGCTGACCTCGCCGGAGGCGTTCGCGGCGCTCCGCTCCCTCGCGAGCAGCGCCTCGAGCACCGAGCCGTAGATCGCGATCGCGATGGCCGTGAGCATCAGGCCCACGGCGACGATCCGAACCACATCCGAGACGGGCAGCGCGAGGTCGAGCCGATGCATCGCGCCGAAGAACCGCGTCCAGTCGCCCTTCGGACCGCCGATCAGCGAGTAGCGCGAGATCGCCGCGTCGCCGATGTAGTTGGCCGCGTCGCCGGCCGCCTCGCCGGCCCACGCGAGCAGGACGGCACCCGTGACGAGGTCGCGTTGCCGGAAGAGCTGGAAGAGCCCGAGCGACAGCGGGAACAGGACCTGCGCACCGTCGCCCATCGCGAGCATCGTCTGCGTTCCGAACACGGAGAACGCCACGTGACCCGCCTCGTGGACCGCGATGTCCATGTACGTGATGCCCGGCGGCCGCTGTCCGACGTGGAAGACGTACCACGCGCAGACGACCGTGAACGCCACGACGGCGGGGTGGTGCCACGCGCGAACCCGGCGACCGGTCATGCCCGTCCATCGACACCGATCGTCGGCGGGCTGAGGGTCGGCCGTAGGATTCGACCGGTGGGGCTCGACGTGGTCTTCCTCGACATCGGCGGCGTGCTGTATCGCGACGAGGGGTACCGCGAGGCGCTCCGTCGGGGGCTGCGCGAGGTGGGCGGAGCGTTTCCGGACGAGGACTTCGACCGCGAGTACGAGGCCGCGCGCCGCGAGCAGGCGGGCTCGTTCCGGACGCGGTTGACGCGGTCGCTGCTCGGACCGGACGCGGATGTCGCCGAGGTGGAACGGCACGCCGAGCGCTGGTGGCGGTACGCGGAGGACGACCTAGAGCCGGACGCCCGTTCCGCGCTCGAGGCGCTCGCGGGCCGCTATCGGCTCGGGGTGATCGCCAACCAGCCGAGCGTCGTCCGCGAGGCGATGGCGCGAGACCGCCTCGACGGGTTCTTCGAGGTGTGGGCCGTGTCGGCGGACGTCGGGTTCGACAAGCCCGACCCTCGCCTGTTCGCGCACGCCGTCGAGGTCGCCGGCGTCGAGCCGCGCCGCGCGGCGATGGTCGGCGACCGGCTCGACTACGACGTCCGGCCCGCGCGCGAGGCGGGCATGCGCTCCGTCTGGGTGCTCCGCGGCGAGGCCCCACCGGCCCCGACGCCCGAGCAGCTCGCCGAGGCGGACGCCGCGATCCGGGAACTGGCGGAGCTGCCCGGCGTGTTGGAGCTTATGTGAGCTCCCGAACGCGGATCCTGCTCGTCGGCGGCGGCTACGTCGGCATGTACACGGCGCTCGAGCTGCGCCGGCGCCTCGGTGACCGCGTCGAGCTCACGATCGTGAACCCGGAGAACTTCATGCAGTACCAGCCGTTCCTGCCGGAGGTGGCGAGCGGCAACATCGAGCCGCGTCACGTCGTGGTTCCGCTGCGGCAGGTCGTCCGCGGCGCTCGGATCGTCGTCGGCGAGGTCGACTCGATCGATCACGACGCGCGGAGCGCGACGGTGCGAAACGACGATGGGGAGACGTTCGAGCTCGCCTACGACGTCGTCGTGGTCGGCGCCGGGTCGCGGTCTCGGGTGCTCCCCGTTCCGGGCCTGGCGGAGCGAGGCATCGGGTTCAAGAGCGTCGCCGAGGCGATCTACCTCCGGAACCACGTGATCGCGCGGCTCGACGAGGCGGCTGAGACGCCGGACCCCGACAAGCGCCGCGCCGCGCTCACGTTCGTCTTCGTCGGCGGCGGATACGCCGGCGTCGAGGCCCTCGCCGAGCTGCAGGACATGGCGATGGCCGCCCTGCGGTACTACCCGCAGATCGGGCGCGACGAGATGCGGTGGCTCCTCGTCGAGGCGGCCGGAACGATCCTGCCGGAGATCGGGCCGGATCTCGCGGCGTACGTTCGCTCGCACCTCGAGGAGCGCGGGATCCGCGTCCTGCTCGACACGCGGCTCGAGTCCGCGGAGGGCGGCGTGATGCGGCTGTCGAGCGGCGAGACGTTCTCCGCCGAGACGCTCGTGTGGACCGCCGGCGTGAAGCCCGAACCGATCGCGCACCACGCGCGGTTCCCCGTCGACGATCGCGGTCGCGTCGAGGTCGACGAGTACCTCCGCGTCCGCGGCGTCGAGGGCGCGTGGGCCGCGGGGGACATCGCGGCGATCCCGGATCTCGTGACGGGAGCGACTGCGCCGCCGACCGCGCAGCACGCGCTGCGCGAGGCGCGCCGGCTCGGACGCAACATCGAGGCGACGCTGACGGGCGGCCCGCTCGAACCGTTCCGGCATCGGAACCTCGGACAGCTGGCGTCGCTCGGTCGCTACAAGGGAGCCGCCAAGGTGCTCGGCGTGCGGATCACCGGGTTCCCCGCGTGGTTCCTGCACCGGACGTACCACATCCTGATGATGCCGACGCTCAGCCGGAAGTCGCGGATCATCGCGGACTGGACGGTCGGGTTGCTGTTCCCGCGCGACATCGCGCAGCTCGGCTCGATCCACCATCCGCGGGACACGTTCGAGCGCGCCGCGAGCGGGGAGTAGTCTGTGCCAGACTAGTTGCGCTCCTACTGCGTCGCGCGATGCACTTCCGCCGCTGCGCTGAGCGTCGTCGCGCCGCGCTGCATGTCGGCGAGTTCGTGGCCGCCGGTCATCTCCTCGACCGCCCAATTGGTGAGGTCTCGGATCGAGATGATGCCCGCGAGCGTGCCGCCCTCGACCACGGGCAGGTGACGGATGCGGAGCCGCGCCATGTGCTCGGCGGCCTCGGCGATGTCGGTCCGCGGCTCGACCGTGTCGAGGTTGGTGGACATCCGGTCACCCACCTTCGTCGAGGACGGATCGAGGCCGTCGGCCACCAGGTTCACGAGGTCGCGCTCGGTGATGATGCCCGCCACGCGCGCTCCGTCCATTACCACGATCGACGAGACCTGGTTCTCGTGCAGCAGCTTGGCGACGTGGACGAACGAATCCGCCGGTGTCGTCGTCTTGACGTCCTTCTTCATCACGTCCGCGACCTGCATCGAGAACCTCCTGGAAGGGCAGCGAGGACCGTAGGGTACCCCGCCGTCCGAGCCGCCCGCGAGCCGTGGGCTGACCCGGCGGATCCGGCGTCAGTGATCCGATGCGCCGGTGAAGTGAAAGTTCTCGATGCGTAGGGCCGGCACCCGTGCCGACGACAGAAAGAACTCGCTCGCGAGCTCGGTCTCGTTGCCGATGCCGGTCGTGTTCGAGAGCGCCTCCAGGATCGACTGCGTGAAACGCATGTTCTTGACCGGATACGCGATCTCGCCGTTCTCGATCACGAACACGCCGTCGCGCGTCATGCCGGTGATCGTCGACTCGACGGGGTTCACGACGTTCGAGTAGTGGAACCGCGTCACCAGCACGCCTCGGTCGACGCCCGCGATCAGCTCGTCGATCGACGAGTCGCCGGGCTCGAGGAACAGGTTGAGCGGGAAGGGGCCCTCGGGGTTCGGCGCGGGGAGCCCGTGACCGGTCGAGGCCGTTCCGACCTGCTTGGCGGTCCGGAGGTCGTACACGCCCTGGAGGAACACGCCGTCCTTGACCAGATCCACCGGCCGCCGCGGCACGCCCTCGAAGTCGAACGGCGTGCCGATCGTGAGCGGCGACAGCGCGTCGTCGCGGATCGTCACGGCCGGCGCCGCGACCCGTTGTCCGTCCTTGCCCGTGAAGCACGAGCGGCCCTCGGCGATCGCGCGGCCGCCGAACCCGATCCAGGCGAGGAACCCGACGACGGTCGACACGGCGTTCGGCTCGAGCACGACCGTGAACGCGCCGGGGTCGAGCGCGCGCGGGTTCTGCGACGCCTCCGCTTTCGCGAAGGCGCGCCGACCGATCTCGGCGGCGTCGACCTCGCCGATCCGCACGGCGAACGTCTCAGCGAACCCATTGCCGCCCTCGCCGCCGTGGATGACGGTGCTGATCGACGCCTGCGTCGACGGCGCCCAGCAGAACTGCCCCTCGCTGTTGGCGACGGCGAGCTCCATCGCGATCGTCTCGAACGCGCCGGCCGCGCGGAACCCGTCGCTCACCTGCTTCACGACCGCCTCGACGCCCTCGGCGCGCCGCTCCGGCGAGGTCGAGGCGGTCGCCTCGTCGAACGCATCGGGCCGCTCCGGCGCGTCCGCCTTCGGCGCGAACCCCGGGAAGTCCGGATCGGGCGCGGAGACGCGGGCCATCTCGCGCGCCGCCTCGGCGGCCTTGACGGCGCCCTCCGGAGAGAACTCGTTGGACGCGGCGACGCCCACGCGGTTCTGGGCGACGACGCGAACGCGAAGACCGGTGTCCTCCCGCCACGTGCTCTGGTGCATCATCGAGTTCGCGAACCGCGTCAGGCCGCCCCACTCGTGCATGAACAGCACCTCGACGCCGTCGACGCCCGACAACTCGAGCGCGGCATCCGCCACGCGACGGACCTCCTCGGCGCCGACGATCCCGGGCATCAGCCGCGCACCCCGACCTGCACGTCGCGGAACCGCGCCGGCGACGCGCCGTGGCCAACGCGCGCGACCTGTCCGGGCTGGCCCTTGCCGCAGTTGGGCGTGCCCCACAGCGTCCAGTCCTCACGGCCGCCCACGGCGTCGCACGAGCCCCAGAACCGCGTCGTGATCCCCGTGTAGTTGGGGTTGCGGTACATCTCCGTGAGGCGTCCGTCCCGGATGCGCCAGGCGATCTCGCAGCCGAACTGGAAGTTCACCCGGCGGTCGTCGATCGACCACGACTGGTTGGTCGCCATGAAGATGCCGTCCTTCGTGTCGCCGATGATGTCGGCGAGCGTGCCCTCGCGCGGCTCGATGCTGACGTTGGTCATGCGGATCAGCGGGAGGTTCTGCCACCCGTCCGCGCGCATCGCGCCGCTCGAGGGAACTCCGATCCGGCTCGCGGTCTCGCGGCCGGACAGGAAGTCCTCGAACACGCCGTCGACGAGGATCTCCGTCCGGCCGGCCGGCACGCCCTCGTCGTCCCAGCCGAAGGTTCCGAGGCCGCCGGGCAGCGTCGCGTCGGCGGTGATCGAGACGAGCGGGCTCGCGTACCGCAGCGAGCCGCGGTCGTCGGACCGGACGAACGATCCGCCCGCGTAGGACTCCTCCATGCCGAGCACCCGGTCGAGCTCGACCGCGTGGCCGATCGACTCGTGGATCTGCAGCTCCATCTGGCCGGAGTCGAGCACGAGCGTCGTCACCTCGCTCGGGCACTCGTTCGCGCGCAGCAGCTCGACGGCCTCGGTGGCGGTGCGCTCGGCCTCCTCGACGAGGCCGAGCTTGGCGACGTGCTCCCAGCCGGCCGCCGCGATGTGGCCTCGGAACGAGTTGGGATACGAGCGGCGCTGGAGCTCGCCCTCGGCGATCGCGCTCGCCTCGATGCCGGCGCCGGATTGCACGACCGTCTGCTCGGTCGCCGCGCCGTCGCTCGAGGCGAACCAGGTCCGCGTGCGGTACAGGTCGATGCTCCCCTCCGCGAACGTGACGCCGGGGACCAGCTGCATCCGCCGCGTCGCCTCCATCAGCAGCGACACCTTCTCCTCGAGCGACACGTTGAACGGGTCCTCGAGCATCGGGCTGTGCCACGTGCCGGTAGCGGGCTCGACCGGGGCGAGCGTCACGCGCTCGCCGGGAAGGCGGGCCGAGGCCCTGGCGATCTGCACGGCGAGCGCCGCGGTCCGCTCGATCTCGGCCTCGTCGAGCCGCGCGGTGGCGGCGAATCCCCACCGACCGTCGACGAGCACGCGGATCCCGAGGCCGCGCGAGTCGGCTCGGTCGATCCCCTCCATCTCCTGGTTGCGGACGGTGAGCGACTCGGTCGTCTCGTGCCCGACGCGCGCATCGGCGTAGCCCGCTCCGGCGCGCCGGGCGGCATCGACCGCCTGCTTGGCCACGTCGAGCATCGCGCGGAACCCCCCTCGAGCCGGTCGGTCGGTGCGACCCGGCGAGCGGGTTGCCGCGAAAGGGTACCCGACGGAACTGCGAGCAGGGCGCGCGTGGCCGACCGCGCGTCGAACGGTGCGGACTAGGGTGTGCGGCCGTGGAGCTCGGCGTGCACATCGGGCACTGGGTCGGTGAACCGTTCGACGCCGTGGCGCTCGCGCGCGAGGCCGAGTCGCTCGGCTATCGCTCGATCTGGGCGTCGGAGGCGTGGAGCTCCGATGTCGTCACGGTCCTCACGTGGATCGCCGCGCACACCGAGCGCATCGACGTCGGCGCCGGCGTCTTCCAGATCCCCGCGCGAACGCCCGCGATGACGGCGATGACCGCCGCGACGCTCGATCACCTCTCGAACGGTCGGTTCCGGCTCGGCCTCGGCACCACGGGTCCGGGCGTGTCGGAGGGTTGGCACGGCGCGGCGTTCTCGGATCCGATCGGTCGCACGCGCGAGTACGTCGCGCTCGTCCGGACGATGCTGCGCCGGGACGAGCCGGTTCGGTTCGAGGGGGCGCACTACCGGCTTCCGGCGGATGGTGGAACCGGATCGGGTCTCGCGCTGAAGCTCGGGGTCCGGCCGCTTCGGCACGACGTGCCGATCTATCTCGGCGCGATGGGGGACCGCAACGTCGCGCTCGCCGCGGAGACCGCCGACGGCTGGATGCCGCTGCTGTTCTCGCCCGAGCGCGCCGACGTGTTCGCTCCCGCGCTCGAGGAGGGGTTCGCGCGGCGAGGCGGGAGACCACAGGCGTTCGACGTCGCGCCGATGGTGTGGGTGGCGATCGGCGAGGACGTCGACGCCTGCCGGAACGTCGTGCGACCGGAGGTCGCGTTGTACGTCGGAGGCATGGGCCCCGTGAACCGGAACTTCTACAACCGGCTCGTCGCGCGGATGGGGTTCGACGAGGCGGCTGCGCGCATCGCCGAGGCGTACCTCGACGGCCGGAAGGCGGAGGCAGCCGCGGCGGTGCCCGACGAGCTTGTGGACGAGGTCGCGCTGGTGGGTCCGGTCGAGCGGGTTCGCGAGCGCCTGTCCGCGTGGCGAGGCGCGGGCGTCACGACGATCGTCGTGCGCACGACCGACATCGAGCAGCTCCGCGCGCTCGGCGAGACCGATCCGTAGAGGAGGAGACGCATGCCGGTGATCCGACGGGACGACTCGCCGCGGTTCGAGACGGGTGCGGTTCGCGTCCGCGGCGGCGCATCGCCCTCACGCGGATCCGACGAGCTGCTCTTGTTCCGCGTGATCCTCGAGAACGACGCGGCGCTGCCGCGCCACACGCACGACCACGACGAGGTGTATCAGGTCGTCTCGGGCTCGGCGACGGCCGTGATCGGCGACGAGACCTTCGAGGTGTCCGAGGGCGACACCGTCGTCATCCCCGCCGGAACGGTGCACACCGCGTTCGTCGACGGCGGGCGTCGGGGCGAGTTCGTCTCGGCCATGCCGCGAGGGACGGTGATGATCCGCGAGGACGGCGAGCGCGTCGTTCCGCCGTGGACCGAGTGACGACCCTACGCGGTCGCCTCGGCGAACCGGTGGATCTGCGCGATCGAGTCGCAGGGGTTGCCGCGTCCGTACGTGACCTCGCGGTCGGTGAGATCCGCGATCCACCAGAACGCCGTGGCGGACATCGACGCATCGCCGTAGCGCTCGGGATGGCGGCACAGGGCGTTCGGCTCGCCCTCGTGGTCCGAGAGGATCTCCCGGACCGCGCCGGTGTCGATGCTGCCGGGCGCGCGCTCGCCGAGCAGCGTCCACGCGCGCTCGAACCGAGCCGCCGAGTTCGGCCGGTAGTCCGGGTCGCCCTCGTACCGCTCCATCCGCTCGCACGCGTAGTGGTTGGTGTGAGCGAGATGCCCCCGTTCGTCCGGCCCGACGAGCTCGGCGTCGGTCGCCGAGCCCTCGACGTCGACGACCGTGCCGTCGGCAGAGACCACGACGTGGTTGTAGTTGGACGCCCTGGCGTGGTGCAGCGCCTCGCCGACGGCCATGTCGACGGTCGGCATCCGAAGCATCGAGCGGAACTGGATCTCGCGCGGGATGCCGATGCGTTCGTCGAGCGGCGCCAGCTCGTTGCCGGTCATCGAGATGCCGGCCGAGTTCCAACCGCAGCTGATCCACATCCCGTTGCCGATCGTCAGCACCGCCGGCTCGCCGTCGACGCGCCACTCGACGGCGATCAGCTGATCCTGGTACGTCCGCGGCATGTCGTTGTTGTGCCCGACGAGGACGCGGTCGTCCGTGGTCGCCGGCGGCACCGCGACGACGTCCGTGCACCGGCCCTGCAGCTGCCGCGCGTACGGCGTGTACCAGATCTCCTCGATCATGCACGCGAACGCCGCGCGCGGGTCGACGTCGGCACCCTCGGCGAGCCCCTCGAGCTCCTCGACGTACCACGGATACGCCGCCGCCGTGATCTCGCGGTAGCGGTCGGCGAGATCGAGCTGCTCGGCGCGCGTTCGGCCCTCGGGGATGCGCTCGTCGAACGCGACCGCGGCACGGATCACGTCTCGGCGCGCCCGGCCGACCTGGCGGCCGGCATCGCGATGCGAGCCGGTCGCGACCAGCACCGGGATCTGCTCGGGTGGCACGCACGGATCGTACGGCGTCCTTGTCCCGTGTGCGAACCCCGGCTAGCGTCACGACGTTCGCGTTGGGCTAGGGGGAGGGAGCCGTCATGCAAGGTTCGAATCTGCCGCCGCCGCCACCGCTCCGACCACGATCGGTCGGAGACATCCTGGAGGCGGCGTTCGACCTGTACCGGAGGTACTGGAAGTCGCTGATCCAGATCGTCGCCGTGGTGGTCGTGCCGCTGACGCTGCTGCAGTACTGGATCGGCAGCGTCGTCGACCAGAACGTCACCACGACGTCGAACGGCAAGGTCGTCGTGACCGGCTCGGGCTCCACATGGGGCGGAGCCGGCGTCGTGTCGCTGTTGAGCCTCGTGATGTGGAGCATCCTGATCGGCGCCATCGCGTGGGCGGTCGGCTCGGTGCTCGTCGGTCGCGAGCCGGACGTCGGCGACGCCTACCGGTTCGGCTACAGACGGCTCTGGTCGGTCCTGCTCGTCAGCGTGCTGTACGCGCTCGCCGTCGGCGTCGGGCTCCTGCTCTTCATCATTCCGGGCATCATCATCGCCGTCCGGCTGTCGGTCGCAATCCCGGCGCTCATCGTCGAGCGCCGCAAGGCGACGGACGCGCTCCGGCGATCGTGGGATCTCGTACGGGGCTACTCGTGGCCGGTGTTCGCGGCGTTCCTCGTCGTCACGCTGCTGAACAGCATCGTGAACGGCGTGCTGACCGCGATCGGCGGCGACAACTGGTTCGTCGCCGCGATCTTCGCGGCGATCGGATCGTGCATCACGACGCCGTTCCTCGGGCTCGTCCTCGGGTTGGTCTACTTCGACCTGCGGGTGCGCAAGGAGAACCTCGACGTCCCGACCCTCGAGCGGGAGCTGGCGGCGGCGGCGGCGTAAGCGCCGGCCGGGCCGGGCGCCGGCGGCGGTCGTGTCGGTGCCCGCCGGTACCGTCGTGCCGTCGTCGAGACCGGGGAGGCGGCATGCGGGAGCTGGGCTTCGCCATCGTGGGGATCGCCCTCGGCGTGGGCGTCGCGGCCGTCGCGCTCGGGATGCGACGGCCCCGGACGGGCTCGGACGCCCGCGTCGACGCGCGCCTCGAGGTGCACGCCTCTGAGCTCCGGCGGATCGCCGACGCCGCCGCCGGCAGGGACGCGGCGACCGAGCGCGTCCAGGCGGAGCTCGCGGC
>JBKPTC010000167.1:0-17843 GCA_046735355.1 bacterium
GCCGTGGCCACGCCCGTCCGCGAGGCGCCCGCTCCGACCGGCAACATCCCGTCGCCGAAGAAGGGCGCGCCCGACAAGCACCGTCTCCTCGCGCTCGTCCCGCCCGAGGGGATCCAGCGCGTCGAGCGCGAGCAGGGCGACCGCATCAACGTCTGGCCGCACCTACTGATCGAGGAGTTCGTCGCGATGCTCATCCTCCTCGCGGGCATGGTGGTCTACTCGACCTTCGTCAACGCGCCGCTCCGCGAGCTCGCCAACCCGAACCTCACGCCCAACCCCTCCAAGGCCCCGTGGTACTTCCTCGGCCTGCAGGAGCTGCTCCGGTACTTCCATCCGATGGTGGCCGGCATCGTCATCCCGACGTTCATCCTCGTCGGCCTCGCCGCCATCCCGTATGTCGACAGGAACCCGAGCACGCGCCCGGGCGACCGCAAGCTCGCGATCACGCTGTTCACGATGCTGTTCATGTTCGGCGCGACGCTGACGATCATCGGCTCGTTCTTCCGCGGCACCGGCTACAACTGGGTGTGGCCGTGGGCGCAGGGGGTGTTCTTCGAGCTGTGATGCCCGTCCTCGCGGTCTCGGGCGGAACGGTGGCGGCGATCGTCGTCGTCCTCGTGCTCGACCTGTTCGCCGTCATCTTCGGGCTGTCGTTCGTGCGCGCGCGGCGCGCGGAGCGCGAGGCGACGGCACCGGGCACGGCGGGCGCCCCCTCGCGCGTCGAGGGCGGCCGTCCGGCGTCCAAGCCGGTGTCGCGTCGCGACTTCTTCCGCAGCTCGCTCACCGCCTCATTGCTGGTGTTCGGCGCCGAATTCGGCGGCGCGACGATCGCGTTCCTCTGGCCGAGCCTGAAGGGCGGGTTCGGCTCGGTCATTGCCGCCGGCAAGGTCGAGGACATCAAGACCGCGATCAGCGAGGGCAAGGGCGTGGCCTACTTCGGGCAGGGTCGCTTCTACATCGTTCCGTGGAGCGGGCACAGCTCGGGCGACGTCGACTACGAGCAGGAGGGGCTGACCGCCGAGGGCATCATGCCGCTGTATCAGCGGTGCGTGCACCTGGGTTGCCGCGTGCCGTGGTGCGAGCAGTCGCAGTGGTTCGAGTGCCCGTGCCACGGCTCCAAGTACAACCACGCCGGCGAGTACCAGCTGGGGCCGGCGCCGCGCGGTCTCGACCGCTTCGCGATCACGATCGACAACGGCAGCGTGTTCATCGACACGTCGCAGGTCGTCCTCGGCCCGCCGCGCGGCACCAACACGATCGACGAGCCGCCGCAGGGGCCGTTCTGCGTGGCGCCGGCGTGATGCGGATGATCGCGGAGGCCGGATGCTCGCGCTGAGCCGCGTCGCCGGGATCGTGCTGCTCCTCGGCGGCGTCATCCTCCTGGTGGTGGCCGGCGCCGTCCTCGCGGCTCGTCGCGGGGCGGCGCGCCGCGAGGCGGCCGCCGAGATCCCGCGCGCGATGCGGCCGGGCCCGTCCGACGGCGACCTCGAGACGCCGCTGCTCAACAAGCTGCAGGGCTGGGGCGTGATCCTGGTCGCCTTCTTCGTCCTGTGGATCCCGGCCACGTGGCTGGCCGAGCCGGACCGGAACCTCGGGCAGGAGCGCGGGCTGCTGACCGACTCGGTCGCGCGCGGCAAAGACGCGGTGCAGCTGTACAGCGAGGAGAACCAGGGCGGCGTCGGGTGCGTGCGCTGCCACGGCCAGGGTCTGGTCGGCTCGACGATCCTCGACACGACGACGCAGCAGCCGCGTCCGACGCCGAACCTCTCGACGGTGTGCGGCGGTCCGTGGGCCGGGCATCCCGCGATCCACGGGCTCGACGACGTGTTCGCGACGATCGCGCAGGGGCGAGCCGGCACGCCGATGCCGTCGTGGAGCATCCGGTACGCCGGCGCGATGGACGATCAGCAGATCGACGACATCGTGAACTACATCGTGTCGATCCAGGACAAGGGCGTCGTCAAGTTCAACCACAACGTCTGCATCAATCCGGCCGCGCAACAGGCGGCCGACGAGCAGTTCCCGCAGCAGCCGAACCCGACCGGTCAGACGGGGCCGACGGCATGATCCTGCTCGCGCAGGAGACGACCACGAGCGGGACCTGCGTCGGGATCCACATCCCGTGCGACGTCATCCTCAAGGGCGGCATCGGCACGGCGATGGGGTTCGTCCTGTTCATCGGCAGCGTGCTGATGTTGCTGTCGGCGGTGTTCGGGCGGCGGATGGGCTACCTGGTGCTCGCGACGGCCTTCTTCGGATGGATGATCGTGCTGTCGTCGCTGTGGGCGTTCGGCTTCTGGTCGCAGGGCCCGTCGACGCCGACGAACCTCGGACCGCGCGGCGCCGAGCCCGGCTGGGTGGTCGAGGCGGCCGGGCAGAACGTCGAGAACCTGCCGTTCGAGGAGTACACCAGCTATCCCGACGGCAAGGCGTGGCAGAAACCGAAGCCGCCGGCGTCGGTGCAGTCGGTCACCGGCGCGATCCAGTCGTACCTCGCGGAGCAAGCCAACACCAAAGCCGGCAAGACGGAGTTCGAGCCGGGAGCCTTCCAGACGACCGACTTCACGGTGCTCAACATCGAGTTCGCGACGTCGGACGACTCGTCGCTGGCCGCCGCGCAGGCGTTCTACAACGGCGGCGGACCGACGATCACGATGTACATGCGCCACGACTCCGGCAGCGTTCCGCGGTACTCCTGGATGTTCCTGATCGGTTCGATCGTCCTGTTCGCGGCGCACGTCCCGCTCCTCGACCGCGCCGAGCGCAAGCGCAAGGAGATCCTCACGGGCGGGACCGCCCCGCCGTGGTACGGACCCGCCTAGGAGGACCGGATGCTGGCTGCCGAAGGCGTTCGCCTGATCGACGAGGGCATCGTCCAGTTCATCTTGTTCGGCGTGATGGTGATCGTCGTGTTCATCACGCTCTGGTTCACGATCGCGAAGTAGCGGCCGTCAAACCCTCGTGAGGTCCGCGACGGCGCGACCTCGCCGTTTGACGTCGGCGAGCGCCGCCTTCCGCTGCTCGTAGTACGCGAGGATCTGCAGCTCGATGGCGAGGTCCACCTTCCGCACCGAGACGCCGTCCGGAACCGCGATCACGGCCGGAGCGAAGTTGAGGATCGACCGGACCCCCGCCGCGACGAGCCGGTCCGCCACCTCCTGAGCCGCCGCCGCGGGTGTCGCGATCACCCCGATGGCCACGTCGTGCTCGCGGACCACGTCCGGCAGTTCGTCGACGTGTCGCACCGTCAGCGCGTTGATCCGCTCGCCCACCTTCGACGCATCCGAGTCGAGGAGCGCCGCCGTCCGGAAGCCCCGTTCGGCGAACCCCCGGTAGTTCGCGAGCGCATGGCCGAGGTTGCCGACGCCCACGATCACGATCGGCCAATGCTGCGTCAGGCCGAGCTCGCGACGGACCTGGTGGATCAGGTACGCGACGTCGTATCCGACGCCCCGCGTCCCGTACGAGCCGAGATGCGACAGGTCCTTCCGGACCTTGGCCGAGTTCACGCCCGCAGCCTCGGCGAGGCTCTCGGACGAGATCGTCGTCGCGCCCGATTCGGCGATCTCGACGAGCGCCCGCAGGTACACCGGAAGGCGCCCAACGGTGGCCTCGGGGATCGGCCGTTCGCTCACGCCGCGGATGGTAGCGAACGGCCGCACGAACGCACAAGCGAGCCGAGCCGTGACGCCGGATGAACGGGAAACGCCAGGTCAGCCGGCCACTGCGGCCGTCAGCTCGGTCTCGTCGACGCTGATCTCGAAGCGTTCGCGGCCGTCGACGACCACGACCGGGATCCGGATCCCGTACTCGAGCTCCAGGCCGTCGTCGCCCGAGATGTCGACCTCCTCGAACTCGAACGGCGACCGAGCCCGGACGCGCTCGATCGCCTCCCGAGCCACGTCGCAGAGATGACAGCCGGGCCGCGAGTACAGGACGACCGACGACACGAGGCGATCGTACCGAGCCTCCTGAGGTTCCTCTCAGGGTGCGGTGCTAGACCCGGGGGCGTGCACGACGAGGATGCGCTCGATCTCGACCTCCACCGACGCGTCTCGGACAGGGACCGCGAGGCGTTCGAGGAGCTGTACCGCCGGTACTCGGCTGCGGCGTACGGGCTCGCGGTTCGCGTCCTCGGGCAGGACGCGATCGCACAGGAGGTCGTGCACGACGCGTTCCTCGCGCTGTGGCGGGCGCCGGAGGCGTTCGACCCCGGGCGGGGCGCGTTCCGCTCGTTCTTCCTCTCGCTCGTCCACCACCGGGCGGTGGATGCGGTCCGTCGCGAGGAGCGCCTGCGGCGGCGGACCGAACGCGCCTCGAACCTCGAGCCCGTCGAGGACGAAGATGTAGCGGACGACGTCGTCGAGACCACCTACCTGCGATCGCGCCGCGGCGAGATCCGGCAGGCGGTCGCGAGCCTCCCGCCCGACCAGCGCCGGGTGATCGAGCTCGCGTACTTCGACGGATACACCCAGGCGCGGATCGCGGATTCGCTCCAGATCCCGCTCGGCACCGTGAAGACGAGGACGCTCGCCGCGATGCGAAAGCTCCGGCGGGCGCTGTACCGAGAGGACTAGCGCGGCCCGGATGCAGCAGGAACACGAGCGGATCGAGCAGCTGCTGGCCGCGCACGCGCTCGGCGCGTTGTCGGGCCAGGACGCCATCGAGGCGGATCGCGCGCTCGCCGAGCACGTGCCCTCGTGCCCGCTGTGCCGAGAAACGCTCGCCGGGTTCCGCGCCGTGGCGGCGGAGCTCGCGCTCGAGGCGGCGCCCCGGACGGCTCCGGACCTCGTGCTCGGCAGGATCCGGCGCTCGATCCGGGAGGAGCGCTCGGGCCGGCGGCGGGGCTCCGTCGTGGCGACCGCGGCCGGCGTGGCGGCGCTCGTCGGCATGGCCGCCCTATCGCTCAACCTCGGGTCGCGCGCGAACCGAGCCGAGACCCATCTCGACAAGATGGGCACGCTGTTCGACGCGCTCTCCCAGCCGGGCGCCTCGCCCGTTCGGCTCCAGGCGCTCGACTCGACCCCGATGGTCGAGGTGTCCGGGCCCACGCCCGAGCGGATGATCGTGGCCGGGCGCGGCGTCCCGAAGCCGGCCGCGGGACACGTCTACGTCATCTGGATCGGCACCGAGACGGAGCTTCGGCCGCTCGGATCGGTCGTGCCGGACGAGGACGGGTTCGTCTACCGGACGTTCGAGATCGATCCGTCGTCGTTCGAGCGGATCCTGATCACGGAGGAACGGGCCGGCACCAGACCGCAGACGCCGCGGGCCGACTCACCGCACACGTGGGAGGCGACGCTGTAACGGGACGGCCTCAGCCGGCCCGCACCGGACGCGAGGCGACGAGGAACCCGTAGAACATCACGGCGATCCCGGCCAGAAGTCCGATCGAGAACACCGGAACGACGTCGAGCCCGGCGCCGACCCCCGAGCCGATCGCGACGATCGTCGCGCCGCCCGCGATGAGCGCGGTTCCGACCATCCGGTCGCGCAGGCCCGGCTGTCCGCGCATCCTCCACGCCGACCACGCCGTTCCGAACAGCAAGAGCAGGTACGCCGGATAGGCGTACAGCTGCGACAGCCGGTACGGCAGCGTGTCCCGCGAGAAGACGTCCTTGCCGAGCGGGAGGTCCTTGTCGAGCGCCGAGACGTCGACGATGCCCGTCCGGATCCGCGCCACCGCGAAGGCCGTCGCGAAGAGCAGGAGGAGGAGCAGGATCGTCGTGACGACGCGGTTGCGGATCAGCAGGTACGCCTCCCCCATGGCGAGCCAGGGCACGTTGAGGACCGCGCCGAACAGCCAGTACAGGCGGTACTCGCCGGTGGTCCAACCGCTCAGGACGCCGAGGAACAGCGCGAACGAGGCGATCGCGTACATAAGGAGCGCGAGGATCCAGGCGGCCAGGTACGGCCGTCTGCGCCGGAGGAACTGCACCGCAAGAACGACGGCGAACGCGAGCGCGACGAGCCCGGCGAGCAGCGGGAACACCCACATGGCGCGCGCAGCATAGTCGCGGCTCTCGGGAACGGGCCCGGCGAGACGATGTGTAGCATCGAGAAGCGTGACCAGCGACATGCCCGCGCCGACCGTGGCCTGCTCGACGGCCCCTTTCTTCTCGCGACCGCTCGCCGAGGCGTTCTCGGCGATCGCGGACGCGGGGTTCGAGGCGGTCGAGGTCATGGTCACGCGCGACCCCGCGACGCAGGATCCGGATCGTCTCGTCGCGCTCTCGGCCGAGCACGGCCTGCCGATCCGAGCGATCCACGCGCCCTTCCTCCTGCTGATGCGGCGCGTGTGGGGCACCGATCCCGTCGGCAAGATCGGGCGTGCCGTCGAGCTCGCCGAGCGAGCGGAGGTCCCGGTCGTCGTCGTGCATCCGCCGTTCCGGTGGCAGGGCGGCTACCGCCGGTGGATCGACGACGGCCTTCCCGCGCTGTCGCGCCGGACCGGCGTGCTGATCGGCGTCGAGAACATGTTCCCGCTGCCGGTCGGCAAGCGCCGGATGGCGCTCCATGCGCACGACGTGCTCGCCGATCTCGACCGGTTTCCGAGCGTCGTGCTCGACACCAGCCACGCCGCCGTCGCCGGCCTGGATCTGCTCGAGGCGTACCGTGAGCTCCGCGACCGGCTCATCCACGTCCACCTGTCGAACAACGCCGGCCGCGGATGGGACTCGCACGCGGCGCTCGACGAGGGGATCCTTCCGCTCGGCGACATGCTCCGCGCGCTGTCGGCGGACGGGTTCGGCCGGACGATCTCGCTCGAGCTGGACCTGCGGCGCGTGCTCGACGATCCATCGCGCGTGCGGGATGCCTTGCGCAGGAACCTCACGACCTGTCGCGAGGGCCTCGGGATCACGGGCAGATCCCGCAAGACGATGGAGCCGACGTAGCGAATCCGCGGCGTTCCGGCGGCCTTGCTAGCCTGGACGCGTGCGCCGCGGAACGCTCATCGCGATCATCTGTCTGTTCCTCGCGCTTGGCGCCGCGGCCGTCTACCAGATGGTGCTCGCGTCGAAGGACGGCGTCCGATATCCGGGGCCGGTTCCCGGCACGCCGCTGCCGACGTCGATCGTGACTCCGTAGCCGCTAGGCGGATGACGCGCGTCCGAGCGTGACGGCGTCGCCGGGACGCACGTCGAGCATCCGCGCGGCGCTCCCGCGGTTGACCACGATCGCGACGAAGCCCTGCGAGTCGACGATCAGCGCCGGTCGGCCCTCGGCCACGTCGGCGAACGTCGAGACGATCGGAACGTCGCTCGAGCCCACGGCGACGACGCGGGCGAGACCGGCGGCGGCCAGGTCGTCGGGCGACACGTTCAGCTGCACGTTTCCGAACCCGTCGACGGCGATCACGCGCGCGCCGATCGCGCCGGGCGTCACCATCGGCCCGGGGACGTCGACGGTGGTGAGCGCCTCCGCCTCGATCGCCGGTCCGAGGCGTTCGAGCGGCATCCCCGAGGCCAGGTGCGCCGCGGCGGGCGCGAAGATGTCACGCCCGTGAAACGTCTTCGACACCGGTTGCAGCACCAAGTCGTCCGCGTCGATCTCGACGGCGCGCACGGCACCGCCGAGCGCGCGCCACGCGATCGATAGCAGTCCGTTGTCGGGTCCGACGAGCACGGCGTCGGAGGCAGCCTGGACCGCGACCGCGCGGCGCTCCGATCCGACGCCCGGATCGACGACGCCGAGGTAGACCGCGCGTTCCGGCATGTACCGCGCCGAGCGGCCCAGCGCGACCGCCCCCTGCAGCACGGCCTGCCGCGGCACCTGATGCGTGAGGTCGATCACACGCGCGCCCGGCGCGATGCGTTCGATCACGCCGTGACAGATCCCGACGAATTCGTCGGCGAGCCCGTAGTCGGTGAGGAAGACGATCGGCCTCATGACGCGGGCGCGTATCGCTCGAGGTACGTGAAGATCTTCGTCGCCAGCACGCCCGACTGGTTCCCGGTCAGCAGGTCCGTTCCGTGATCGTCCGACGGAACGATGTCGATGTCCTTCGGCTGCGCCGCCGCGGCGAACAGCTGCTGCGCCGCATCGGCCGCCTGCGCGTCGCCGGTTCCGGCCGTGAACAGCTTGGCGGCGCGGATCGTGGAGACGAGGTCGGCATCGGCGACGAGCCCTTCGATCGACACCGGCGCCGACAGCGTGACGACCGCCTGCACATCCACATCAGGCTCGGCGGCGGCTACCAGCGAGGCGGTTCCGCCCATGCTTGCTCCGATCAGCGCGACGCGCGTCGCCCCCGCCGAACGGACCTCGTCGATCGCGCCGAGCACGTCCTGCCAGATCGCCGAGACGTCGCGGTCGCCCTTCGAGCATCCGGCGTCGCCACCCGGGCAGTAGCCGCGGAAGTCGTAGGTCAGCGCGAGATAGCCACGCTCGGACAACTGACGCGCGAAGTCCCACCACGACGCCTGATCGGCCGGAAGCATGTGCGACAGCACGACGCCGACGCGCCCCGACCCGAACAGCCGTCCCGACAGCGAGACCCCGTCGGTCGACTCGAACGTCACCGGCCGCGACGCGGCAAGGTCCTTCGCTCGCTCCTGCGCTGCGTCCTTCGTGCACGCGGCGGCCGACATCATGACGGTGAGCGCGAGAGCAACCGCGAGGTTCGGGAGCCGCGTTCGGCGCACGGCCGAGCGCCCGTGCCTAGCGACCCTGCTGACGCCGCTGCCAGCGGGTCTTCTTGAGAAGCTTCTTGTGCTTCTTCTTCCGCATCTTCTTGCGGCGCTTCTTGATCAGCGACGGCACGCGGTTCCCTTCAGTCCGATCCGAACAGGTTCCGGAGGTCGACCCGCTTGGCGCGGTACTCCTCCTCGAGGCGAACGGAGCCCAGTCTAAGCGCCTTCGGAGCCTCTGCCACAGGCGAGATCAGCCGCAACACGCCGTCGTCGGCCGCGTACTCGAGGTAGCCGATCCCGAGATAGCCCCCCGCGCCGTCGGACAGCCCGACGAGCAGCCGATCGAGCTGCGAGAGGTCGAACAGCGGCGGAAGGGCGGGCATGAAGACGGTCGGCTTGACGCGCCACCGGTGGAGCTCGCCGGAGAAGTACCGCCGCATCGCACGCTCACGGTTCTCGGCGCGTTGCTCGACCGTCGTCGCTCGCACCCCCGGCACGATCGGAAGCGGCACGACCTCGGTCCCGAAGAATCGCTGGACGACGCCGAGCAGCGGCTGGAGCTCCTCGCCGCGCTGCAGCCCGACGACGAGGTCGGGCGCCAGCATCTCGATCTTGTGGTACTTCAGGATCTGTCCGTACACGCCCGAGACGAGCCCGCTGGTGTCCACGACGACGAGCTCCGCGCCGGCGTCACGCGCCCGGCGATACAGCGACGCGACCGACGTCACGACGGACAGGAGGTGGCCGTCGGGCGTCGTCGACCCGACGAACGACAACGCGTCGGGATCGGCCAGCCGCTCGCCCTCGAGATCGTCGACCGCCCGCAGGAGCTTCAGCGTGACGGTCGCGGGCGGGCCGACGGTCTTCTGCCCGACGTCGGCGTCGAGGTAGGCGGTCGAGCGCCCCGATGCGAGCGCCGCGCCCAGGATCGAGCGCGCGAGCGTCGTCTTGCCCGAATCGAGCCC
Organism: bacterium; assembly: GCA_046735355.1. Taxonomy (GTDB): domain Bacteria; phylum Actinomycetota; class UBA4738; order UBA4738; family HRBIN12; genus DATAEU01. The sequence continues at coordinate 9,599 of JBKPTC010000167.1, forward strand.
GCCGAGCAACACGACGGTTCGCTTCGTGCGCGCCGCCTCGTCGACGAGCGCCTCGTGGTCGTTCACTGCGCCCCCGCGGTTTCAGCCCGCCGGAGGCCGGTCTGCACGTGCGGGAACGCCTACGTCGAACGCGTCTCCTCGCGCATCGCGGTGCTGCAGGCGGACGGGAACGTCATCGCGGAACGGACCGTCCCGCGGGTCGCGTGTACGAACCGGGCCTCTCGGATTCCGTTGTCGTGCAAGATCGCACGATTGTACCCGGGGCCGAGCGGCGAGCCGACGCCTCAGGCGGCCGGCAGCCGGCCCACGATCGCCTGGAAGCACGGCCAGTACGTGTCGGGCTGCACGTTGTCGTCCATCACGATGACCACGTCCGTCCGCCCCTGCGCCTTCGCGACGATGAGCGCCGGATCGTTGACGTCCGCGATCGAAACCGTGTCGACGCCCCGCTCGATCGCGGTTCCGGCGAACCCGTGGTCGGCGAAGACGACGTCCGGAACGGCCTCGGCGAGCATCCTGCGCATCGGCTCGCCGCTGTGCGTGTGGCGCGCCGACGCCTTGTCCGTCAGCACGGCGACGTGGCCGAGGTACCGGATCTGCCACCAGTGGTGGCGGCCCTCCTCCCGCCACTTCCCGCCGTCGGCGGGGCGCAGCGGCAGCGCGCCGCGGCGGGCGAGCTCCCGACCGACCTCGGCGTACAGATGCGCGAGGCCGACCGGATGCCCGGTCGCGAGGATCACGGTCTCGCCGCGGCGACACGCGAACGCCAACCGGTCTCCGACGGCCTCGCACCGGTCCAAGACGTGATCGGGGTCGACCGGAACGGGGCCGTGCGTGGCCGTGTGATCGGGAACGAACCCCGCCTCGGCGCCCACGAGATCGAGGATCTTGCGCGGCGACAGCGCGCCCGCCAGCCCCGTCATCCCGAACTGCTTGTCGGGATCGCCCTCGTACAGCTGCTCGATGTGGCGCCGGACGTTGTCGAGCGGATGGCTCACCTGCGGACCCGCGATCGACGCCTCGAGCAGCGCCTCGCGGAGCTCGTCCCGGTCGTGGGGTCCCGCCTCCCACCGGTCGTCGATGGCGGGAAGCTGCGAGACGTGATGTTCGATAACGTCCATCGCGATCAGCGTATCGGGCCGGGACGGATCGGCCGCGGGATCGGCGCGTCGGGAGGGATCGGTGTTCGAAGCGGCGTTGGAGGACAGGGTCGGCGTGGTCACGGGCGCGGGCCGCGGGATCGGGCGGGCGATCGCGCTGGCGTTCGCCCGCGCCGGTGCCGACGTCGTCCTCGCCTCACGAACGCCCGACGAGCTCGAGTCGCTCGCGACGGAGATCCGGGCGGGCGGCCGGCGAGCCCTCGCGGTGCCGACCGACGTCGCGGATCCCGCCGCCGTCGATCGCCTCGCCGAGTCCGCGGTGGATGCGTTCGGAACGTTCGACGTGTGGGTGAACAACGCGGGTGTCGCGCCGTTCCTCGCGACCTTCGTCGACACGCGGCCCGACGGGTTCGAGCGCTACTTCAACGTCAACTTCCTGTCGGCCGTCTACGGAACCAGGGCGGCGGCCCGCGTGCTGCTGCCGAAGGGGTCCGGATCGGTGCTCAACCTGTCGTCGATCGACGCGATCATGATCGAGCCCGAGCTGACGTACTACGGCACGGCGAAGGCCGCGGTCGTGAACCTCACGAAGTCGTGCGCGCTCGAGTGGGCGGCGCGCGGCGTCCGTGTGAACGCGATCGCGCCGGGATGGATCGACACCCCGATGAACCAGGCCGAGCGCGACGACCCGGACGCCGAGGCGCGGATCCTGGCCGACATCCCGATGGGGCGGTGGGGGCGACCCGAGGAGATCGCGTCGATCGCCGTCTTCCTCGCGTCCGACGCGGCGAGCTTCATCACCGGCGAGGTCGTCATCGCGGACGGAGGACAGACGCTCACGTCGGGACGGTTCCCCTGATGCGGCTCCGAGGCGCCGTCGTGGTCATCACGGGAGCCTCGTCCGGCTTCGGCGAGCTCACGGCGCGGCGGTTCGCTCGCGCCGGCTCGACCGTCGTGCTGGCCGCCCGGCGGCTGGAGCGGCTCGAGGCGCTGGCGGGCGAGCTCGAGCACGCGGGAGGCCGGGCGACCGCCGTCGCGTGCGACGTCTCGAGGCTCGAGGACGTCGAGGCGCTCGCGGCGACCGTCCGCGACCGGTTCGGCCGGTGTGACGCCCTCGTGAACAACGCGGGCATCCCCGGTGGCGGCCGGTTCGAGGACCTGACGCAGGAGCAGATCGAGCGCGTCATGACGGTGAACGCCCTCGGGGTGATGCGGTGCACGAAGGCGTTCCTGCCGATGATGCTCGAGCGCAGGGGCGGGCACGTGGTGAACGTCGCGTCGCTCGCGGGCCGGTACGCGGCCCCCGGATCGGCCGTGTACTCGGCGTCCAAGCATGCCGTCGTCGCGTTCAGCGAGTCGCTGTCCTACGAGCTCGCGCCGAGGGGCATCCTCGTCACGAGCGTGAACCCCGGGTTCGCGCGGACCGAGGGGTTCCCGATGAACGGCATGCCCGCGATCCTCGTCATGGATCCCGACCGGGTCGCGCGTGTCATCGTCGACGTCGTCCGCCGCGGGCGCGGGCCGGAGGTGGACGTGCCGCGCGGCATGGGCGTGTTCGAGGCGTTCCGCATCCTGACGCCGCCCCTGTATCGATGGGGCGTCCGAACGGCGACGCGCCGGATCGGCTCGACGCCCGCGGCCCGCGGCTGAGCCGGACCGCGACGCGTACTCGGGGCGGCGAACGCAGCCGCGGGTGGCACACTGGGCGCGTCGTCTACGTCGCGATCGGAGCCAGCGACACGGTGGGCGTCGGCTCGCGCGTCCCGCGCCGCGACGCCTGGCCCGAGGTCTTCGCGCGCGCAGCGCGGGTTCCATCATCTTCGCGAAGGCGCTTCGAGCCGCGTAGCGACGCGGACCGCCGCTAGTCCACGGCGCCGACGTGGTGCACCTTGAGCAGATTGGTGGTCGTCCGGCCGGCCGGCGAGGATGCTGCCATCACGACCGACGCACCGGGCTCGACGATGCCGCGCGAGACGAGACCGCGATCCATCAGCGCGATCATGTCGTCCGTATCCGACGGCGCCGCGGCGTCGACCGGGATCACGCCCCACCGGATCGCGAGCGCTCGTCGGACCGACGCATCCGCCGCGAACGCGACGATCGGAACGCCCGGTCGCTCGGACGACAGCAGGTTGGCCGTGAGGCCGCTGCCGGTGTAGCACGCGATCGCCGCCACCGCCGGATCGTCGTTCGCGATCTGCGCCGCGGCGTGCGCGACGGCCGCCGCCTCGTCGCGGTGCGAGCACGGCGGCGCGCCGGCGCGGAAGTCGCCGCCCGTCGTCTCCGCGACCTCGGCGATCCGCGCGGCCGTCCGAGCCGCCTCGATCGCGAACTCCCCCACCGCCGTCTCCTCCGAGAGCATGATCGCGTCGGCGCCGTCGAGCACGGCGTTGGCGACGTCGCTCGCCTCGGCGCGCGTCGGACGCGGCGCCCGCATCATCGACTCGAGCATCTGCGTCGCCACGATCGTCGCGCGGCCGGCCGACCGCGCCGCCCGCAGCAGGTGCTTCTGGAGCACGGGGATTTCCTCGAGCGGCAGCTCGACGCCGAGATCACCGCGGGCAACCATCACGGCGTCCGCGTGACGCACGACGTCGTCGATCGCGTCGACCGCCGGGCGCGTCTCGATCTTGGCCACGATCGGAACGGCGTGGTCCCGCATCAGACGTCGGAGCTCGGCGACGTCGTCGCCGGAACGGACGAACGACTGCGCCAGCAGATCGACGCCGAGCTCGAGCGCGGACGCCAGCGCCGCGCGATCTCGATCCGTGATCGCGGGCACGCGCAGCCGTTCGGCCGGCACGTTGAGGCCGGCTCGCGCGCGAACGCTGCCGCCGCGCACCACCTCGGTCACGACCTCGTCGCCCTCGATGCGCTGTACTCGGAGCTCGGCGGCGCCGTCGGCGAGCAGGATGCGGTCGCCCGGCCGGACGTCGGCGGCGAGGCCCGCGTAGCTGGTGCTCGCCCCGGAGACGTCGCCCGGTCCGCCGGAGGTCCGGAGCGCGAACGGCGATCCGGCGGTGAGGACGAGCGGGTCCGAGGCGAGCGCGCCGAGCCGGATCTTGGGCCCGGGCAGATCCGCCATGACGGCGAGCGGGCGGTCGAGCGCGTCGGACGTGCGGCGTACGCGCTCGACGGCCGACGCGTGCGCCTCGGGAGCGCCGTGCGACATGTTGATCCGGAAGACGTCGGTGCCCGCGTCGGCGAGCGCCCGGACCGCGTCGTCGGAGTCCGTGGCCGGCCCGAGCGTGCAGACGAGCTTCGAACGGCGGCTCACGGCATCGTCACGCCGAGCGCGGGAAACGCGCTGGAGCGCACGCGCTCGGCGACCCGCTCGGCCTCGGCGGCCGGCGCGACGGAGTCCGGCGGCGGCTCCGAGAACGTCGTCGGGACCGGCGCGCGCAGCGTGAACTCGACGCGCTCGATCCAGCCCTCGGGCAGCGAGTCGGGCGGCTCCGTCCCGGCCATCTCGGCGAAGTAGAGCGTCCACGCGCGCGGCACGACGCGGGCCCACTGGTAGCCGCCGCCGCCCGTCGCGAGCCACCGGCCGCCGGCCGCCTCGTGCGCGAGCTCGTGGAGGATGGCGGCCGCCTCGCGATACGCGCGTGTCGTGAGTCGCAGGTGCGCGAGCGGATCCGTGTGGTGCGTATCGCACCCGAGCTGCGTCACGAGGACGTCGGGGCGCCACGCGCGCACGAGCGGCGGAACGATCGCGCGGAACGCCGCCAGCCAGCCGTCGTCGCCGGTCGAGGGGTCCAGCGGAACGTTGACCTTGGTGCCCTCGGCCTCGGCGGCCCCGCGCTCCTCCACGAAGCCGGTTCCGGGAAACAGGTACGCCCCGGACTCGTGGATCGAGATCGTCAGCACGCGCGGATCGTCGTAGAAGATCGCCTGCGGTCCGTCGCCGTGGTGGACGTCGACGTCGACGTAGGCGATCCGCTCGACGCCGCGGTCGAGGAGCCATGCGATCGCGACCGCGGGGTCGTCGTAGACGCAGAAGCCGGACGCTCGCGACGGCATCGCGTGATGGAGTCCTCCGGCCGCGTTGAACGCGTGCGCCACGTCGCCGTCGAGGATCGCGGCGGCGGCGGACAGCGTCGCGCCCACGACGAGCGCGGCCGCCTCGTGCATCCCGGCGAAGACCGGGTTGTCGCCCGGCCCGTATCCGAACCGGCGGAAGTCACCCGGCTGTCCCTCGCCGGCCCGGCGAGTGGCGTCGAGATACTCCGGCGTGTGCACGAGCAGCAACTCGTCGTCGGTCGCCGGACGACATCCGAGGACCTTGACGAGCGGAGCCGAGTCGAGCCCCAGCTCCTCGATCAGGTCCCAGGTGAGCATGACCCGCTCGGGTCTGAGCGGATGCTGCGGCCCGTGGTCGTAGGTCCGAGCCTCGCGGCACACGACCAGCCCCGCGAGGCCGCTCATCGAAGGACGGCGACCGCCGCCCGCGTGCGTTCGACCACGAGACCGATCTCGTCGTCGCCGATGACGAACGGCGGCCCGAGCATGAGGAGATCGCCGTCGGTTCCGTCGACGTGTCCGGTGCTCGAGTACAGCAGCAGGCCGTGCTCGCGCGCTGCCGCGACGACGCGCTCGGCGGCCCGGTCCGCGCGGGGAAACGGCCGCTTGGTCTCGCGGTCGGCGACGAGCTCGATGCCGATCATCAGCCCGGTTCCACGGACGTCGCCGACGACCGGGCTGTCGGCGAGCGAGGACCCGAGCTCCTTCAGCAGACGCTCGCCCTGCGTCGCCGCGGCCTGCACCAACGAATCGTCGCGGAGACGGTGAAGCACGGCGCGGGCGGCCGCCGCGCCGAGGCCGTTGTGCGACCAGGTGAACCCGTGCACGAAGCCGTGCGGGCGAAGGGTCTCGAAGACCTCGCCGCTGCACGCCGCGAACCCGAACGGCACGTAGCCGCTCGTCGAGCCCTTCCCCGCCGTCAGGATGTCGGGCCGGACGTCCCACCGATCGACGCCGAACCACGTTCCCGTCCGGCCGAAGCCGGTCATCACCTCGTCGGCGATCACGAGGACGCCGTGACGGCGGCAGACCTCGACGACGGAGGGCCAGTAGTCGTCGGGCGGAACGGCCGCGGCGAGCGTGGCCCCCGCGACCGGCTCCGCGACGAACGCGGCGACGCGCCCCGGCCCGGCCTCCACGATCGCGGCATCGAGCCCGCCGGCCAGGAACCGTCCACACGCCGTCGGATGATCCGGGTTCGGGCAGCGGTACTCGTACGCGGCGTCGACGTGCTCGAACCGCCCCAGCCACGGCTCGTACGGGCGCCGCAGCGCGCGCTTGCCGCCCACATCGAGCGTGCCGAGCGTGTTGCCGTGATACGCGTTCCAACGCCCGATGACGACCGGGCGGTCCTCGCCGCGCGCGAGGTGGTACGCACGCGCGAGCTTGATCGCCGTCTCGACGGCCTCGCTGCCGCCGCTGACCGGATAGATACGCGGGTCGTCCAGAGGCAGCATCGGGGCGAGCTCGTCCGCGTAGCCCTCGAGCGCCTCGGTCGTGAACGCGGTTCCGTGCACGTACTGGATCCTCGACAGATGCTCCGAGATCGCCTCGACGACGGAGCGGTCGCCGTGCCCGATGTTGACGACGATCGCCCCGCCCGCGGCGTCGAGGTACCGGCGCCCGTCGGCGTCCTCGATCCAGACACCCTCCGCACGCGTCGCCGTCGGCAGCTGTCTCGTGAGGACGCGGTGGAAGACGTGGCTCATCGACGACTCCTGCTCGGCTTCGTCCACTCTACGCGCCGGCCGTCGGCGGCTGCCCGTCCCCGCGCGCCCGCAGCTCCGACGTCATCGCGTGCACGTCCTTCGTCAGCGCGAGGATCTGGTTCGACAGCGCGATCAGCTCCTCATTCTGTGTCTCTTCCATCTGCACGAACCGCCATTGCTCGTCCGCGACGACCTGTCGGCGGGCGTCCTGACGGTTCTGGCTGATCAGGATGAACGTCGACATGAAGATCGCCTCGAGCGAGACGATCATCGTCAGCAGCCCGTACGGATAGCGCTCCACGCGGAACACGATCCAGCACGTGAACCACACGAGGTGGACGTACACGAACGTCATCGAGCCGGCGAACCTGGTGATCGCATCGGCGATCCGGTTCTGCACGTCCTGCCGTCGCTCGGCCTCGTGCTTGGAGAACGGGTTGGTCAGGGTTCGGTGCGCCGGCCTCGTCGTGCTCATCGTCGTCCTTTCCGGGGGCGGGACCGGAAGCGTACGCGCGAGGCGGGTCGACGCCCGCGCGGAGCCGAGGCCGCGTCAACGGTACAGCTTGGCCTTGACCGAGAAGTCGGCGCCCGAGCCGATGCACCCGAGCTGCGCGCCCGTCCGTTCGCTGAACGTCCCCGCCAGCTCGGTCGCCACCCACGCGTCGCGAACGGCGTCCGCACGACTCACGTGCAGGTCCAGCGACAGCGAGGAGGCCACCGTCACGCCCGAGCACACGGTGTTGTATCTCGCGCTCGCGCCGCCGTTGTAGGTCGCGCCCTTCCGTTGGAGCCGCGGCAGGAAGTCCTTCACGTGCAGCACCTGCCACCGCACGTCGCAGCTGCCCGCATCGCAGACGGGGCGGAAACGCCAACCGACCTTCTGCGTCGGCCGAAGCGACGAGTACCCGAACTTCGACATGACGGTCAACGTCGCCTGGTACACGCCGGCCACCCGTGCATCGGCGAGCGGCGCCTTCGGCATCTTCACGTCGGTCGCGACGGCGCTCGATCGCGCGCCCCCGCCGCCGACGGCTCGGATCGAGTAGCGGTACCGCTCGGTGGGCACCGCGGTCGCGTCGACCCATCGGCGCGTCGTACCGGGCAGCGTTGCGACGACCCGTCCATCCCTGCTGACGGTGACGTAGTCGGGTGGATCGCTCGAGCTCTCCCATCGCAGCGTCACCCGGAACGGCCCCGACGCGTCCGCCGACAGCCCGGCCGGCGCCGCGACCGATGCCGACGGCGACGAGCTGGCCGACGGCCGCAGCGACGCGGCGGCGGACCGTCCCGGGTCCTCGGATCTAGAGAGCGAGACGGCCGCGATCGCGGCGGCGATCAGGGCGAGGACGACGACGACGACGATGCCGGTGCGGCGGCCGCCGGCTGGAGAGGGCGCGGGCGGCAGCGGCGCGTTCC
>JBKPTC010000168.1:0-4019 GCA_046735355.1 bacterium
CTTCAACGACACCCGCGAGGCGCACGACACGGATGCCGCTGCGCTCGCATGGGAACGGACGATCGCGTTCCTCCGCGAGCAGTTGACCTAGCTACGACCGGCTGGGCACCAGCCCGAGCTCGGCCAGGCGGTCGATCGGCAGCACGTGGCAATACGGCTCGTGCCCCGTCTTGTCGTAGTAGCGCTGGTGGTAGCCCTCGGCCGGATAGAACGCGACGAAGTCCTTGATCTCCGTCGCGATCGGCTCGGCGAACATCGCCTGCGCCTTGGCCTTCGAGGCCTCGGCGGCCGCGCGCTGCTCGGGCGAGTGCGCGAGGATGATCGATCGGTACTGCGTTCCGCGGTCCGGCCCCTGTCGGTCGACCTGCGTCGGGTCGTGCATCGCCCAGAAGACCTCGAGCAACTGGTCGTACGTGACCAGGTCGGGGTCGAACGAGATCTGGACGGCCTCGGCATGGCCGGTCGTGCCGGTGCAGACCAGGCCGTAGTCGGGGTTCTCGACGAACCCGCCGCTGTAGCCGGAGACCACGTCGATCACGCCCGGGACCTGCCGGAAGACCCACTCGACACCCCAGAAGCAGCCGGCGCCGACCGTTGCGATCTCGTACGCCATGGATGGATCTCCTTCCCTGGATGAGGTTTCCATCTCTATGGTCCGGCGAGCGGGCGGTTTCGTTTCAGCCCGCCGAGGTCAGCTCGTGGAGAGCCAGTCCGCGGCGTCCTTCGCGTGGTACGTCAAGATGAGATCCGCGCCCGCCCGGCGGATCGAGGTGAGGACCTCGAGCGAGGCCCGGCGCTCGTCGAGCCAGCCGTTGGCCACGGCGGCCTTGAGCATCGCGTACTCGCCGCTGACGTTGTAGGCCGCCATCGGGAAGCCGGTCGCGTCCTTCGCCCGGCGGATGACGTCGAGGTAGGGGAGGGCGGGTTTCACCATGACGATGTCGGCGCCCTCGCCGATGTCGGCTCGGATCTCGCGGATCGCCTCGTCGCCGTTGGCCGGATCCATCTGATAGCCGCTCCGGTCGCCGAACCTCGGCGCACACTCGGCGGCGTCGCGGAAGGGACCGTAGAACGCGGAGGCGAACTTCGCCGCGTAGGCCATGATGCCGACGCGCTCGAACCCGCCGGCGTCGAGCTCGTCGCGGAGCGCGGCGACCTGACCGTCCATCATGCCGCTCGGGCCGACCATGTCGGCGCCGGCCTCGGCCTGCGCCACCGCGATCCACCGGTAGCGAGTGAGCGTCTCGTCGTTGTCGACGTTGCCGTCGTCGTCGAGGACGCCGCAGTGTCCATGGTCCGTGTATTCGTCCAGACACAGATCGGCGATCAGGACCGCGTCGTCGCCGAGCTCCTCACGCAGCGTTCGCAGCGCCCGCTGCGCGATCCCGTCGGGGTTCCACGCCTGGGACCCCTCGGCGTCCTTCCGCGCTGGCACGCCGAACAGCATGAATGCCGTCACGCCCCTGGCGGCCGTCTCGGCTGCCTCCTTGCGGAGCGATTCGAGCGTGTGCTGCAGCTGCCCGGGCATCGACTCGATCGGCACGGGCTCCTCGATGCCCTCCTTGACGAAGAGTGGCGCGATCAAGTGCCGCGGTGCGAGATCGGTCTCCCGAACGAGCGAGCGAAGGGCCGGGGTGCGGCGGAGACGGCGCGGCCGGGACCGCGGGAACGACGAGGCCATGGCCCGATGCTAGCGCCCTCGACGCAGAGCGAACCGTTTCACGGACGGCCTCGTTACGCGCCGTCGCGTCGCGCCGTCATCGAAGGGCGCGCTCGACCGCCTCGACCAGTCCCGCGATCGTGTGGGGCCGCGCCACCGCCGCGACGGGCAACCCGTGCGCCCGCGCCTCCTTGGACGTCACCGGGCCGATACAGACGACTTTCGGATGACCGGCAACGCGGCCCGCTGCGGCAACGAATCCTCGGACGGTCGACGCGCTCGTGAACGTGATCGCGTCGACGTCGCCTCCGGCGAGCGCGTCCCGCGCCTCGAGTGGCAGCCGCTTCGCCAAGCGGGTTCGGTACGCGTCGACGCGCTCCGGCGACCAGCCCTTGGCGGCGAGCGCCGCCTCGAGCCCCTCCGGCGCGATGTCGGCTCGAGCGCACAGGACGCGACCCGACCCCCGAGGGAACGCGCGCGCGAGTGCCGCGGTCGTGAACCGCTCCGGCATCAGGTCCGGCTCGCGTCCGCTCCACGCCCGGAACGCCGTGGCCGTCCCCTCGCCGATCGCCGCGACGCGAGCGCGGACATCGGTCGGAGGCAACCGCGTCGCGAGCACGTCGACGGTTTGGCGGCTGGTCAGCGTGATCCAGGCGAACCGGCCCGCCGCGAGCTCGCGCAGCGCGCGCGTCAGCGCGGCCGACCGCACGGGAACGAGCTCGATCGTCGGTGCGGCGATCGCGCGCGCGCCGCGCCGTTCGAGCTCGGCGATGAGCGCCGCCGACTGGTCGGCCGGCCGCGTGATCAGCACGGTCCGACCCTCGAGCGGCCGACGGCTCACGGTCGGACGGCCGCGAGGATCTCGTCGGCGCCCTGCGCGAGGAGGTCCTCGGCCGCGAGCCGCGCTGCCTCGTCGGCGGTGGCGGCGCCGACGCTCGTCCGGACGAGGCGGGCGCCGTCGGCGCTCGACACGAGGCCGATCAACCGGACGTCGAGCTGATCCACCTCCGCATGCGCGCCGAGCGGCAGCGCGCACCCACCGCCGAGCAACGCCGTCAGCCGCCGTTCGGCGTCGAGCGCCATGCGGCTCGCCGCGTGATCGAGCGACGCGACCAGGTCGCGCGTCTCGTCGTCGCGCGTTTGGACGGCCAGGCATCCCTGTCCGGGCGCGGGCACCATCTCGGCGACCGACATCGGCGTCGCGTTGGGCGGCACGATCCCGAGTCGCAGCAGTCCGGCGGCCGCGAGGATCAGCGCGTCGACCACACCGTCCTCGAGCTTGCGCAGCCGTGTGTCGACGTTGCCACGAACGTCCTTGAGTAACACGTCCGGCCGCCATCGCCACACCTGCGCCTGACGTCGCAGGCTCGATGTGCCGACGCGCGCCCCCGGCGCGAGCTCACCGTCGCGTGTGACGAGGACGTCGAGCGCGCTCGCCCGTTCCGGAACCGCGGCGATCACGACGCCGTCCTCGTCCTCGGCGGGCAGGTCCTTGGCCGAGTGCACCGCGGCATCGATCTCGCCGTCGCGAAGGGCTCGGACGATCTCGTTCACCCACAGCCCTTTGAGTCCCGCGATCGCGCCCTCGGCCGCCTCGCCGCGGTCGCCTGCGGTCGACATCGGAACGAGGTTCGACTCCACGCCCGCCTCCGCGAGCCGGACGCGGACCTCCTCCGCCTGCGCGAGCGCGAGGCGCGAGCGCCGCGTGCCGATCCGGAGCGTCACCGCGCAGGCGTGTCGGGCGGCTCGAGATCGAACAGCTCGGCCAGCGCGCGCGCGTGCTCGCTCGCGGTGGCGGCCGGTCGCTCCTTCAGGCGGACGATCGGCTCGTGCAGCAGCTTCGCGACGATGCCGCGCGCGATCGAGTCGACCGCGGCCCGCTCGTCGGGCGTCAGGGCGGCGAGTTGCGCCCGGAAGCGTGCGACCTCGCCGGAGGCGATCTCGTCCCCTCGCCGCCGGAGCGCCGCGATGAGAGGGGCGAGATGCTCGGAGCGGCGCCGGACCGCGAACCGGCGCAGTTCCTCCCGCACCAGGACATGTGCGCGCTCGATCTCGCCGCCGATCTCGTTCTCGCGGCGGGCGAGCGAGGCGCGGAGCCCCTCGACGTCGAGCAGCCGCACGCCGTCGATGCCCCCGACCGACGGCTCGACGTCCCGTGGAACGGCCAGATCGAGGACGAACAACGGGCGGCGCGGCCGCGCTCGCATCGCGCCGGACACGGCGCCGTGCTCGACGACGATGCCGGTCGCGCCGGTGGCGCTGACGACGAGGTCGGCCTCGGCGAGCGCGTCGCCGAGGCGCTCGAGCCCGCCGTGCTCGACGCCCGTCCGTTCGGCGAGCGCACGTGCGCGCTCCGGGC